>JAGBZQ010000076.1 GCA_017628165.1 Kiritimatiellia bacterium | reverse complement strand
TCAAGTTCGGCAATCTTTTTGCGATTCAACTCAATCTTTTCGTCGATACTTCCGAGAATGGCCGCTATACGAAAGGAAAATAGCTTTAAAAGCCCTTGCAGGGCTCTTGCAAAGGCACTTGCAAGGGCTAAAAACTTCATAAAATCAGCGGGAAAACGGATTTGAAAAATTCTTATTGTTTTCCGGTGTCAGAAAGTGTATAATTATGTCAAGAAATGTCAAAAGTAGGCAAAGAGAGTGTCGCAGAGTCGACAAGGACTGTGTCGGGCGTTTTGGTAGGGCGCTTCTATCACAACCTTGACCCCAAGAAGCGCTTTACCATCCCTCGGGAATGGCGCGCGGTCATGGGGGATCCTGATTACGTCTATGTAATGCCAGATCATAAGGAAGGCTGCCTCAATCTTGTTCCAAAGGCTGAGATGGAGGCTCGCCTCGAGAAACTTCGCGAAAAGGCGCTCTTTGATCCGGCGCTCAATCGCGCTCTTCAAGTGATTGGCGGCAACTCCGAACAGCTTATGCTTGACGTTCAAGGTCGAATCCGCGTTAGCGACAAGCTCCTTCAGTTTGCGAACTTGACGACGACGGTTGCTATGGTGGGTTCGGTTCGTATGATCAAACTCTGGGATCCGAAGGCTCTTGGCGATGCCGATGCTGTGGATCAGGTGGCTCTTGGCCAGGCGCTCGAGATTGCCGGATTCTAAAAGAGATCGGAGGAGTAACGGGAAATGCTTCAAAGCGGTCATGTGCCGGTTCTGTTGGAAGAGACAATCGCTCTACTCGGCGTGAAGCCTGGAGGGCGATATGTGGACGGCACGCTCGGACGCGCGGGGCATACCCGTGAAATTGTGAAAAGAGGCGGCTTCGTGCTTGGTATCGATCGCGATGATCAAGCGCTTCAGGAGGTGGAGGCGATGCGCCTTCACGATCCGGAGCTCGCGGAGCGTCTTAAGGCTGTAAAAGGGTGTCATGGTGAAATCAAGGCACTCGCTAATGCAAATGGATGGGATGGTGCAGATGGAGTCTTGCTTGACTTGGGTGTGTCGAGTCCTCAGCTGGATGAGGCCGGACGCGGGTTCAGTTTTCTCAGGGACGGACCCCTTGACATGCGCATGGACGCCCGAGAAGGATTGTGTGCGGCAGATATAGTCAATACTGAGAGCGAGGAGCGTCTCGCAGAGATGTTCCGCAAGTGGGGTGAAGAGCCGCAGGCGCGCCGGATTGCCCGCGCGATTGTGAAGGAGCGTGGGGCGAGAGCGTTCGTCTCAACGCTTCAGCTCGCTTCGTTTATCGAGCGGATTGTCGGGCGCAAGGGTGGGCATCATCCCGCAACGCGCGTCTTCCAGGCGCTTCGCATGGAGGTGAACGACGAGATGGGTGAGCTTGAGCGAGCGCTTGAAGACGGGGTAAATCTCCTCCGTCCGGGAGGCGTCTTTGCGGTCATCACGTTCGAGTCGCTGACTGATAGAGCCGTGAAGAAGTTCTTCGCCAATCATGTCGGCAGGATGGTTTCGCTCCAGCAGGGCGGATCGAAGTGGGAGGGGCTTGAGCCGAGAGCTTGTGCCGTGACCAAAAAGGCTGTGAAGGCCACGGAAAAAGAAATAGAATTTAATGTTCGTTCGCGTAGCGCGAAGTTGCGTGCAATACAGATAATGGAGAAAGCGATATGAGAACAAATCGCCGAGTACACAAGAAGATGTCGCGCGTCGTTAGCCATTCGATGTCCGTCGGTGGCGTTATTCTTCTTTTGTTTCTCATGGTTATTTTCAATTTGATGGGAACGTCGCAGTGTTCGCAGCTCATGAAGTCCATCAACGACAAGGAGCGTCAGCTCGTCATGTGCAAGGCCGAGCTTGAGCGCAGTGTGGCTCAGTGGGAGAGCGCGAAAGCCTCTGGAAATCTTGAGAGGTCGCTTCTTAAACGCGGAATGGCGATGAATTATCCCAACCCCCGTCAGATTATTCGTATGGATGGCAAAGGAAATCCGCTTCCAGGGCAGACATCGGTGGCGCTGTTGCAGCGCAGGGCAAACGCTTTTAGGACGGCGCAGTATGATTCTTCCGTCCGCGGCGTATCTTCACGCCGAAGGGTTCGCTGATTTGTGGAGTCATGAGGGTCGGCGCAAAAGCCAGATTTTGGATACCTGTCCTCTTCCTTTTGGGGGTTGGTGCGTATACTGGATATTCGCTTATAAAGGCTCATTTCATAATCGATGTCACGCGGATACCCCAGTATGACTTTTCCGAGTCAATTCCCAGTCTCCGCGGCGGCATATACTGCAAGGCTCCCGGAGGTACGGCGTATCCTCTTGTGAAGTCTACTCCATGCTGGGAGTTTCGGCTTGATCCCGTGGCGATGACGCAGGTGGTCGTGCGCGCCAAAGGAATGAAGAATCCTCGCACAATACGCGCGCAGGCCGCTACCATCGCCGATGTCCTGAATCTTCCGCGCTCACAGCTTTTCGATATGGTAAAAAATTATTCCGCGCGTTACCAGCTCCTTGGAATAACTGACGACAGGCGTGCGTATGACATTCTTTCAAATCGTAGTCTGGTGGGCGGAGTTATCATTCGCAACACCGATGTCCGCCGTCATTACGAGGGCAAACGCCTGTGTCATGTGCTGGGGGGCGTGAACCGCGAGCGCTCAGGCGTGGACGGAATCGAGTCGCGCTACAACAAGGCGCTTTCCGGAATTCCCGGCAAAATCAGCGGCAAGAAGGATGGCCGCCGCCGGGTTATCAGCGATAAGATAGAGGAGAAGATTCCGCCTGTTCCGGGGTCTGATATATATTTGACCATAGATCATACCATTCAGAAGATTGCCGAGGAGGAGCTTAAGGGCGGAGTCTCGGAATTCGGCTCCGGCGCGGGATGGTGCGTTGTTCTGGATGTGAAGTCAGGGAAGGTTCTGGCGATGGCGTCTTTCCCGGATTACAGCCCGGAGTATTACAACAAAGCCACGCCGGAGGAGCGGCGCAACAGGGCGATCGGTTTTAACTACGAGCCAGGAAGCGTGATGAAGGTTATTACCGCCGCTGCAGCCGTGGATGCCGGTTTTGCCCATGCCGGGACGGTCTATTCCACGGATCGCGCCGAGAAGGATGCGCGCGGCGAATTTAAATACTACAAGCTTCCGAATGACAGCCACGCGATGGGTCCGAAGCTTACTCTAAAGGATGCGATTGTCCATTCTTCGAATATCGTGATCGGGAAACTCGGGTTTGATTTCGGCGCGGAGCGTCTGTATTCGTATTTCGAGAAGTTCGGCTTCGGCAGGCCTACCGGCATCGAACTTCCGGGCGAAGAGGGGGGGATCGTTAGAAACTTCCACAAATGGGACAAGGCCACGCGTTCGCGTGCTCCAATTGGGCAGGGGGTTTCTGTTACGGCCATTCAGCTTGCTTCTGCCTATCAGGCGATTGCGAATGATGGTATTAGGAATGTGCCGTCAATCATCGATAAGATCGTTGATGCGAAGGGGAATGACGTTTTGGACGCCTCTCGTGTCAAGCGTGAGAGGGTGATTAGCGTTCATGCTGCGCGTGAGATGCGCAAGATGATGCTCGGTGTTGCGGCGGCAGGCGGAACTGCTAGGAGAGCTAAGCTTGACGGATATTCCGTAGCAGGCAAAACGGGGACTGCGCAAAAGGCGCGTAAGGACGGGCGTGGCTATGAGCCAGGGCTCTACTGTGCTACTTTTTGCGGAATAGTGCCTTCCGGAGTAATCTCCCCAATGCCTGGTGGGCCGGCGGCTCCTCCGGAGGTTGTGATACTCGTTACTCTTGATTTTGATGAAAAGCGTCCATTTCATCAGGGCGGAAATTCGGCCGGGCCCGTATTCAAGCGCATAGCAGAGAGAACGATGCGCTATCTGGGTGTTACGCCGGATTGCCCGCAGGAAGGCCTTGACGATCTTGAATTTTAACTGTGATCTGCATGGAGGAAAAAGGCATGGAACAGAAAGCATTGGAATTGATAGAACATACGCTTGATGAAGTTTTGCCGCGCTTGTCCTCGCGCCCGGCAGTGCTTGCAGAAGCTATGCGCTATGCTGTCGGCTCTGGCGGCAAGCGTATTCGCCCGCTCATTTGTCTCGGTGCCGCCGTTGCGGCGGGAGGACGAATGGAGGATGCGGCATATCCCGCGGCGGCAATTGAGCTTTTGCACAACTATACGCTTGTCCATGACGATCTTCCTTCTATGGATAATGATGTAGAGCGTCGTGGCCGGCCCACGGTGTGGAAAAAATTCGGTGAGGCGAATGCGATTCTCGCCGGGGATGCTCTTGAGGCGCTTGCGTTTGGGGTGGCGGCAAGGTCTCCGCGCAATTCAGGGCGGATTGTTTCTGCATTGGCGCGCGCCGGCGTAGGCGTGGTGGCAGGGCAGGTTGAGGATATCGAAAAGACGGGGGATGTCGATTTTATTTATACCCATAAGACGGCTGATCTTTTTGTGGCTGCCGCCGAGATGGGGGCTCTTGCCGCAGGCGGAGATGAGGTGAGCGTAAGTGCGCTTTCGAGTTTCGCGCTTAATTTGGGGCTTGCGTTTCAGTATCAGGACGATCTCCTTGACGGCGACTCTCCTTACGACCGCTCCAAGACAGAGACCCTTGCAAAAAACGCTACCGATGCTGCGATTGCTGCGCTTTCCGGGTTGAGCGGTGACACGAAGCCGCTCAAGGTTCTTGCGACGCGTCTTCTTGGTCGCAAAATCTGAAAAAGGTGCATAATGATTACTAAGGCTTTTCTTGGCAAAGGGGTGTGTAAGAGCGTGTGGAGCATATCCTAATTTAATGTGGTAGGTGTGTCATTTTGTCACACATTGACAGTGAAGATGGCGCTTTTTGTCTCACTTTTCTCTTTTGGCACGCCGATTTTGCCGTAAAACAAAAGTTGGCACGCTGTTTGCTATAAAAAGTCGTCGCCCCAGTAAGGTGACGGATAGGAAGAAAAAATATGGCAAAAGTATTAGGAATTGATTTGGGAACCACAAATAGCTGTATGGCCGTTATGGAAGGCGGCGAGGCTACGGTTATCCCCAACAAGGAGGGTCAGCGTACTACTCCTTCAATCGTTGCGTTTACAAAGACGGGTGAGATTCTCGTTGGTCAGGCGGCAAAGCGTCAGGCTGTTACGAATCCTAAGTCTACGGTTTATTCCATCAAGCGTTTCATCGGTCGCCGTTATGACGAGATGACGGATGAGATCAAGATGATGCCTTATGAGGTCGTCCGCGCAGCCAATGGTGACGCGGCCGTCAAGGTGGGCGATAAGGTTTATACCGCTCAGGAGATTTCGGCGATGGTTCTTCGCAAGCTCAAAGAGGATGCCGAGGCATATTTGGGCGAGAAGATCACCGAAGCTGTCATTACGGTGCCTGCTTACTTCAACGACCAGCAGCGTCAGGCCACCAAGG
>JAGBZQ010000075.1 GCA_017628165.1 Kiritimatiellia bacterium | reverse complement strand
GGTTAAAATTCCGGCAGTTAAAATCCCGGCAGATGATATTGAGTTACTCAAGCAGATTGAGGCGATTGGCGTTGCTGTAGGGGTTTCTCAACGTGGGCTTGATTTTGATTGTAAATATTTCTGCCGCGAAGGAAGCGAAATTTCAAAGATGGGATCTTTCATGAAGAACTCTTCGCCTCTCGCGTTCGCAGGCAAGGATGCGCTTCTGGCCATGGCTTGGGGCGAAAATTCACAAGGTCCCAATGTTCAAAAGAGGTGGAATGAATTTACTAAGATTCTTAAAAAATGGGGCTTTGATCTGAAGGGCGTTAAGTATGTTCAGGAAGGTTCGGCTGCGAAATTTACGGTTGATCTTCCGGCAATGGTCAAATATCTTACCGGTGACGCCCAAAAGTCCTGTAAGCGGTTTGAGAAGGACGCTTCTGGCGAGGAGTTTTTTGCCGATATTCTGAATCTTGCCGCTAAAGAGAAAGAGTTTTCTTCGGAAAAGGCCGGCTCTATAGCCCTTTATGTCAAGGGTGTTTCGACGCCGGCAACGGCGCAGGAACGTTTTGCAAAACTTATGCCTGAGTATGCTCGGGAGCCCAGCATTTATGCTGGAGTCTTCTCGTATTATTCGATTGTAAAGAATTGCGCTCCTCAGGTTTGGGATGTGATCGATGCTGATAAGGCCAAGGTTGCCATGCTCAAGGGTTTCTTCGAAAGCTTGCCTGCTGCAAACGATGCCGATATCGCCTTTGTTTGGACCAAGAAAGGCAAGCTTCATTCTTTTACCGCGAGAATCAGTCCTGCGGAGGTTAATGGGCTTGCTAAGCTTTGCAGCTCGGGCATGGCGCTGTCTCATTCGGAAGTCGGCTTTGATGAAGAGGCTGATGACGATGATTCCGACGGCGATGATCTTTCGAAATGACGATTGAGGCTTTTGCTAAGGTAAACTTCACTCTTGAAGTTTTTGCGAAGCGCGCGGATGGATACCACGCGCTTCGTTCTTTGGTGGTGCCGATCGAGTTGAGTGATACTCTTACGATCGAATTTGCCAATGCGATTACATCCGATCTTCCTTATGCTGATGATCTATGCGTAAAGGCGGCAAAAGTGCTTCGCTCAAGCGCTCCTCATCCAGAGAGATTGAAAGGAGTGAGAATTTCTGTCAAAAAGCGAATTCCTGCGGGCGGCGGGCTTGGTGGTGGAAGTGCGGATGCCGCAGGCGTGCTTGTGGCGTTAAACGAGATGTGGAATCTTCGGTATTCGCCGGAGCGTCTTGCCGAGATTGGTGCGGCGGTTGGTTCGGACGTTCCTGCTCTTGTGCTTTCGCGCTTCGCAGGGCCCGTGGTGATGGAGGGGCGTGGCGAATTGGTTCGCTCGGCTTCTCTTAAGGGTGCAAAGGTTTTTCTTGTAATCGCGAATCCGGGAGTCTTTTGCTCCACGCCAGAAGTTTTTAAAAAGTGCATTTCTCGCGTGACAGATGACCCTTCAATTTTGTATAATATGGTTTCTTCTTTTGCGGCGGGTGATGTTGATCTTATGGCTCGGTCGTTCATGAATGATCTTGAGCATCCTGCCGTGGAGCTGCATCCTCGTATCGGCTTGCTCAAGGAGCGTCTTGAAAAAGCCGGGGTTCGAGGTGCTGCGATGAGCGGCAGCGGATCGACATTGTTTGGTCTTGTCCGTTCAGGGGAGGAGGGGCGCGCTATCGCCGCGTCGCTTTGCGCAGAGGGCTTCAAGGCCTGGTGCGTTGCCACATATTGTCCCGTGGTGTAGAGGCTGCACAGGAGATTTTGATTCTCTTAGTTCTGGTTCGATTCCAGACGGGACAACCACTTTCCTTTTTTTGTTTTAGGATGTGCCTTGACTTTGATTCGTCGTAGGCATG
>JAGBZQ010000074.1 GCA_017628165.1 Kiritimatiellia bacterium | reverse complement strand
GTGGGAGTCATGGGTGTTAGTGGCCATGCCAAGACGCATCGTTCCTTTGTAGAACCTGTCAGCGCCCATAATCTCACCCACATAACGGTTGGCGTCATTGAGAAGAAGAATCATAAGCCCGGAAGAGGCAGTGTCAAGTGAGCCTCCATGCCCCACCTTGACCAGATTGAACTTGCGCTTCACCGTCTTGATAACAGTGGAAAACGCAATCCCCGCAGGCTTATCCACGAGAAGAAGTCCGTTCAACTCCTCAAGAATCTTAAGCTGGGTCAGATTTGCCATCTGCTTGAGCATGCTCCTCAATCACAGGAGGAAGCTTATCTAAAAGCGCAAGAACCGCGTCGCCCATCTCAAGCGAACGGTCAAGCTTAAAAACGAGACGCGGGGTAAACTTAAGGCGGACTTCGCGATTGATCGCCTGCTGAAACACTCTGGCCTTGTGGGTGAGATGCTCAATAGCCCTCTCCTTCAAGACCTCATCTCCAAAGACGGAGACGGTAACGGTGGCATCGCGAAAATCCTTGCCGCACTTAACGCCCGTCACGGTGATAAGACCAGGAGCGACGCTATCACCCTGCATGACGCTGAACATGCTCTCGGCGATGACTCGCCTTAAAAGGCTGTTCACTCTCTCAAGTCTGTCTACTGCCATGATTTATCAAAGGCTGCGGGGCAGCTGCTCCATCTGATAGCATTCGATGATATCACCCACCGCAAAGCCTTCGAAGTCGAGGAAGCACACGCCGCATTCCTGCTGGCCGGAAACCTCCTTAACCTCGTCCTTGAAGTGACGAAGCGTCTGCACTTTGCCGTCCCACGCCTGCTGCTTATTGCGGATGATGCGATAAAGCTCCTTCGCAACAAGCTTGCCGTCAAGCATCTGTGAACCTGCAATCTTTCCGAGCTTGCCGATGTCGTAGATGGCTTTAATCTCCGCATGCCCGAGAACAACTTCCTTGTATTCGGGAGGAAGAAGATCAAGCATGCAGTTCTTGACGTGATCAAGAAGCTCGTAGATGATGCGGAACGAATTGATCTTGACGCCGTCATGACGAGCCTGACTCTGGACGCCGGAATCGTTGGAAATGTTAAAGCCTACGATAATCGCCTTGCCCGCAGCCGCAGTTTTGACATCCGTGAGCGAGACATTGCCCGTACCGGTGCCGATGATTCTAAGAGAGACCTTCTCACTCTTAATCTGGCCGAGCGCCTCGACAATCGCCTCAAGAGAACCCTGCGTATCAGACTTGACGACAACGTTGAGCTCGCGCTTGCCCTCGGCCGCCATTCGGCTCATGAGAGCATCAAGCGTAGCGGCCTTCGAGTTGGAAAGCTCCTGCTCTTTGCGCTCGCGGGCGGCTTCCTCCGCCAACGTACGCGCACGCTTTTCATCAAGCATAACACGGAACTCTGCCCCTGCATCGGGAACCCCGGAAAGACCCGTGGCCTTGATGGGCGTGGAGGGCGGAGCCTCCTTGATGCGCCGGCCGTGATCGTCAATAAGAGCGCGAACCTTGCCGAAGTGCTCGCCGATAAGGATCGCATCTCCCACCTTGAGCGTGCCGCCGGTAACAAGAAGCGTGGCGCAAGGGCCAAGACCCTGCTGAAGCTCAGCTTCAATAACAAATCCGTTAGCGCGGCGAGCGGGATTGGCCATGAGCTCAAGAACTTCCGCCTGAACGAGAATGTTTTCCAGAAGTTCATCCACGCCCTCGCCCGTCTTGCCGGAAACCGGGCAGCAGATAATGTCGCCGCCCCAATCCTCAGGGGTAAGGCCGCGCTTTTGAAGCTGCTGCTTGACTCGATCCACATTGGCCGTGGGCTTATCCGCCTTGGTGATGGCCACCATAATCTGAACGCCCGTCTGGCGTGCAACGGCAATACACTCCTCCGTCTGCGGCATGATGCCGTCATCGGCGGCGATGATCAAAACCGCGATATCGGTGATCTGAGCACCACGGCTCCGCATCGCGCTAAATGCCGCATGTCCGGGCGTATCGAGGAACGTAATCTTCTTGCCCGCAATCTCCACCTGATAAGCGCTGATCTGCTGGGTGATACCACCCGCTTCGCCGGCCGCGACATGCTCCTTGCGAATCCAGTCCATGAGCGTCGTCTTGCCATGGTCAACATGCCCGAGGAACGTTACAACAGGCGCGCGAGGCCTCAAAGTCTCGGGTGCATCATCCGGAATCAAATCGTCCGCATCAATAGCCTTGAGGACGGGCTTGGCCGCAGCCTTGTCACGCGTATGCTCAATCGTGACAGTGAAACCGTACTTCTCGGCAATCTTCGTGGCGATATCCGGCTCGACGCGCTGATTGATAGACGCGAGAATTTTAAGAGCCATAAGATCGGCGATAAGACGATTCGGCTTGATATTGAGCTTCGCGGCTAAATCCTTGACGATGACCGCTCCGCGAATGGAAATCTCGCGAGCCTCCTCATTGACGGAAATACGACCGCCCATCTGGACGGGAGCCGCCGGCGCCTTCTGAACACGCTTGTCAAACGCGCGCTGAGCCTCGCGCCCCTTCTTGTCTTTCCTGCTGCCGCGATCACCGTCCTCGTAATCTGACACCTTGGGAGGACGGGGCTTGGGCTGCGCCGCGACGGTAATCTTGACCTGCGGAACTGGAGATGCATGCTGAAGCGGCTTAAAGAGCGAAGAGGAAAGCCCAACCTTGGTAGACTGAACCGCCTTGGAAACGGCAATGCGCGGCTTGGCACCGGGCGCCATTCGAATCACAGGCTTCTTGGGCTCCGCAGAAACCGAAATTTTAGGCGCAGAAGGCGCAACAGGCGTAGGCTTCTTGGGGTTGATGGAAATCCTGATCTGCGGGGCTGCAGGAGGAAGAGGCTCGGCTTCCTTTTCCGGAGCCGCCGGCACAGCGGGAGCCGTAGGCTGAGCGGAAGCCGCCGGCTTCGCCGGGGGCACAGAAGAAGAGACGGCGGTATCTATCGCCCTGCCCTCTGCCGCAGCCTTGGCGATTTCGAGATGCTTTGAAAGCTTGGATTTATCCGCCTCCGAAGCGCTCTTGCGAAAAGCGGAGGCTTTAGCTCGCTTGGATGCGCGTACGGCTTCCACATCGCTCTTGCTCTGAAGAGCGGCGACGGCCTGCTTAAGCATGGCAAGATCGTCACCGTCAATTGAGCTGATGGCGCTTGAAACTTCCGCACCGCAGCTCTCTGCGGCCTTGAGCACATCAACACTTGACACGCCCGCTTCTTTGGCTAATTCATATACTCTCATAGTCAAAACCTCGAAATCTCAACCTGACAAACGCTAATTTATTCCCCGTCTGCGGCACCGCTGACAATATCGGCAACGGCCTGAGCCGCAGCGTAGATGCCTTTGGCGGTAACTTCATCAAGGCCCGTAGCGGCTATGAAGCTCGCCTCGTCCTCAGCCACGATGCCATCAATGTTGAGGAAGCCTGCATCAGCCATCTGCGTGGCAACAGCCATAGAGACGGAAAGTGTGTCGGCAAGCTCCTTGATGGCCTCTGTCTTCTGATCCTCAAAGCTTGCTGTGGCCATCGACTTCTTCACTTCGATATGCCAGCCTGTAAGCTTGGTGGTAAGGCGGATATTCTGCCCGCGCTTGCCGATTGCAAGAGAATACTCCTCCTTGGGCGTAACGACGCGAACGGTGTTGGGAGCCACAGGATCCACCTCGATCGACTCAAGCTTCGCGGGCGCAAGCGCCTGCTTAACATACTCGCGAATATCCTCGTTCCAGCGAACGATATCAATCTTTTCGCCGGAGAGTTCGCTCACAATCGTCTTGACGCGGCTGCCGCGCTGCCCAACGCACGCACCGACGGGATCCACATTCTCGTTTGCAGTCCTGACAGCAAGCTTGGCGCGAAAACCAGGATCGCGGCTCACACCCATAATCTCCACCACGCCGTCAGAAATCTCACTGACCTCAAGACGGAAAAGCGCCTCCACAAACTTGCCGCTTGCACGTGAAAGGATCACGCTCGGACCCTTTGCCTCGGGATCGACCCTGAGAACAATAGCGCGAATGGGATCGCCCACCTGATACTCCTCCTTCGGAATGCTCTCTTTGGCGGGAAGAACCATCTCCACCTTGCCGACAGTCACAAAAACATCGCGGTGGGAAACCGCCGAAACAGTTCCAGAGACAATATCGCCGATGCGATCTTTATATTCAGAGAAGGTATTGGTGCGCTCGGCTTCACGAATCTTCTGCATAATCACCTGACGGGACATCTGAGCGGCGATGCGCCCCAAACGCGAAGCAGGAAGCTCAATCTCAAGAGCCTGACCCTCTTTTACGGGGTTGCCGCGATTATAACGCTGAGCCATGGCAAGGGAAATGAAACCAGGGCCAGAATCGTCATCAGAACAGATAAATGTATCGTACACATGGAGCGAAAGATCCTTGCGGTCGATTACAACGCGCAAATCGTTGGTAACGTCACGGTTTTTGCGAGCCGCCTGGCTGATAGCCTGCTCTATAGCGGTAAGAACGATCTCGCGGCTCACGCCACGCTCTGCCTCTATATGCTGAACCACCGCCAGCAACTGACTGTTCACTGCCATTTCTTCGCTCCTTTTTGTCAAAAATCAATAGATACCCACCGGACCGACCCACCTGGATCTCCGTAAGTTTGTAAATTTTACCAAAAAGAGTGATTGTAGGTCAATAACCAAGGGCAAGGAAATACGGGTCCCCGCCCAAGGAATAATGAATGCCAAGCTCAAGTCAAGCCGATTGCTGCAAAGAGACTCTTCGCTACAGCAGCTGGGTCGCACTTCTCAAGGCGCTCAAGGACCTTGGCCCAGCGATAAGCGCCTGAACCGGCCACATCAAATGGACGATTGACAAAAAGGCAGTCAAAAGCCCGGCGGCGAGAGCGATATTTTTGCTGCACATCCGCAAGCGTTTTTTCAAAAGAAGAGACATACTGCTGCGCAAACGAAGCCGGATCAGAAACAAATTTAATTCTACGGCGAACGACCGCCGCGTATGAATCAATGCCATCTGAGAAGTCGCTCAGATAATCTACAAAGCTTCCCGTATGGTCCGTAATGACGAGCTTTTCCGGCAATCCGTCAGAACCGCACTGAATAACCTCGTAGTTTTTATCAAAGAGGCTCTCGCCCGTCTCCGAAGAGCGGCGCCCCACAATCATATCTATTGCAGCAGCATGCCCCATGAGCTGGGCGAACTTGAGAGCGAAAAGCGGATTACGATAACGGGACGGCAGAATCTTGTCGGAAGCAGTTCCCTCTACATACGAACGCACGAAATATGCCGTTCTGACAATTGTTCCGCGATACTGGTTTGCACCACGGTAAGTTTCGGTAAATTGGCCGAAACCGACATGATTGGGAAGATTCATGCCAAGCTGCCGGCACATCAGGCGACGATCAAGGATATAATCGGAATAATCATTCGCCTCGAGAATTGCACTTAGAAGATCCTTGCCGTTATCAAGATGCTCTGCAATCCCCCACTTCTGAAAGCGGAACATAAAAATGCGCGCCGCGGAAGCGGAAACCTCTTTGCACTGCATTATGTACACATTGCCGCGCCTTGAGCCAGCGATCGGATCGCGGGCGAGCGAGGTGACAATACGTCCAACATTTACATACTCGATTTCACCAAATACGCGCGAAAGGTTGAGAATGATATTTCTCGCACGAAAATCACAAATATGCGCAAGCTCAGGATCACGAGTACGATTAAACTCTTCCCAAATCGGATCGAAGATTATCTCACCGTCCTGAACGCGCGCACCAGGTAGCCATTCGATCTGGCGGAAAAACTCGGGGGAAATTCCCTGAATAAGATCGCCATCCTTGACGATTGTCTCGTTGGGACCTTGGGTGAGCACTTGGCACATGGCATTACGCCACTCCACATTCTCCACAGACTCCTCGCGAAGCTCGGGCGGAAGCCATGCGCGCCACTCCATGTCAATCATGCGGATTTCGTTTTTAAGCTGAGCATCAGACATGTTTTCAGCGTCAATAGCTTTGATGCGCTGCTTGATTTCAATTGGCGTCGCAGGAGGAAAAAGATCAAGCTCGGGATAGCCCATCCTATTGCGGCGCGAAAGCATTACCTGCGTTTCTTTGAGATGCTCACGCAGACTTTCGAGAGAAAGATCGGTAAGAACCGCCGAAGCTCCGCATGTGATGTAACGCGTTCCGGTGATTGAGTTGTAATAATAGATGGGCTCGCCTGAGAGAGCCACCTTTGAACGCTCAACCAAGAGCGCCATATCTTCCTGGGAAATCGGCGCGCGCGACATTCTCCAATTCTCACCCCTGGCACGCAAGGCATTGCGCACCTTGGCAGAGTGAGTGTTCAGAAAGCGAATCCTGCTTTTGGAAACAAGCGTCTGAAGAACTTCATCGGCAGCAAACGCCAGATCCATCCGATCCGGGTCAGGGCGAACAAGAACCAGCTCTGAGGTAAAAATAAGATCGACAGACTGCCGGATCTCCTCCTCCTCTTCCTCCTCAGAAAGAGGAGACAAGCCTTCTGTGCGGCGCATGCCGTTTATCTCACTGAGCCACATCATACGTTGCATAGCATGCACACCCTTGCGGGTTACAAGCCCAGGGGTTTTGAGAAAAAGCGTTCCGATGCGCGAAAGGAGTTTCCCTTCGGCGTCCTTCGCAAAGATAGGCTCTCCAAGTATTTTCATAGTGCAATATTATAACAAAAAAACAAAATCGTGGGGGCACTTCCCACAGAGCTAAAAATTGAAAACAAAAGAGGCGCAACTTTTTAAGTCACGCCTCCTGCCTTTGTGTTCGATATTCGAGAAAACAGAATGTCTGCGCGAGGCTTTCACCATCTCCTCCGTAGCCGGTCTTATGACCGCGTAGGAGGATGTCTCCTTAGAAAGGAGGTGATCCAACCGCTGGTTCCCCAACGGTTACCTTGTTACGACTTCATCCC
>JAGBZQ010000073.1 GCA_017628165.1 Kiritimatiellia bacterium | reverse complement strand
GGGGGATACGGCAATTTTTTTGTCAAAAAAAGCCGCCGACTACGTCGCACTTGCAGAATGAAGACTTCGGTCTTTCACAAATCCTCTTGATTTTTGGGGGATGTAAATAGTATACTATCTTAAATGTTCGAGTTTTTGAAGAGAAAGAAAAGGCAGCCGGTCGTTTATGCGCGGCCGGATCATTGCATTTCAAGAAAGAGTATCGATCCAGATGCTCTCAAGGTTTTGTATCGGCTCTCCTCGCTCGGATATACCGCATATCTCGTAGGCGGCGGCGTAAGGGATCTTCTTCTCGGTCGTGAGCCGAAGGATTTTGATGTAGGCACTTCCGCAAAGCCCTGCGAAGTGCGCCGCGCGTTCAAGAACTGCTTTCTTATCGGCAGGCGCTTCCGTTTGGCGCACGTGCGCTTCGGCTCCAACATAATTGAAACGGCAACATTCCGCCAGAATTCGCAGACTGTTGGCGAGATTATTGAAAATGCAGCCCTCGGCCCCCTTGAGGACAACACTTTCGGCACACCGGAGACGGACGCATACCGCCGCGATTTTACGGTGAATGGCCTTTTTTATGATATTAAAGATTTCAGCGTCATTGACTGGGTGGGCGGAATGGATGATCTCAATAAGCGTATCATTCGCGCTATCGGCGATCCTGACATCCGCTTCCAGGAGGATCCTGTGCGTATGATGCGTGCGGTAAAGTTCTCTTCGCGTCTTGATTTCAAGATCGAGCGCAAGACTCTTGCCGCGATGAAAAAGCATCATGCCTGCATCTTAAATGCGGCTGTGCCACGCGTTTGCGAGGAAGTGTTCCGCCTCTTTTCCTACTCCAAGAGCGCCAAGGCTTTCCGCCTCATGTGGGAGACGGGGATGCTGGGCGATTTGCTTCCCGAGCTTGCGGCAAGTATCGATTCCGGAAAGGGCAAGATGATCTGGAAGTATCTTGAGGTTCTTGACGGATATGATGCGATGATGGCCAAGAAGGGCTTTGAGGTCTCCAATGCCTTGCGAGCTGCCGTTCTGATGACGGCTCTCTACAAATCTTCCAAGGATAATACCGGCCGTAAAGTGATGCAGATGATGCTTCAGTCGCTCAAGATTCCTAAAGCCGTGTATTTTTCCTCCGTTCTCCTTATGGAGAGTACGCGCCGTCTTTCCGGTATGCCCACGAAGGGCAAGGGACGCTTTATCCATAACCGTGATTTTCTTGATGCGCTTGACTACAACCGGATCGTCTTCAAGGCTGAAGGCAGGTGCGAGCGCACTCTTGACGCATGGGCCGATTTATACGAAGAGAAAGGAACAGAAAAATGAACACTCCCGAAGAACTTATCCCCGTGATCGAATGGTGGCAGAAGGACGGCAAGAAGACTGTCGCGATGCTTGCCGTGGCTGGTCTTGCAGTCGTGGGTTATTATGCTTGGAAGAATCACAACGCGTCTCTTGACGGTGACGCCGCCGATAAACTTTCCGGCGTTTCGATTGTCGAGGATCTTGAAGATGCCGTTATGAAATACGCATCTCGCGATGCTGCTCCTGCGCTTAAGATCAAGCTTGCCGCCGCTTATTGCGAGCGCGGCGAAGACTCCGATTATGAAAAGGCTCTTGAGATTTATTCCGCTCTTGCAGCGTCCGGTGAAGTGCCGCTCGCGCTTAAGGGTGCCCCCGAAATTGGCGTAGCGTTCTGTTCTGAGGCGCTTGGCAGGTGGAATGAGGCGGCTGCGGCTTATGCCGCTGTTCTCGCGGAGGACTTCAATGCCAAGCATCTTGTTTTCGAGGCAAAGCTCGGTGCCGCGCGCTGCCAGGCTCAGATAGAGGGACGTGAGAAGGCCGTTGCCGCGCTTGATGCGCTCAAGAAGGCTTATTCCGACGATTCTTCAATCGCTCGCATTGATGCAACCATTGATGTGGTCAAGCGTTGGGAGAAGCGTGAGAAGCTCGCGCCTCCCGCGCCGAAAGTGGAGGATGCTCCTGCTAAGATTGAGCTTGAAGTACCCAAGGCTCCTTCCGCTTCTCAGGCTCCTGCAAAATGACAGTAACAAGAGAGCAGATTTGGGATGACGCTCCGCGCTCAAAAGCGCAGGGCGTCTTTCGCGCTATTGTGGGGGCTCTTTCCGCGATAGGGCGGACTTTCCGCATCCTTTTTTCCTCCGTTGCGGCTTTCCCTTCTGTTTTCCTTAGAGCGTCTTCGCGTTCTGATCTTGTATGTCAGCTCTATGTGACCGGTATCAGGACACTTCCGGTTGTAAGCGTCGTCTCGTTTTTCATAGGGATGATTCTTGCCTTGCAGGTGGGGCTGGAGCTCAGGCGGTTTAATCAGGAGATTTATCTTGGTTCGGCGGTGATGATTTCGCTTGTGCGTGAGATGGGGCCGTTCAGTTGCGCTCTCTGCCTTGCCTCTTCTGTCGGTTCCGCCATCGCCGCCGAAATCGGGACGATGAAGGTGAATGATGAAATCGCCGCACTTGAAATAATGTCAATCTCTCCTATACGCTTTCTCGCCGCGCCGCGGATCTTGGCTCTTTTTCTGATGGCGCCATTGCTGGCATTTTACTGTTCGGTTATCGGTGTTATGGGCGGAGGGCTGGTGGGCGTCACGCAGCTTGGGGTAAGTTTCGGGCAGTATATGGCAAGCGCCGTTTCCATAGTGGATGTCAAAGATCTTTACGTTGGGCTTTTTAAGGCGTTTGTCTTCGGCGGCATAATCGGAACGGTTTCTGTCTCCGAGGGATTTTCGACACGCCTTGGCGCTACTGGCGTAGGCAGGGCCACCCAGCGATCGGTGATCGTCTGCTTCCTTTTGATTCTGGTGTTCGGCTACATGGTTACGCGGATGTGCTACCGCTGATTTTCGGGACCGGGAGGTTGTTATGGCTTTTATAGAGTTCAGGGATGTGGTCAAAAAGTTTGACGGGGTCGCCGTTTTGGATGGGGTTAATCTCAAGATTGAAAAAGGCGAGTTCGTCTGCATCATAGGCCATTCCGGCACGGGAAAGTCTGTGACGCTTAAGCATATAGTCAGGCTTTTAAGCCCCACGTCCGGCTCTGTTTTAGTTGACGGCGTGGATGTCGCTTCATGCTCCGAGGATGAGCTTGCCGGCATCAGGCGCCGAATCGGCTATCTCTTTCAGAGCGGCGCGCTTCTTGCGTGGAAGACCGTAGGCGAGAACGTGGCGCTTCCTTTGGAGGAGAGTTTGGATCTTTCCGACGAGGAGATTTCCCGGCGTGTTAGAGGTGCGCTTGAGGATGTGGATGTTCTCTCTTCGATAGACAAGTATCCTTCGGAGATTTCCGGAGGGATGCTTAAGCGTGTCGCGCTCGCAAGAGCTATTGTCCGCCAGACGGATATCCTTCTCTGCGATGAGCCGACGAGCGGCCTTGATCCCGTAACTTCCATGACGATCAACAATCTCATCCGGCGGATCAACAAGGAGCGCGGGATAACGTCTGTTGTGGTCACGCACGATCTCAAGGGCGCTTTTGCGGTTGCGGACAAGATCGTGCTTCTCGACGGTTCGCGTGTGGCGCTGTGCGCCACTGTCGAAGATTTCATAAAGTCAGAAAACCCATCCGCGCGGGAATTTGTCGCGGCGACACAAGGAGGTGTTCTATGAGCTCCAATCGCAAAGATTCTTTTTCAGAGGCTATCGTAGGCGGTTTTATGCTGGCGGTTTTTGCGCTTCTTGTCTATTTTACCGTGATTGTCTCCGGAGCGGACGTCTTCGGCAGCCGCAAGACGGTTTCCGTGGACGTGGCATTCGAGGATGTCGGAGGTCTTAAGGAGCATGACAACGTCATGTATCGCGGGACGAAGGTGGGCAGCGTTGAGAAAATAATCCTCGGCGAGAAGTCGCTTACGGTTAGGCTTGATATTGACCGTAACGTAATTCTGCGAGAAGGTTACCGCATTGCCGTGTGCAATCTTTCTATGCTTGGCGGCAACTACCTCCTGCTTGAGGAAGGCGCAGGAGAGCCTCTGAGCCTTGAGACGTACGCGTTCATCGGCGAGAAGCCTACTGACTGGATGCGCGATATTTCGTCCATCGCCCGCAACATCAACGCTATCACCTCCGGGGGCGAAATCAAGACCATAGTGACGAATCTCGCTCATGCAAGCGCATCGGTGCGGGCCGCGACAGACCGCATAGATCGCGGTGAGGGGACGCTTGGCAGGCTTCTCTCTTCGGATGCGCGTCTTTATGACGGCATTGAAGCGTCGGCCACAAACATTGCGGCGATAAGTAAAGATCTTAGGGAAGGCCGCGGGACTCTCGGAAAGCTTCTTACGGACGATGCCGTACATGAGGATCTTAAAAAGACTCTTGCGAGCGCTTCCGAAATCGCCCGCAGGCTTGAGTCGTCCGAAAGCTTCCTCGGAAAGCTTCTTGCGAAGGACGATCCTTTTTACACGGAGCTTTCTTCGGCCGTGACGGCGTTCAGGAAGGCTTCAGAATCGTTTGACGCTAAAGCAGTCATCTCTTCGGCTACAAATCTTTTAGAGAATCTTAATACGGTAGCTTCGCGTCTTTCCAATTCGGAGGGGACTCTCGGAAAACTCATCTCCGATAAAGCGCTTTATGACGAGGTATCGGGGTTGACGAAGGATGTTCGCCAGGTAATAGACAATTACCGCGACACTACGCCAATCACCACATTCGGCTCTCTGATCATGGGCGGTCTTTAATATGCTATTTTTTGCAGCATTGTTTTTTGCGGAGCCGATGCCGCTTGATATGCCGCGTGCAGAGGCGTATCTCGTGCGCGATTCGGACGGCACAAGCCGCCTTGAGGATCGCTTCAGCGATCTTGATCTTTGGACTTCGCGCACAATTCTCGGCCGCTGGTTTGACGATAGCGGACGCCTTTTCACGGTGGCGCGTTTGAGCGAGCTTGCGCCTGGGAAGGATGTCTCGTTTATGACGCGCGCAAAATATGTCCACGGCGCTGTCCAGCTCGGCAAGAAGGACGAGAGCGCGAGACTTGATTCTATAAGGCTTCTTTCTCCTCTTGATCTTCCGGAAGAGCCGTCTAAGCCCCGTAATCCGATACGCGGATTTGACAGCGTCCTTTATTATCACGGGACGAATACTTCCTCTGTAGTTGCCGCTTTTATCCCGGAAGAGTCACCGGTATGGTATTTAGCGGTCTGGGATCTTGCGGAAGGTGATGTGTTCGATGATTGTCTTGAGGTCTTTGAGGACGAGTTTCTTTCGAAGTGGGGGGAGATAAAGAAGAAAAACCTCGTTTCGGAGCTTGGGTTCAAAAGTGAGAAGCGCAAGGCGAAAAAGAAGCGCGCCAGGGATGATGAGCGCGAGCTTCTTCGTGCAGACGCGCGTCACAGCATAACGAATTATCCGTCGTGGCGGGCTATTGACTCCAACGAATTTACCATTCTCGAGAATTTGCCCCATGAGAGCGCTTTTATGACAGAGCTCACAAATTCGCTTTTCGTGGCAAGGGCGCGATATGGGGCCGTTATGCCTTCGCCGCTTGACGGATCAAATGTCTTGGCGCTTGCCCGCATTTTCAAGAATCGTTCGGAATATCTCGACAGTCTTGGAGTGAACGGTGTGGAGGGAATGGAATGGAGCGCGGCCTATTGGAGCGCGGCGCGCCGTGAAATAGTGGCGTATCTGCCGCCGGGCGGAGAGAAGGAGCTTCTGAAGACTTTCAGGCATGAGGCCTTTCATCAGTATTTCTCGTACGCCTGTTCAATGATTGCCGCTTCTCCCTGGATCAATGAAGGATACGCGCAGTACTTCGAGGACGAGGAATCCTTCAATTGGAAGTGCGACGTTGATCTGGAAGCTTTTGCCGAAATGATTCCCGCGCTCATGGCAATGGATTATGAGCAGTTTTATTCCGGAAGCGATATCGAGCGCCATATCAAGTATCGTCTTGCGTGGTCGATCGCATATTTTCTCGAGAAGGGGGCGCATAAGGTTTTGCGCGAGCCGTTCAAGAATGTCAAAAGGGATTACATAGCATCGCTTCTCAAGAATCACGATATGCAGAAGGCTACTGCTGATGCGTTCGGCTCAGAGGAAAATTTCAAGCGCTTTGTGGCGGAATGGAGGAAGTTTTGGCGTGCTACGTCGGGAGATTAGCGCCAAGCCCCACAGGTGCTCTTCATCTTGGGAATGTGAGAACGTTCCTCATTGCGTATCTGCGGGCGCGTTCCTTGGGCGGTAAAGTGATTTTCAGGATGGAGGATCTGGACCATCCGCGTGACAAGCCGGGAGCGGCGGCTGAGGCGAGAGAGGATTTGAGGTGGCTTGGATTTGACTGGGACGAGTATTATGTTCAGAGCGAGCGCAAGCATATTTACAGGGAGGCTCTTGCTCAATTGCCTGTTTATCCGTGCGTCTGCACGCGGCGTGATGTGGAAAGGGCGCAGTCGGCACCGCACGAAGGCGATCAGCTTTACTACCCTGGAATCTGCCGTGGGAGGTTTGCGTCATGGGCGGAGGCTGCCAAGGCGGCCGGACCTCTCAGGATGCCTTGCTGGCGGTTTCGCGTGGAGGAAGGGACGAGGGTTGAGTTCGATGATGTTTTCGCGGGGCATTATTCGCAGGACGTTTCTGTGGTATTGGGCGATTTTCCGCTTGCGCGAGATGAGGCGGGAGCAGGGTATACGCTTGCGGCTGTGGTGGACGATCTCCTCATGGGCGTGACCGAGGTTGTCCGCGGAGACGATCTTTTGCCTGCAACGCCGGCGCAGATTCTTGTGGCAAGAGCTCTTAAAGGCAGCGTCCCTGCCTATTGTCACGTTCCTCTTGTTGTTGGCCCTGATGGTCGTCGGCTTGCCAAACGCCACGGCGATACCAGAATCGGCCATTATCGCGCATCGGGAGTCAAGCCGGAGGAAATAATCGGCTTTTTGGCTTCTTCCTGCGGCTGGTGCCCACGCGGCGAATCTGTGGCGATAAAGGAACTTGTCGAAAATTTTCGGCTTGATTCTATTCCGCATGAACCGTTTTCTTGCTCGATACAGAGTTCCAATATTCTTGGGGGTTAAATTAGTGAACACTTCTGGGGCGAAGTTTGGTATAATTATGCAATACGATTTTAATTCAACTGACAATAAACAGTGAAGGAAAAGTAAAATGGCTAAAAAGATAATGGTTGACGGCAATACCGCCGCCGCCCAAATCGCATTCGCGTGCTCCGAAGTGGCCGCGATTTATCCTATCACCCCGTCTTCGCCCATGGCTGAGACCTGCGATGAGCTCGCTTCTCTTGCCAAGACGAATATCTGGGGATCGATTCCGTCCATCGTTGAGATGGAGTCTGAGGGTGGCGCCGCCGGTGCTGTTCACGGCTCTCTCACGACTGGCTCGCTCACCACCACCTTTACTGCTTCGCAGGGCCTCTTGCTCATGATTCCGAACATGTACAAGATCGCCGGTGAGCTCGCTCCTTCGGTCTTCCACGTTTCCGCCCGCTCGCTCGCTTGCCAGGGTCTTTGCATTTTCGGTGACCATGGCGACGTCATGGCCTGCCGCCAGACCGGTTTCGCGATGCTCTGCTCGAACTCCGTTCAGGAGTCTCATGATATGGCGATGGTCGCCCACGCTTCGACGCTCGAGGCCAAGGGTCCGTTCCTCCACTTCTTCGACGGCTTCCGTACTTCGCACGAAGTCCAGAAGATCGACGAAATCTCGATGGAGCAGATCCGCGAGATG
>JAGBZQ010000072.1 GCA_017628165.1 Kiritimatiellia bacterium | reverse complement strand
GATGTTCATGAAAAAAAACATAAAGCGTGTTTATGAGTGGGGAAAATCTGTGATTAAAATTTTCTTCAAAAGTAATTGCGCTATGCATGCCGCCGGACTTACGTATTATTCGATGCTTTCTATAGTCCCGATTGTCTGCATAATTCTGATTGGTGCGAAGGTGGTGGGGGTGGATGATTTTGCGCGCGCGAAGATTCATGAGCAGTTTGAGCTTTTTGTCTCCGGCCTTGAGAAGGAGAGTGTTCCGGCCATAATTCAAGGCGCCGTGGTTCAGAAGGAAAGCGCAAGCGAAACAAGCATTGCCAAGATGGCTCGCGATCTTGAGAGCGATATTTTTTCCGCCCTCGACAAGATTGATTTTGAGACGATTGGATTTATCGGTTTTCTTCTTTTGATCTGGACAGCGATGAGTTCTATCGGAATGATAGAGATAAGCTTTAACGAGATATGGGAGTCATCGCGGCAGCGGGCCGTGTGGAAGAGGCTTTTTATGAATTTTGCGGTCATTTTGGCTTTGCCTCTTTTGAGCGGTCTTGCGCTTAGCGTGCCGCTGCTCAAGATCATCAAAGATGTCGTCAGCGCCACCATAGGTGCTGCTGATGTTACCAGATGGCTTTCGCACGGGACGATCTGGGTTCTTGATTCGAATATTACGCGAGTTGTTATTACGCTTTCTTTTTCCACGCTTGCATTCGCGTTTCTTTATATGATACTTCCAACATGCAGGATACGCTGGCGATATGCGGTGTGGTGCGGCTTTTTTACGGCGGTCATCTTTGGTGGATGGATGAAGGTCTGCGCAATTGCGCAGGTGGGACTTTCGCGCTCATCCATGCTCTACGGTTCATTGGCTTTCTTTCCGATCATTCTGACGTGGATGTACATAAGCTGGCAAATCATTCTTCTCGGGTGTTGCGCCGTGAGAGCCACGCACATCTGCATGTTCGCGCAGTCGCGCGCGTAGGAAAAGTTGTAGGAACAATTTCAACCAAGGATTAAATAATGAAAACAAAACCTCTCTTCATCGTCATGTCCGCGCCGAGCGGCTGCGGCAAGTCCACTCTTATCGATATGCTTCTTCAGGAGTATTCGGATATCGTTTATTCTATCAGTTGCACCACGCGTGAAATCCGCGGCGAAGAAGAGGACGGCCTTGATTATCATTTTCTCAAGAAGGACCGTTTCGAGGAGCTTATCGCAGAGGATGCATTTATTGAGCATGCTTGTGTCCATGGCAATTACTACGGAACGTTGAAATCGCCGATCGAGGAGGTTCTCCGCGAGGGTAATTCGATGATTCTTGACATCGATGTGCAGGGCGCGGCAAAAGTGCGCGACTATGTTCGTTCGCTGCCGAACACCGATCCGCTCAAGATTGGCTACGTGGACATTTTCATCATGCCGCCTTCGATGGAAGAGCTCCGCGCACGTCTTGAAGGGCGGGGCACCGATTCGCGCGATGTTATTGAAAAGCGTCTTGCCAATGCCGACGGCGAAATGGCGCGCGCTGGAGAATATATGTTCAAGGTGACGAACGATGATTTGGCGATTGCCTACAAGAGGCTTTGCGATTTGATTGATGCTTTGAGCGGAAGAATGTAAGGCAATTATTGCAAGGGGAGAGACGATGGAAAAGAAGCGATTGACATATGCGATGATTGGCGGGGCAAAGGGCGCGTTCATTGGCCCGGTGCACCGCATGGCAATTAGGCTTGATGATCTTGCCGATCTTAAGGCTGGCTCTTTTTCGCGCGATGATGCGGCGAACCGTGCTGCAGCTTCAGACATTGGAATAGAAAGCGGGCGTGTCTATTCTGATTGGCGATCTCTCATTGCCGCAGAGAAGGGCAGAGTGGATTTCATTTCCATATGCACTCCAAACGATTCGCATTACGCAATCGCTAAGGCCGCGATGGAGGCGGGATTTGACGTCGTGTGCGAGAAGCCGCTTGCGATGACGCTTGCAGAAGCGGAGGAACTTGAGGCGATCGCAAAATCACGCGGCAGGGTTCTTGCCATTCCATTTACCTATTCTGGCTTCCCTATGGTTAAACTGGCTCGTGAGCTTGTATCTTCTGGTGAGCTTGGAGAAATCTGCAAAATTGTTCTCGAGTATCAGCAGGGTAGTTTCAGGAAGATTGATTTCACCAAGCCCTTGGACAAGAGGAACGCATGGAAGATGTCGCCCGAAAAGTCCGGCCCGAGCTGTGTGGTGGCGGATATCGGAGTGCATGGCTTTCATTTAATTGAGTATGTCACTGGACATCGTGTGAAATCGGTTCTTTCTGATCTCTCTTCGTTTGCTCCAGGCAATACGCTTGATGATGACGCTTCTATCCTCATGCGTCTTGCGCCTAAGACGGATGGCGGCATTTCTCCAAAGGCCTCAATGGTGGTTTCCAAGGTTGCCACAGGAGAAGAGAATGGCGTGAGACTCAGGGTTTATGGTGATAAGGCATCGCTCTTTTGGAATCAGGAGGCGCCTAATTATCTGTCTGTCAAGTATCCGTTTGAGGCCGAGCGGATTTACAAGCGCAACGCGCCGTATGTGAAGGAGATCTCCGTAAGCGCCGCCGTATCGTGCAGAATCCCGGCCGGCCATCACGAGGGATTTATCGAGGGCTTCGCAAACATTTATTCGGAATTCTGCGCGGCTGTTCGCGATCGCAAGGCACACGATTTTCCCGGACCTTTTGATGGCGTCAGGACGATGCGCTTCGTTGAGGCTGCGCTTAAATCGAATTTGTCCGATAATGCCTGGATGGAGATTTGATGGCCATGGTGATTTTTGCAAGTGTTGCCGTGATTGTGGCGGCTCTTTTGGGCGCGGCCCTTTTCAGTGTCAGGATGCGGCTTGTGGAATCGGAGGCGCGTGCAAAAAGCCAGGCGGAGATTTCCCAGGCGAAGGCGATGGAAATTGCCGCGCAGCGCGAAGCGTTGAAGAGCGAGTTCGCCAAGCTTGCCGCTGAGCTTCTTGGCAACAGGCAGCGTGAGCTTGCCATATCAAACGCCGAGTCGGTGCGATCGCTCTTTTCCGATCTAAAGCTAAAGCTTGATAAGTATGAAAGCGAGGTGCAAAAATCTGCCGTGAGCAATGCGGCGATGGGGACTGAAATGAAAACTCGCATTGACAGTCTTCAGAGATTTGCAGATGAAGCGCGTGCTTTTACCGCCGCGCTTACAGGGGGCAATAAGATCCAAGGCAATAAGGGCGAAGAAATTCTTGAGAGTCTTTTTGCTGAAAGCGGACTTCGCGTGGGTTTGCAGTACGAGATGCAAGTTGGAGCGAATAGGGATGAAGGACGACCTGATGCTTGCATCTTCGATGTGCGCAACCGCCATCAAATTCTGATTGATGCCAAGATGAATATCAAGGATTACATCTCAGCTTGCGCGCTTCCTGATGACGCTGCACACAAGGCGGAGAAAGAGAGACTTTTGAAGGCTCATGCCGCAAGTGTTCGTAAGCAGATCGACAATCTTGCACAGAAGGATTATGCCAATCGTATTACGCCCAGAGAAGGATATAAGAATCTGCCGCTTGTAGCTATGTTCTGTCCGTTCAATGCGGTTCTTGAGGCTGCGCTTCAGCAGGATCCCGCTATTGTGCAGTATGCGTATGAGAAGAACATTGTGCTGGTCACTTCGCTTACGCTTTGGGGATATCTTTGGCTTATCTCGTGGGGATGGAAGCAGTGTGAGGTGGAGCGCAAGTATGACGAGATTCAGCTTCTTGGACGTGATGTCGTCATGGCGCTTGATGCACTTTTAAATGATATGGATACGCTTGATGCGGCTCTTCAAAAGGCACGTACGGCATACGACAGTCTCAACAAGCGGATGACGGGCGAAAAAGGGCAGATGTCGGTGCGGCGGGTGGCAAAGAGGCTTCTGGAGTACGGAGTGATGCCCAAAGGCAGGCTTAAACAGCTTGATGCGAATGCGTCCGATTTGGAGGATGGCGTGGAGAGTAGGCAATGATCAATTATCAGAGGCTCAAAAAGAAATTTCCTATCAAGAAGGAATATCTTCCCAAGGCCAGGAGGGCTGCTGCGATAAAGGCGATAGCCAAAGAGTATGAGTTTAAGAAGGCTGAACTTGGCGTGGGTCCTCCGGTGTTCAAGAGGGGTTTCCCGTATTACATGGTGATCATCATCGGCCTTATGATCGTGGGTGCGCTTGTGGGGTCTGCGATTTCCGAGCGCGGCGGAATCGACATTGCGCAGGAGAATGTAAAAAAGACGGAAAAGTCTCTCTCCAATCTCGCCATTGCGCTTGGACGCTATCGTTATCATGTGGGGACGTTTCCCACGACTGAGGAGGGGCTTGAGCATCTTGCTAAGACGCGTCTTTCTGTGCCTGGATGGGTGGGGCCTTACATCAAGGCCGTGAAGGAAGATCCATGGAAGAATGCTTATGTGTATATCTACAATGGAGAAACGTCCTCTCCTACGCTCTTGTCAAAGGGACCAGACGGTAGGGCCGGGACGGCAGATGATTTAATAGCCCATCCAGAGGATTTTGAAGCGGCCTTCCGTGATACGTCATGGACGGAGGGTTGGGTGCCGTGGCATCTTCGCGATATTATTTTGGCGGACAGCAAAGCGCACAAAGTTATTATAGAGCGGCAAGTGGCAGATGCGCTTGCGAAGAATTCTGTTGCGGATGGCGGCGTTGAGATTTGCGGTGGATGGGAATTTGTGGCTGAAGGGACTGAAGCGGTGGAGGTCTGTCTTCCCCATGATTGGGCGGCATTTGGCCTGATGGCCGGCGGCAGTGTGAGACGCGGCGTATACAAACGGTCTTTTTTTGCGGAGCGTGAGCTTGAGGGTAAGTTCGTGGCTCTTCGCCTTGAAGCCGTGGCTGGCGATTTCAAGGTGCGGCTCAACGGAAAAGATCTTTTTGTAAGAAAAGCTGGAGATTGCGGGTATGAAGTTGATCTCAGAAGTGCTGTGGAGTATGGCGGCGAAAATCTTCTTGAGGTTGATGTGATTGCCGAGGAGGGTAGTAAGGGAGCGGGTATTACCGCGAAGGCAACGCTTGTCGCGCAAGAGAATGATGGTCGCGTGGTTTACGGCTCTCTTCGCGTAATGTCGCTGCGAGCCGATGCCGAGACGGCGGAGATTCGTGTGGAGCGCGAGGTTGTAAAGGTTGATGATGGAATAGAGAAGGTCTTTTCTGAAAAGCGCGATTTTGAGGTAGTGAAACCGCGTCTTTGGGAACATGGAAAGCCGCGTATGAATAAAGGGAACATGACTGGCCGCTATGCCGTACAAGCGCTCGCGAAGTGTTCCTCGGACGCTGTCTTTCTCAATGGGAGGAAAGTGTGTTTGAATGTGGCGGAAATGTTTTGTGATTTTGGCCTTACTGGGCGCGCCTATTACGAGATGCTTGCGTATACGAGGCTCAGGCGTCTTAAAGAAGCGGGTGTTAACACGATACTTTTGCGTGATGGAGAATTCCCGGAATCGTTTCGTGTGTTAGCAGCTGAAAATGGCGTTCTTGCCATTAGCGATCGGCAGGTTAAGGAGCTAGGGCTTGATGTGGAAAAATTTGTGAGAATAGAAGGTGTTTTGGATGAGAGATTTTATTGTGAGCTTCGCACGAGGTTTATTCCGGACTCTAAGGCTGTGTGGATTTCTCCATGGATTGGCAAGGCTGAGGGTGATAGTGTCAGGGTGGAGTGCGTTGCCTCAGGTGATGCCGCCAAGCTTTATGTGAACGGTGAATTCAAGGGCGAAGGGGTAAAGGATAAACGCGGGTGTTTTGTTTGGAATGTTTCATATGAAGCTGGCGAGGCGAAGGTCATGGTGTTTAAGAGGGGAGTGTATTTCACAGAAGCCGTTTCTAAGACGGCATACGAAGCGAGAGATCTTGTGTTTGAATCCCGTCAGGCAACGGTGCTTGCCGAGAGTGAGGTGGCAGAGGTGGATATCTTTGCCGTGGATGATTATGGAGTGAGGGTCATTTCTGCTCCCGGAAAGGTGGAGTTCTTTTTGGAGGGTCCTGGAGAAATCATCGCCTGCGCAAATGGCGTAGGCGTGAAGGGAGAGAGGATTTCTTCAAAGGAGGCTCTGGTTGAAATTGAAAACGGGAGAGCGTCTGTCGCAGTTCGCCGCAGTGGAGGATCCGGCCAGGCGATCAAGCTTCACGCCAAGGCGCGCGGAATGCGCCCTGCAGTTATCATACTTCCGCGCGGAATCAAGTGAGCGTGGATGATTGGATTATACGAAGGCGTGATAACAAAGGTTGTTTGAGCGGGAATAAATGTCTCTTTATTTAAAAGGAGTGAGACAATTTGTCGCTAATTATCGGTTCAAGTGCTTGATTTTTTGATTGGCACGCGGTGTGCTTAATATTTTTGTCAGTGCATCTAATGCAAAAAAGAAAGGAGAATAAAATGAATACCGATACGATGAAATATGGAATGATTGCTGCGATGGCCGGGCTGGCTGGCTGTGGTGACCTTCAGGCTAAAAATTCACAAAATGCTCCTTCCACCATTAACCAGAAGGAGACCGTTGTGACTAACGCCAACGGGACAATAACAAGAACCAGACGATCGGAGCGCGAAATCAAGGATGCCGAAGGTAATGTTGTTGGACACGAGACGAGCGTTTATTCCGAAACTCTTCCGGCAGATACGCCTTCGTCTCAGGAGAAGAGCGAGGTGAAAGGTTCGGAGGAGAAAGCCGCCGTGCCGGAAGCCGTTACCGCCGAGAAGTCCGCCGGAAAGGCAATTACTGATTCGTTCCTCGGTCTGAAGTTTGGTGAGGTCCCCGCTGGAGCCGATAAGGTGGAAGATGTTCCTGGCGAGAGTGCGCTCAAGATGATTAGGTTTACTCCGGAGAAGAAACTTAAGGGCTTCGACGAATATTACGCGTTCGTTTCTCCCAAGACGCGCAAACTCGTAAAGGTCTGCGCCTGCGCGCGGGAGGAAATCGCGCCAGATTCGTTCGGCCGTCGTCATTATCTTGTCGAGGCGCTTGAGAGCCGATATGGAGTACCCGCACGACTTGCCAGCTGGATTCGTCCGCTTTATGTGCTTGACATAGCGCCCAACCGCGGTGTATCCATCTGCCTTAGAGATGCGTCGGATGACTATGAGACGGTGATTACTGCTTGGGACGATGATGCGGCGCGTCTGGCAGCGTCGGAGTTGCGTGAAATGCGTGACGAGGCGTTTCGCAAGGCGGTTGAAGAGCGCACTGAAGCTGTAAAAGAGGCGGCAGGAGCGTTCTAACTGTAGCGCTTCGGTCTGGCGTTAGGATATCGCAATGTCTTGGGGAAAATCTCCTTGGGGCATTGCGCGGTATCGAATTGAAGCGTGCAGAGTTGTGAACAAGCGCCCGTTCGGCCAGCGCCCTCAAAAGCTGGCAGGACGGGCGCTTGTTTGCAACTCGTCGGGACAGGCATTTTATAAATGATAAAAGTCATTTGATATATCCCTTCACATTTTGCAAAATGCGAAGGTAACTGGTTTATCATACGCGTATGAAAAGAATATTAGCAGTTATACTGACTTAACCGACCTTGGCGTAATGGATGACGCTAAAAAGCGTCTGCGAAAATAATATTGATGGGGTGTGCTGCAAAGAGTGATTTAGATATCTTTGTTGGTCAAGAGGTCATGATTGATTCAAGAGGG
>JAGBZQ010000071.1 GCA_017628165.1 Kiritimatiellia bacterium | reverse complement strand
TTTTACCGGTGACGGTAAGGCGGATATGGTTGTTGAGGATTGTCGTTCGATTGGATCTGATGGCTATAATTATTCGTTCTATGAAAAAAGTGGTGCGGGCAATTACAAATGTATAGACGGTATGCAATTTGTGGGGCTTTGCGTATTGCCGCGCAAGAATGGTAATGAGTGTGGTTTTTTGGTTATAAAGAAAGACAGTAATCCAATTTTACGAGTAAATCTAGTAACATTTAAGGACGGAAAATTAACTTGTGAGCCTGTTGCAAAGAAACCGTTTTATATGTTAGACGCCAAGCAAGATTATATTTATAAGATGGCTCCTTTTATTGGCGCCGGGTATGGAATGGGATGGCGGATGTTAGAGGGAAGAGGAACGTGGTTTCGTCCATTGTATTGGCCTTGGAAACCAGGTTTTGTATGGGGTTATAAAGAGGCTCGTCAGGAAGCCGATAAAAAGATTAAGGCGCAAGAGAAAAAGGGAGGTAAGAAATGAAAAACGGTCTGATCGGTGCAATTGTTGGGGATATTGCCGGATCGCGCTTTGAGTGGCATAACCGAAAGAGCAAGCGTTTTACGTTTTTCAAAGAAAAGGGTAAATCGCGGCATCCTTGCTTTTTTACTGACGACAGTGTGATGACGCTTGCGGTTGCGGCGGCGATTATCGATTGGCGCGGCGGTGCCGGAGAGTTGGGCGCTTGTGCCGTGAGGCGAATGCAGGAGTTTGGGCGGCGGTATCCTCGTGCCGGTTACGGCGGCGCATTTCGCCGCTGGCTTCGTGAGGAGAATCCACAGCCTTACAACAGCTGGGGAAACGGCTCGGCGATGCGCGTGAGCGCGTGTGGTTGGGCGGGGCAGACGCTTGATGAGGTCAAGGCTCTCTCACGAGCCGTGACTGAGGTGACGCACAATCATCCCGAGGGCATCAAGGGTGCGGAGGCGACTGCGGTGGCGACGTTCCTTGCCCGCACCGGGAAGTCGATGGACGAGATCAAGGCGGTGATCGTGCGCGACTACTATCTGCTTGATTTCACGCTTGATGAAATCCGCCCCGCTTATGAATTTGATGTTTCATGCCAAGGATCGGTGCCTCTGGCATTAGAGGCGTTCTTCGAATCGACTTCATTCGAGGATGCCATCCGTAACGCTATTTCCATCGGCGGCGACTCCGATACCATCGCCGCGATAACCGGTGCCGTCGCCGGAGCATACTATGGTGTGTCTGAAGATATTCGCGAGAAGGCGGAGCGCTTTCTTGATCCCTGTCTTCTTGAAACGCTTCATGCGTTTGAGAGAGAGGCCGGGATGTCGAGGTGATGTTGTTTTGAATAAGATGCAAACAAGGAGGAATTATGGAGGATATGAAGAAGGAAAGAGAATCTGCAAAGTGGTGGATGGAAAGGTCTATCCAGGAATGATTCTGAAGATCCCGCAGGAGAAACGGACTGTCCGGTGAAAGTGCAAATTGGTGGCGGTATTCGCCAAGAGAAAGTGCAAACGCAATTGATTGGAGAGGTGCTATTGTGATATAATGCGGTTGAAAGCCTAAAAAACAAGTATTATGGATAGATTTGCAATACAAAAATTGAATTTGCGGAAAAAGTGAATGTTCGGTTCCTTTGCATATAAAGGAGAATTAAGAGCATGAATTTTGAAGTAGATAAATATGCTGGAGACCGAGCATGGGAAGAATGGTTTGAGGTTTGCGCAGTCGATAGATGTATAGCCAAGCAATCGCTTAGGTGGCAGGTGGAAAGCGCCATGTATGGGCGGCTTTTTCGCTGTGGTTTATCGAGGGATGACACATCAGGCGGCGATCCAGTGGCGGCGTTTGATTCGTATTTCATGCTCAAGGGCGCGCGCGACAGGCGGAAGCCGCTCAAGCAGTACTTCGCATACAGAATCAAGGCAGAAGGGCTTCGGATGGTCGATTTTGTGTGTGGCACATTGTTTGGGGTTCGTTCAGGGCGGATTCATGATATCGTAATTGATTGGATTGCAACACTAAAGGGATGGAAGCCGCGTTCGGTGCGTGGTGAAGATGGACGGCGGCATCTAGTTTGGGAGAATGCAGGCCGGATGGAGGTCTCTGAATTGGAGCCGACTATAGAGGTAGATCCTGCGGAATTTCTTGATGTGGAGGTATTTCGGGAAATGGCGGAATCGGTAATCGAAAAAATTTCTTCGAAAATAAAAACGGAAAAACGGGAAGTTGCGCTCCTTTGCTATGTGACGGCCCAGGACATACCAATTACGGAAGCGGTAGTCCTCGAAGGGCTGGGGAAAGCAAAATCGCGTGCTTACGCATTGAGAGCGAAAATAATGAAGGCCTTGCGGACTGAGCTTGAGCGCATTGATGGTGCCAACAGTACACTTTTTGCGCGTGTGCTTACAGACGTCTGCCTGGACAATCTCTCCAGTGAAATGCGCGTGAAAATTGGAGGTGCGATATGAAGGCATACGAAATTTTCGAAAAGCAGTGGGAGCTTTATTGCAAGTGCGGATCTCGCCCTGCGTTCAAGGGTGAGCGCCCCAAAGCCTCGGTGGCGTTTGATATCGGCGTGAAGGTCGGGCAGATCCGCGTGTTTGCCGATATGAACAGGCCGTTTGTTGCGCTTGTAGTGAGCTCTTGCGACCTTTCGGGCTGGCGAATTGTTCCTGCTTCGCCTTTTGCTGTGCCAGCATCTACGCGCGAGCGGGTTGTGGGCGATTGGGTACTTCAGCTGTGGAATACATGTACTGCGGCGAGGTCATTTGTGAGGCGCAGCTGGATTGTTGGTGAAGTGTCCCCAGAAGATGTGGAGAGCGTATTGCGCGACATTCCGGCTTCGCATCCTGGCCGGATAATCGCGGGAGATGGAGCGGTTGCCGAATATGAGAGGGAATTTCTTGTGGCTGGTGGGAGTTTCGTGCCCTTAATGGAGGTGCGTCCAGCATCTGCTGCGATCCGATGGAGGCGTCCAGTTTGGGGAATAGCGGCGATGTTTGTGCTTTGCCTTGGCTTCGCTTGGATGTTCGTGAAAGAATCAAATGTTGATGATAGAGGAAGATGTTATAGCGATGTGGCGTGTGAGGTTGCAGAGACGCCGTGTGAGGTGGATGTGGATTTACCGTGTGAGATGATACCTCCTGTGGCGGCTCCAGTTCCTGAGAGCAAACAGGTGGGGCAGTATATGAGATATGAGCCCCCGCGCATGCAACATGCGGAGCGTTGCAAGAAAAGACATGCTGCGCCTGTGATAGGGCACGCTTTGTGTTCTCAGGAGACCTCGCGCTATGCTGAATATTCGGAAAATTCTTTCCATGATCCGAGAGTAGATGCGTTTTCTACGTTCTCTCTTGATGTTGATACGGCGAGTTACACGCTTATGCGCTACTATTTGTCCGAGGGAGCTCTTCCTCCATCTACATCGGTGCGTGCGGAAGAATTTGTAAACTATTTCAGATACTCTTATCCGCCGCCTAAAGGCGAGGAGCCTGTGGCGTTCGATTGTGAGCTTGCGGCTTGTCCATGGAATCCTAAATCTAAACTGTTGCGAGTTGGGGTGCAGGCGAAGAGCATCGAGGAGAAAAAACTACCGACTTCCAATCTTACGTTCTTGATAGATACATCGGGTTCGATGGCTTGGAACGGCGGAATGGAGATGGTAAAAAAGTCTCTCAAGCTACTTGTAGAAAAACTTCGTCCGCAGGATTCAGTTGCCATCGTGACTTATGCAAACGGCACATCCGTTCGGCTATCTTCCACGCCCGGTTCGCGCAAGCGCGAGATTCTTGCAGTGATAGAGTCGCTTACTGCAAGTGGCGGAACAGATGGGGGAAGCGGCATTCGTCTCGCCTATGAGGAGGCTAAGAAGAATTTTGGACGAGGAAAGAACAATCGAGTTATACTCGTAACCGACGGCGATTTCAATATAGGAATATCTTCGCCGAAGGAGTTGGAAGCGTTCATCGCGAAACGTCGTGAGAGTGGAGTTTTCCTTTCGGTTCTTGGTGTAGGGAGGGGAAATTTCATGGACAGCAACATGAAGAAGCTTGCCAATGCCGGAAACGGAAATTATGCATATCTCGATTCGCTACTTGAGGCGAAAAAGGTAATGTTGACTGAATTTGGTTCATCGTTCTTTACGGTTGCGAAGGATGTTAAAATCCAGGTGGAATTTAATCCGGAGCGTGTGGCGGCCTACAGGTTGATCGGATATGAAAATCGTCTTCTTGCCGCCAAGGATTTTAACGACGACAAGAAGGATGCTGGCGAAATCGGATCGGGATATTCCATGACGGCGTTTTACGAGATTATTCCCGCTGGAGGCAAGGTGCCTGGAGGGAAAACTCCGGATCTCAAGTATCAAACGCGCAAGGATACTGGCAGCAAAGAAATGTTTTCGGTAAAGATGCGTTGGAAGAATCCAGATGGCGGCAAGAGCCTCAAGAGTGAAAAAGGCTTTTTCGCCGATGCGATAACAAAACCGAAGGCGAGTGATGACTTCGTTTTTGCTTCAGCGGTAGCGGAATATGCGCTCATCCTTTCTAATTCGAAATATAAAGGCTCGGCTTCCTTCCAGTCTGTTCTCAGGCGAGCGCGTGCGGCAAAGGGGGATGATCCCGAAGGCTATCGCTCCGAGTTCATTCGTCTTGTCGAGAAGGCGGAATTACTGAAGAAATGATTTGGAAAAATTGAATTTGGTGACTAAATTTTAGTAAAATATCTAGACAATCTAACACAAGGAGTCATTGATTAAGCCATGAGGGGACTGTCCCCGCGAGGTTTCGTGTGTTTGGAATTCGAGTTGCTTTCGGGATGATAGATACCATAAAGAAGTATAAAACGCCGCGAAATCTCTTGAAAGGCTGCAAAACCGCGCAAGCCTCTTCAAGGGCTCGCAAGCCTTTTCACAAGGTGGGGATATTCCAGAAAAACATAAAGTTGATTTATGCGGTGCGGGTATGATATAATCTCTATCAAATGAAACGGTCGTTTCAGAAACGGCGGTTTCAATTTTTCAAGGAGAGCAATATATGCGATTTTTTGATAGAGTTGAAGAATTAAAAATGCTTACAGAAATCGAGCGTAGAAGTCGCTCGAATGCGCAGTTTACAGTAGTGACTGGCAGGCGCCGCGTTGGCAAGACGTC
>JAGBZQ010000070.1 GCA_017628165.1 Kiritimatiellia bacterium | reverse complement strand
CGATCACCTCGTCATAGCAGCCGATTCCCCAGTAGTCGCTGATGCACTCCAAAAGCTGCTGCGCCTTGAGCCCGCGATTCTTCTCGGCGACCTCAAAACCATCCTTCTCCACTACAGCCCAATATTCAAGAGGGTCACATTGAATCGCCTTATTGAAACAAGGCATCGGATTTTTTATCTCGCGCAGAGACGCAGAGGCGCAGAGTGTTTTTTGACAGGATTGACAAGATTTACATGATTGAGAACAATCCTGTCTAAAGCTCTTTGCGATCTTTGCGTCCTTTGCGGCTAAATCTCTCCGCGTCTCTGTGTCTCTGCGCGAGCATTCAGCAAGTTTCTTCAAGAAAATCCCCTTCAACGTCCACAGTTTCGCTTCGTCCTGGCCGAGCGCGAGGGCATCGTCAATTCGCGCGAGCGCCTCAGTCCAGTCGCCCCTGAGCGCGGCGATGCGCGCGAGCTCGACATACGACTCTTTCTTGTGCGTCAAGCGCCAGGTGCAACGCCAGAAGAGGTCTTCCGCGCGCTTGAGGTTGCCCTCGGCCTCCGTAGCCGTATTCGCGAAGGAGGCGAGCGCCTTCTCCACAAGTGCGAGATAGTATTCCGGGGCGGCATCAAGGGCGCGCGTGTGGTTCTGCGTAGCGCGGGCGACGGCCTTTTCGAGATAGGGCTTGGCTTCCGCGTATGAGCCGTTCTTCGCGAGCCTTACACCCATCGCGAGATTCGCCTTGGAATAATCAGGATCGATTTCAAGCGCGCGCTTGTAGTACGGCACGGGATCGAGGATGCCGTTGTGGAACTGGTCTAAACGAAGTCCCACATGATACGCAAGTTCCGCCGATGTATATTCCTTCGGCTCCTTCGGATTCTCCACCTTCGGCGGCAGCTCCACTTCGCCCTGCGGAGGAACAGGCGTATAGGAGAGGAATACCTTGCCTGAAGCATCGGCAATCGTGGCGGTAAACTCCTGGTCTTTCACGCCTACGTCGACCTTGACTGTCTTGCACCACGGCGTATTCGGGTCAATGGCAACGCCCTTCTCCTCGAAAACGACCGTATAGCCTTTAACCACCCTCACCGTGCATCCCTTCAGAACCCGCGTAGAATGGAAGCCGACAAGCATCTCGTCTTCCTTTACCCTGTCGACGTTCACCGCGCCGTCGATCGTGACGTTCTTGATGCCGCCGATCCCCTTCACGGGGAACCAGTACTGCGAAACCTTGCGCGTCTCGTACGGGGCGATCCAAGAATAGTCGGGCTGGTTGTCACTCCAGCAGCCGACCATCAGTTCAAGATACGGACCATCCTTGTCGGTGAGAACCTTGTCCCAAACCTGCGCCTCAGGGAAGTTGCCCCAGAGAAAGAACTTCTTGCCCACCGTTATGTGACGGTTGGAAACGTGCGCCGTGCCGCACTTCTTCTTGTGGTCATATCCGGCCATGAATGCATTATCCGGATCAAGACCGAAAATCGAACGCGACTCGATGGTGAAGTTCTTCCACCAGCTGAGATCCATCATGCCTTCAATGTCATTCGCATACTTGGAGCGCTGCGAAGGGAGCAGCTCGATTTCCTCCTTGCGAGGACCGATAGGATAGCTCGTCCAGTAATTCTTGTGGTGATCG
>JAGBZQ010000069.1 GCA_017628165.1 Kiritimatiellia bacterium | reverse complement strand
CCTTGCTTCTTGTCTCCATCGGCCGCCTCAAGGAGGTTTCTCAATTGTTCAAGCTCTCCCGTGAGAGATTGCCTCTCGCCCATGAGCTTCTTGAATTTTTCGCCACCGTCCTTGCCTCCCCAGAAATGGTCGGTGGCACCCATGAGATCGCTGTCTTTTGCGCGGACTTCCTTTTCCTTCTTCTCGATTTCCGCCTGGATTCTCGTCTTTCGCTCGGAGATGTCCTCAACAGAGGTAAGCTCCTTTATGGCCTCCTTGAACTTGTGCGTCCTTTCCTCTGCCGCCCAGAGCGCTTCAAGCTGCTCGCGGTTTGCGTCGCACGTGGCGATGATGGCCTCGCGCCTTGCCCGCTCGGCTTCGCGAGCCTTGGCATTTGCGGAGATAAGCTCGGTGGTAAGTCCCATGATACCTCCGGCAAGCGCCCCCAAGGGACCCGCAACCGCTCCCTGCAAGGCTCCTGCAATTGCGCCTCCGCCCACTTGCACTGCCGTTTGACCGGCAGAGCCTTCTTGCATGTTGCTTGCCGCGTATGCCGTAGCCATCCTGATGCCAAGCCCCCCAAAGGCGGTGGCAATGCTCCTTAGGCGCTCTGCCGACATCTTCGATGCCTGCGTCAGCTTATTGGCGCTTGAGGCCGTGCCATCAAGCGCTTTTGCTGCTTTGTCGGCAGAACCGGCGAGATTTGCAGAGCCAGCATTTTCGCCAAGCGTCTTGATTTTCTGCTTGGCCTTACTTGTCTCTACATCAAGCTCTACGTTTAGTTTACGTGTCGCCATTGTCCATCTTCTCTATTGTCGAGAGGGGGAATATCTTCCCATTCTCCAGTTCCTCGCGTCGCCTCAGGAGGCATATCGCCCCCATCGGCGCGCGCCACATTATTTCCTCGTAGCCCCAGTGGAGCTTTTCCGCCGCAAAGTAGACGAGGGCCGTGATCCATCCGTCATGTCCGCCGCCGGAGTTTTCTTTTTTTTTTCGGGCACCACATCGAGTGCGGCGTTTATCTGCCTGTAGGCTGCCGTCTGGATTTCCGCCAGAATCGTTGGCGGCACGGTGTCTGCCCATGCCATCGAGGCGGCTATCAGGTCCGCCTTGAACACTTCGAGCGGATCATGCGTCAGAAGGTAGAGCGAAGGAATCAAGTCGAGCATGTCTCCGGTGTGGATGTCCGGATTCACCAGCGGCGACTTGATGCGCTCCAATGCCGCAAACATCCCGAGCGTCATGGGTTTGACCTCATATCCGCCCGATACTCGGATGGGAAGCGGCAGAAGCGCCGCCATTGCCTTGTCAGGATTGCCCTTGCTCATCGCTTCAGCCCTGCGCAGGGAAGTTGTCGTACTTGTGCGCGGAGATGTTCCAGCGGCGCTTGCCGTTGTATGTTCCCGCTTCCTCAAGGCTGTCCACCTTGTAGGTTTTGCCGCCGTAGACGATCTTCTTGCCGCCGGATTCGAGCGCGGTGCAAACGCTCGTGATGTCGGCCGCCGCCGATGCGCCGAAGACGGTGAGGCGCAAGTCGACGCGGGTATCGTACACCTGCTCGTCGGCGCGGGCTCCCATCTGGTCGTCGGTGTCCTCCTGGACGGGTGTCTCGGTGATGGTCTCGCTCTCGATCACGAAGCCTTCAAGGGTCTTCTGGATGCCGCGCGGAGCGCCTTCAATTTTTGTGGGGAGGGTAGCCATGTTGGTTTTCCTTTCTTTTTAGTTTAGAGTGATTGAACAATCGAAATTAACGGTATTTACCAGGACGCCGCGCTGATGGTCAATGGTCTCTACAATATCAACGAATGTGAAGATTTCGCCATCAAGTAGGAGGGCGATGGTTTCGGCAGCCTGAAGCGAAGTCATGCGCGATTGTGCCTTTTCGTTGAGGGCGCGAATCTCCATGCACTTGATCGAGACGCGGCAATCAAGCTCAATGCCGCCGTTGTCAGTTCTGCCTGTACCAGTAGCTTTTGGCGTAAGAACTACGACCGCAACTCCCTTATTGAGCTGCAGCTGCTGCGTGACGTCGTTCAGGACCGTAAGCGAGTCTTCGGCAAAGGCTTTACAACGCCCTTGAACGAGCTCTTCAGCGCCGTTTAAGGCCTCGGCAATCTTCTCTTGAATTTCGTGGATTTTCATTTCTGGTTGCGTTTCTTAAGAGGTTTTTGGTATCATTTGTTCTGTCAGGACTTCGCCGTAGTTTGCCCGCAGGCACAAGTGGCTTTTGTCAGCCACCCT
>JAGBZQ010000068.1 GCA_017628165.1 Kiritimatiellia bacterium | reverse complement strand
CAAGGCTACAGGCGAATGGCTTCCCAAAGAGACGCTTGATATTTGCCGCAGCTGTCTCGTTAGCATCAAGGGGCCGCTCACCACACCTGTAGGCGGCGGTCTCCGTTCGATTAACGTGGCGATGCGTCAGGAGCTTGATCTTTATGTGTGTTTAAGGCCAGTTAGGTATTTCCGCGGCGTTCCTTCTCCGGTAAAGCGCCCTGAGCTTACGGATATGGTGATCTTCCGCGAGAATACCGAGGATATCTATGCCGGTATCGAGTGGATGAACGGCACGCCCGAGGTAGAGAAGATCAAGGCGTTTCTTTTGGGTGAAATGGGTGTCAAGAAGATCCGCTTCCCCGAGACGTCTTCCATCGGCATCAAGCCGGTTTCGTTCACGGGCACCGAGCGCCTTGTTCGCGCGGCAATCGAGTATGCTATTGCGAACGACAGATCCTCCGTCACTCTCGTTCACAAGGGCAACATCCAGAAGTTCACCGAGGGAGCTTTCCGCGACTGGGGCTACAAACTTGCTCAGCGTGAATATGGAGCTACATTGATCGATAACGGACCTTGGTGCGAGTTCAAGAATCCAAAGACGGGCCGAACAATCGTGGTGAAGGACTGCATTTGTGATGCATTCCTTCAGCAGATTCTCACACGTCCTGCGGAGTATGATGTTATCGCCACTTTAAACTTGAACGGCGATTATGTCTCTGACGCACTTGCCGCTACGGTGGGAGGAATCGGAATCGCTCCAGGCGCCAATATCAACTACAATACAGGCGTAGCCGTTTTTGAGGCTACACATGGAACCGCGCCTAAGTATGCGAATCTCGACAAGGTAAATCCAGGCTCGCTCATTCTTTCCGGTGAGATGATGCTTCGCTATATGGGCTGGACGGAGGCCGCCGACAAGATCATCGAGGCGATGGACAAGGTCATTTCAGCCAAGACGGTCACATACGATTTCGCCCGCCAGATGGAGGGCGCAACTGAAGTTTCCTGTTCTGGTTTTGCTGCGGCTCTTGCTGCTGCTATGTAAATTGGTATGTCGGCACGAGTAGATCACGATATGCGTAAGCGCGAAATCGCCATTAAGGCGATGGTGCTTTTCTCGCAGGTGGGATATGTGAATGTCTCTCTCCAGATGATCGCCTCCGCCGCGGGAGTTTCGCGCACTGTTCTCTACCGCTATTTCAAGGACAAGCGCGAGGTGCTTGACGCGGCGATTCGCTCAAATACGCGCCTTCTTCTTGAGGAGTGCTCGAAAATTTCCAACAACGGGGCGCTTCAGCTTTCGCGCAAGCTCAAGGATGTGTGCGCCCGCGTGGTGGATGTTCTTTTTGACAAGAAGACGTTCCTCGTGGCAATTTTCGATTTCGTTCTTACGATGGTTCGTCAGGGCGAGGATATGAGCGGCAAGATTTTCGAGTTTACGAAGGGGATGCGCATACTCCTTCATTCGCTCGTGACGCTCGGCGTCAAAAGGGGGGATGTTTCGGCAAAGATTGATCCAGATTGGGCTGGAGAAGTTCTTTTTGGCGAGCTTGAGCTTTGCCTTTCGCGCATTGTTCTTGGCGTGGAGAAGGATTCCAAGGCATCCAAAATCAGGCTTTTTGGAATTATAGACCAAATCTTTAAGAAAAGCTGAAATTTCATCAAAGTGTCTCGGCAAGAGATTTTTTTGGTATAATGTGAGACATTACCAACATAAAACGGAATCAAAAAATGAAGATAACATTGATCGTCACTCTTAACGGCGCAAAGGTCGGCATGAGCTTTAGTGCGGAAAAGACGATTGCCGTCGGATGTGAAACAGGCAATACCATTCAGCCTCTTGCAGTGGAGGGCCTTTCGCGCCGTCACGCAAAGATTTTTGAAAAGGATGCCAAGTGGATGCTTGAGGATCTCGGAAGCACCAATGGATCTTATCGTAATGGCGAAAAGATCAATGGTGCAGTTGAATTGTCTGTTAATGACACTCTTCAGTTCGGAAAGCTTCTGGTTTCCGTCGATGAGATTGTTGCGGCAGAAGCGCCTAAGGCTGATCCAGTAGCGGCGGAGGTTCCGCCTGTGGCACCCTCTCCGGTGATTAAGCCTGCAGTAGTCGCGCCTGTGGCACCGGTAGAGCCTCAACCTGATGCGCCCGTTGAGGCGCTTACGCCTGCACCTGCGCCTGCAGCTGCGCCCGTTGCGCCTGCTACGCCAACGCCTGCTGCGCCTGGCACAGCTGTTTTGCGCCGCCCTGTTCTACCTAATATGAAAAGCGCTCTTAAGCTTCCTCCAAAGCCGGCTTTCGGTGCTGGTCTTAAGCTTCCTCCGAAGCCCGCGCTTGGCTCAGGCCTTAAGCTTCCTCCGAAGCCTGCGCTCGGTTCTGGTCTTAAGCTTCCTCCGAAGGTTCCTGCTGCCCCTGCAGCGCCTGCCGCTCCGGCGGCTCAGCTTGAGCCTGTTGCCGATCTCACTCCTGTTGAATAAAAGAATAAGAAAGGAAAAATATGAACGCAAAAGTTCTTCTCACTTCAGCCTTCGCATTTGTGTTTGCAGGTTTCAGTTCTGCCGCCGAATGTTCATCTTGCTGCTCCAAGAATCCCGTCGTGGGCAACTGGGGGCTTAAGCTTCCTTACAACAGCATGTTCGCCGGAAGCATGATCGTTGAGCGTGATTCCAAGAGCAGCGCTCCCAAGGCTCTCGTTCTCTGGCGCTGGGCTTCTCCTACTCAGATGAAGAATGTTGTTCTCGACGGCAACAAGTTTTCATTCGATCATCCGTGGGGTTTCAAAGTGAAGGGTGAGGTCAACGGCAAGGAGTTGAAGGCTGAAATTATTCGGAAAGACGGCAAGTCTGAAGGTGTTGTGACCGGCTGGCGCAATCCTCCGATTTGTAGCAAGGTCTCCACGAAGGACGCCAAGTTTGGCGAGCCGATTGATCTTCTCAAGAACGGTCTTGATGGCTGGGAGACTATGAATCCAAAGGCCAAGTTCGCATGGAAGTTTGAGAATGGAGTCCTCTCCAACAACCTCGGACGCAACAAGGATGGCAAGTGGAATCATGGCGGAGCTAACCTCAAGACGAAGTGCGATGATTTCTACGACTTCAACCTTGAGTATGACGTCCGCGTCCCGCAGGGTTCCAACTCTGGCGTATATCTTCGCGGCCGTTATGAGATCCAGGTTGTTGACAGCTACGGCAAGCCGGTCAATGAGCACAACATGGCCGCTTATTATGGGCGTACGGTTCCAAGCGTTGCCGCCGAGAAGCCCGCGGGCGAGTGGCAGCATGTGAGCGTCACGCTCTATAAGCGCCACCTCACGGTCGTTCTTAACGGGCAGACGATTCTTGACAACGTTCCTGTGGTCGGCGTTACCGGTGGAGCTATCGATGCCAACGAGTTCGTGCCAGGCCCCATCTATCTTCAGGGTGACCATTCTGACGCCGATTTCAAGAATATGATTCTCCGCAAGGCTATTGATTGATTTTAGAACATGGCGATGAAAAAAGGTTTGTTGGTAGTTCTTATCGCGCTTATGGCCGCCCCTCTTTTTGCAGGGCGGCCCATCGCCGCTTGGGATGTCGTTCCGCATCAGCGCGTAACGGGCACTTTCAAAGCTGGCGTCGTGGCCTTTCACGACAAGGGCGTGAGCGTTGAATTTACAATCAACGGCAAAAAGTTTTTTGTCGCCAAAGAGGCTGTTTTAAATGACAGAACCGGGGTGATGGAGTTTGTTGCTCCATTCCCGGCAAGTAAACTTTCCTCCAAGCTTGGCGACAGGGGATATCTCCTTGGAGCCAAGATCATATCGGGTGATGGCGCGTCGCACGTCCTGCCTGAGATTGTTCTTTACGCAAACGGAGGCTCTACTCTCGGATCAAAGAAGACTGTTTGGGTTGATTCGCTTAAAGGTAATGAATTTGCCGATGGTTCGGAGGCTTCTCCCGTCAAGTCGCTTGCGCAGGGCGTGAAGAAGGCCGGTGACGGCGGTACTGTGTATCTGAAGGAGGGCTCGTATTCTCTTAAAATGCTTGGCGGCGGGTTTGAACGAAAATTTTGGACTCTCATCACGCTTGCTCCTGGTGTAGATCGCAGCAAGGTGGAGGTTCTCGCTGGACGTCCGGGGACAGATAAGCTTCGTTTCAAAGACTTGAACCTTACTTGCAGTGTTTCAGACGGCGAGTACGGCGCGATTGTCATGGGAGAGGGCGCCAAGAGCGTCGCATGGTTTGAGAACTGCACTTTTTCTAATACTCTCGGGCGAGAAAGCGGCCAGTCTTCGCCTTTTGGCAATAAGCTTATGGCGTATGTTACCGGCGGAGCTACCACAGGAATGTCCACCGGTCCGGTGGCATCCCTTCTTCGCGGTCACAAGGTTTCATCAGTGGCCTGCAAGGCTTTCCCCGGCTCAGATTCTCTTATCGTGAATTGCGTTGCCGAGGATGTTGTGCCGGTAGAGGGCGGAGTATCGTCTGACTTTATGAGTGTGGTTCCGATGCCTCCCAGGAAGTGGGCCGAGAATCTCATCGTCTATGGGGTTAAGGGTTCGGGGCTGGAATGTCAGATTTTTAATATTCAGCGTCTTAGGGATTCGGCGTTTGTGAATGTTTCTTTTACAGATGTCTCCCATGGGAATACAGTGGCTTCGTCAGCGTCAGATGAGATGGAGAATGTGATATTCTCAAAGTTTTCGCTTCCCAAGCAGACATGGAGATGGCGATATTCCAAGTCCGGGCGCGGCGATTTCAAGCCATCGGGTGTTGTTGTTAAAAATTCGGAATTTGGCGCAATGGAGGGTTTTGAGGTCCATGACGGGTCTAAGGGTCTTGAGTTGCGCGATTGCGTCATAGATGGCGCAGAATGATTTTAAGGAGCGATATGAATATCAGTGAACAAGAAAGAAGGCACTCGGCCGCGCATATCATGGCGCGCGCCGTTTCGAATGTTTTTGAAAATGTCCAGGTTGATATCGGCCCAGCCACGGATGATGGTTTTTATTACGATTTCGATCTGCCGCATCGTATTTCGACAGATGATTTTCCAAAGATCGAGGAGGAAATCCGTCGTCTTATCGCGCTTGATGAGCCTTTCGTTAAGAAGGTAGTCTCTCGTGCAGAGTGTGAGGCATTGCTTGCAGGGCAGACTTACAAGCTTGAGCGTCTGGCGGACATTCCGGAGGGCGAGGATATCTCCACTTATACGGTGGGCGATTATGTGGAAATGTGTCGCGGTCCTCACGTGGAGCGCTCAAGCCAGATTGGTGTTGTAAAGCTTGTTCGTGTGGCCGGCAGCTATTACCGCGGCGACGAAAAGAACAAGATGCTTCAGCGCGTTTACGGCATTGTGGCAAAGGATATTGCCGAGCTTGAAGCCATCATTGCCCGTGAAGAGGAGGCGAGGAAGCGTGATCATCGCATTCTCGGCAAGCAGCTTGAGCTTTTTTCCATCACGGATTCCGTGGGACCGGGTCTTGTGCATTGGCTTCCCAAGGGAGCGCGCATCCGCGTTGCCATAGAGGAGTACTGGCGCAAGAAGCATTATGAGGCCGGTTATGAGATTGTCTTTACGCCTCATGTAGGCCGCAGTAACCTTTGGCAGACTTCCGGTCATCTTGGTTTCTACAAGGAGGGAATGTTCCCTTGTATGAAGGTTCAAGAGGGTGATGGCTCTGACGCTTACGTGGAGGAGTACTACGTCAAGCCGATGAACTGCCCGTTCCACATTCAGGTTTATCAGGCAAAGAAGCGCAGTTATCGCGATCTTCCGATGCGTTTAGCCGAGCTTGGCACCGTATACCGCTATGAAAAGGACGGTGTCCGTCACGGTCTTTTCCGTGTCCGCGGCTTTACGCAGGACGACGCCCACATTCTCTGTACGGCCGATCAGATTGTTCAGGAGATAAAGGATACAGTCCGCTTTGCCAAGGATATGCTTGGGCGTTTCGGTTTTCACGATATTCAGGCATATCTTTCTACCAAGCCGGCAAAAGCCGTTGGCGAGGAGAGCCGCTGGGAGCAGGCAACAGAGTCTCTCAAAGATGCTCTTGAGCAAGAAGGGCTTTCCTACGAGGTCGATGAGGGCGGCGGCGCGTTCTATGGTCCCAAGATCGATATGAAAATCAAGGATGCTCTCGGTCGTCCATGGCAGCTTGGCACCGTGCAGTTCGATTTCAATCTCCCAGAGCGCTTTGACCTCACTTACGTGGGGGCTGATGGAAAGGATCACCGTCCCTACATGGTGCATCGCGCACTTCTCGGGTCTATTGAGCGTTTCTTTGGCATTCTTATCGAGCATTATGCAGGAGCATTCCCGCTTTGGCTTGCGCCCGAGCAGGTGCGCGTCCTTCCTGTCAGCGATAAGGCTCTTGCATACGCAAATAATGTGGCTTCCGAGCTTAAGGCGGCAGGCTTCCGTGTGGATGTCGATTCCGCGCCCGATAAGCTTGGCGCCAAGATCCGTGAGGCTACGCTCCAGAAGATACCTTATCAGGTGGTTGTTGGCCCGCGTGACGAAGCGGCCGGCACGATTTCTGTCCGTTCGCGTGTAGATGGAGATCTCGGTGCTATGAGCGTTGCTGATCTTGCCGCGGTTCTTTCGGCCAAGATTGCTGACGCGACATAAGGCTTGGGGGCGGCTGATGGCGCGCGGGAAGTTTATAACCTTTGAAGGTGGAGAGGGATCCGGGAAGTCTACGCAGGTCAAGCGTCTTGAGGAGTTTCTCCGCGGAGAGGGTTATGAGGTGCTTCTCACGCGTGAGCCTGGCGGAACGCGTCTATCAGAGCTTGTTCGCGCTCTTTTGAAGGATGAGCACGAGGATCCTCCGTGTGACCGCTCGGAGCTCCTTCTTTTTCTTGCTGCGCGCGCACAGCTTGTGCGCAATGTCATTCGTCCGGCGCTTGAACGCGGCGTGTGGGTGGTTAGTGATAGATTCAGTGATTCCACTTTTGCCTATCAGGGATATGGGCGCGGGCTTCCGCTTGATTTCTTGGAGGTTGCCAACGCCTTTGCCTGCGAGGGGCTTACGCCTGATTTGACAATCCTTCTCGATGCTCCCATAGAGGTTGCCCGTGAGCGGATGCGGCGGCGTGAGGCCGCCACGAATACGTCGGCTGATCGTATTGAGCTTGCAGGCGATGCTTTTCATGCAAGGCTGCGCGAAGGTTTTTGTTTCCTTGCTCAGGCAAATCCAGAGCGGATTGCTGTGGTGGATGCGTCTAAATCTCCTGATGAAGTATGGGGGGAAGTATGCTCGCAGCTGAAGCGTTTAAGCTGATAGCGCACGCGCTTGAATCCGGCAAGGCGGCACACGGCTATCTCCTCTCGGGGGATTTGCGCGGTGAATGCGATGTCTTGACGGATATGATTTTAAAGCGCTTATTCCCTAATGAGATTTCGCAGGTGGAAGGCCGCATACATCCCGACATAGCCTATCTTGAGCCCGAGGGGAAAAGCCGCACGATTCATGTGAAATCCATGCGTGAAAAGATTGTCGGGCCAATGTCAGTCACCGCATTTTCCGGCGGGTGGAAGGTGGGCGTAATCGTAGGGGCTGACAGGATGGAGCCCGAGGCCGCCAACGCATTTTTGAAGACTCTTGAAGAGCCTCCGCCGAAGACGCTTTTCATCCTTCAGACGGACGCTCCGGATGCAATTCTTCCCACTATAATTTCGCGTTCGCAGCGGATTGATCTGCCTCTTTCTGACGGGATTCTCGAAGGCGAGCGATATGAGGACGTGGCGGAGGTTTTAGATGATGCTGTATACAACAGCGTTTTTGACCGTTCGCTTGCAGCAAAGCGCCTTGCGGAGATTCTACAGGAGATTAAAGATGAGTCCGCTGACGAGGATTTTTCCTTGGTGCGCAAGGCGTTCTTCAAGACTGTTATGGGGTTCGTCCGTAAGAGTATGCTGCGCGGGGCTGTTCCGTTTTTCAAGGCGTTCAGGAATATCGAGGCGGTAGAGGCGGCATACCGTCAGAGTGAGAAGTCTATGAACGACGAGGCCGTTCTTTCTCTCATGATGGACAGGATTCAGTTCAAGTGAAGTTCGCTCTTTCCACAAACTGGTGCAATCAGAAGATTGAGAGCGGAGAGGAAATTGCCGATCTGGCGTTGAAGATGGGTTTCGATGCGTTGGAGCTCGGGTTTAATACATCGGCTTTTCAGATAGAGGGATTTAAGAGGCGTCTGAGCGAAATTCCTGTGGTAAGTGTCCATGCGTATGCGCCTGTTCCGATTTCGGCTCCATGCGGAAGTCCGGAGCTTTATTCGCTTGCGAGCGCCAATGAGAACGAGCGTGCGCTGGCGCGGCTTTATTTGGCGAAGACGGTGGAAATGGCCTCAGTCCTTGGCGCGGATACGGTAATTCTTCATGCGGGCAGGATCTCGATTTCGTCATTGTTTGACAGGCGGATGAATTCAGGCTTTCTTCACGGCAAACTTTCCGATGTCGAATATGATGCCAGAGGAGCATCATACTTAAAGGTGCTTGGAAGGGCGCTTTCGCGCCGGAGAAAGAGGGCTGCGAAGGTGTTTGAGATTTTCAAAGCAGAGCTTGAGGCGTTTATGCCCGTTCTTTTGAAAAACGGAATAGTTCTTGCTCTTGAGAATCTTCCGTATCTTGAGGGCTTTCCGGATGAGCGCGAAAGTCTATCTCTTGTCGAGCATTTTAAGGACGCTCCTGTCAAGGCGTGGTTTGATACGGGGCATCATCATGTACGCATGAAGCATGGTTGGGTGGATGAGGATGCGCAAAGGATTGTAGATGATCTTTCTTCTGGTGGGCATATCCGGGGGATGCATCTTAACGATGTGAAGGATTATTTTGACGATCATCTCGAGCCAGGCGCAGGGGCTGTGGATTTTGCCGCGCTTTCCCAGATGATGGCAAATGTCCGGCATATTGTTTTTGAGCCTAAAAGTCATGTTTCAGAAGTTTCTTTATTAAAATCACTTGCTCTATTAAAGACTTATAAGTCTGATTTTTCAGTCACTTTCACCCCACCAATGGGGTCAGACCCTCGGATTCTTAGTGCGGCCAATTCGCAATTTCCGGTTCGATGTTAACGGCGACCCAGCGGCTGAGATAAAAAGGATGCCCCCTAATTTGATGGGGTTGCGCGATTCCACCGCATTTGATAGAATTGGCGGTGAAAGGAAATGGCGGATATGACACGCAAGGAATTCATCGGTGGGGCCGCGGCGTTCGCGGCTGCGGGGGCGCTCGGCGCGGACGCGGCGGAATCGCCGCTGCTCGCGCAGACGAAGAAGT
>JAGBZQ010000067.1 GCA_017628165.1 Kiritimatiellia bacterium | reverse complement strand
TCCCACTGGTGGTTGTGAAGACCGATGAGAGCGCCAGACTTGGCCGCCGTCTCCGCAGCAGTGTTATAGTAATCAACAAGCATCTTCATGAAGTCCGTAGACTCCTTCGTTGCCTTACCCGAGCCGTTCCATCCGAATCCGGGCGCCATATTGCCGCCGCCGGGGCAGCAGATGAACTTATTGCCGTATCCGAGCTCGAAATCAAGTGTAGCCTGGATCTTCTTCGGAGAAAACGCATCGCGACCAACGTGCGTTCCGCAGGCTACAAGCCCGTTGTCGGCAAGCATCTTCTTGAGCGCGTCAGCCTTGAAGTTGTAGTAGCCGGCGAACTCAACGCCCTCATACCCGAGCTTGGCCACTTCCTCGAGAGCCTTGGCAAGACCAACCTTACCGATGTAGCCGCGGATGGAATAAAGCTGAAGCGCGACGCGTCCGTTGCGATCCGCCTTGGCGGCCTTGAGAACATCCGATGCTGCAAAAGCGGAAAGACCGCCGAGAGCAATGGCTCCTCCGAGAAAGTTTCTTCTTGATATGTTCATTTTATTTCTCCTTTATTTTCACGAAAGTTTATCCAACGTAACGACGGGGATATTACGCTGTGCACAGTGATCGGTCATCTCCTTGAGCTGCGATTTATCAAACTCGTAACCATTGAGACCAAGCGGCCAAATTACAGGCGCCGTATTTAGAATCGTCGCCTTGAAGCCCTGCATCGTGGCGCCAAGATTGCCTGTATGGGAAGAATTGCAGCCCTCGTTTTCGATGACGAAGGGATTCTTGTAGCCTTTAGCCATAAGCGTCTCAAGGAACTTCGTCCAGTCGCAGCTGTCGTTGCCGCCGAAACCGGGGAGCCGAGGCTCATAGTTGAGCCGATCCCATTCATTTGCGGCAAGCGGAACACCAGCCTTCTTGGCAAGATCGGAATTAACGCTCTGAATCGGGAAGAGACGGCCCCAGTGAATCGCCTCGGCATCGTTCGGGAAATTGCGCGTTCCCTTGATGTGCACGCGGCGGAGCTTCCTGAAGTCCATCGCATTGATGACATCTGAAGGATCGATATGCTGCCAAATATCGTGCGAAGGATCGTACGTCTCCTGAAGCGCGCTGTCATCATCAAGAACGGCGTACATAAGCTTACGCGCTGCAAGGCATCCGGGAAGATTGCAATAGCAGGCAGGCGAAGTAGTGCTCACCCAGCCCTCCATCGGGCAGTTCTCGACGCACACTGTAACCCCAAGGCTCTTGGCATACTTAAGAATCGGAGTAAAGACCTTCTTGAACTTCATGAGGTTCTTCTCAAAGCCGCCATCCTGCGCCCCAAGAACCTGATCGTATCCAACAAACGATCCGCATACGACATCATTCCTGTCACCGCCGAGAAGCGCCGCTATGCGGATGAGCTTTAGGATATGATTCTGATTGTTGATCTGCTGCGCCGGATCTCCGCCGATTAGGTTGTCATACGCGCCGACGGAAATCCTAAGGCCCGTCTTGTTGCAAATCTCAATAACCTTCCTCGCGGTCTCGGACGTGAAATTATCATATTCAAGATGAGTGGCCACATGATCCTTGCGGTCTGTATCACGGCGGAACACGCACACTTCAAGCCCCTGAGCACCAACCTCGAGCGCGCGGCTAACGACCCCCTCAAAATTCTTTTCGCAGGCAAGCGCGGAGGTCATAAGCCAAATTGGATTATTGCCAGCCTTCGGCTTTGCCGCGCGGGCAAAAGCATCGCGCGACGTGAGCGCACCCACAGCAGCCAATGCAGCTGCCGACTTGAACAAATCTCTTCTTGTGGTATTAGACATATTTTCTCCTTGAATTTTCTAATCGTCTTTGTTTTTGAAGTATAACAAAAGAGAATGATTATCTCAAGCGCTTACGGGCAAAAAACAAAAGTAAAAACGAACCGGGCAGCACGCCTAAGGAGTTTAGAACATCCCTCCGTCAACAGAAATCACCTGGCGGGTAATATACGAAGCTCCCTCCGAAAGAAGAAACGAGACTAAAGACGCCACCTCTTCTGGTTTGCCGATTCTTCTCATGGGGATAGATTTTACATCATCCTCTGAAAAGACACCGTCGGTCATTTCCGTTTCAATAATCCCAGGAGCCACGGCATTCACTGTAATCCCACGTGAGGCGAGCTCCACCGCAAGGGATTTTACCGCTCCTATGAGCCCTGCCTTGGCTGCTGAATAATTCGCCTGACCGCCTCTGCCGGCAAGCCCCGCTACTGATGACACCGCGACGATTCGCCCGCGAATATGCGAGAGAATCATAGGCATGAGAAGCGGCTTGAGAACATTGTAGAAGGAATCGAGATCCGTTTTCAAAACTCGATCCCATTGGCTATCGTCCATTGCGGCAAAGGTGCTGTCGTCAACAATCCCCGCATTGAGAACAATGCCGTAGAAAACACCATTCTGGGCGACATATTTCTCAAGTGTCGCTTTGCAATCAGCGCGATTGGCCACATCAAAAGTGAGCGCATCGCCGGAAGCGCCGAGCGCTTTCACCTCTTCGGCAACGGCATTTGCGGAATCAAGCGAACGGACACAATGTATTACGGGATCATACCCTGCCCGCGCCAAAGCAACGGCAATTGCCCGGCCAATGCCGCGGCTAGACCCCGTAACAAGCACTTTCTTCATCAGGAAAAAACTTATTGCAGATTAGAGCTTTTCCCAAAGCTTTTCAAGTGCATAGTAGGCTCTTGCCTCAGCTGAAAACACATGAACGATTGCGTCGATGTAATCAACGACAATCCAGCCAGATTCGGGATCGCCAGAAGTCCTGTAACTCATGACTCCGGCATCCTTCATAACAGACTGCGTTTCAGCAATAAGCGCCTTCAAATGAGGAGCGGCCGCTCCCGTGGCAACAATGAAATAGTCCGCAAGCTGAGATTTGCCGCGAACATCGTAAACCTTGATATCAGTCCCTTTGCGATCCTTGAGACCCTGGACGATTAAATTAACTTGATCTTCACTCATGCTCGATATTATAGCACATTTTCATGAACACGCATTGCTATTTTTCGTATTTCAGAACAATTGCCGTGCGCTGAGGGAGATAAAGCTTTATCTGCTGGACTAATTCGGAAGAGCCTTTTACTAATACTGGCTCGAAAACTTGCCCTGCAGCGATACGCGACTGCCCTCCGAAACGCTCCTCATCCGTATCAAAAACGTGCTTCCAACGCGTTGCGGGAGGAACGACAACACCATATCCTTCGTATGATTTCGTTGCGTTGAAATTGAAAACAAACATAAGCTCACCGCGAATGAACGCAAGAACCTTATCGCCCTCATTTGCAAGAAGCCTCATCGGAATCGAGCGCTTTTTGTTGGCGGCGAGAGCTGCAATCATAACTGCGTCAAAATCCCCTAAAGCCTTGAAACGCAAAGCAGGATCGTCTCTGAGCGACCACTGGCGGCGTGCGTGCGAATAATCCCAGCCGTTCTCGGCACGCGGGAAATCAATCCACTCCGGGTGACCGAACTCGTTGCCCATGAAATTGAGGTACGCCCCCGAGCTCAACGCCGCCGTAGCAAGGCGTGCCATCTTGTGTAGCGCAATCGCGCGCTCAACCTCAAGGCCGTGCTGATCCTTGCCCATCCCCCAGTAGATTGCCGCGTCTGCCAACTGGAAAAAGAAAGTCTTTCCGCCGACAAGCGCCTGATCGTGAGACTC
>JAGBZQ010000001.1 GCA_017628165.1 Kiritimatiellia bacterium | reverse complement strand
TCTTCATTCTTGAAAATGAAAGGCAGACGGGCCTTCGCCATCACGTAAACGGGACGGGCCTCGTCGGTCATATCGCGCACGGCAACATAATCAAGCGATGCGCCGGCGCAAATCGCAAGATTTGAAGGAAGTGTCCACGGAGTCGTCGTCCAGATGAGAAAATAAAGAACGCTCCCCTCACTCTTAACTCTTAACTCTTCACTCTTAACTGACGTGGCGCGAACGCGGCACGTCACCGTCGGATCTTGAACATCTTTGTAGTTGTTGCCGGCCTCGAAATTGGAAAGCGGAGTCGAAAGCTTCCAGCTGTAAGGCATGATACGGTGAGATTTGTAGACGCGGCCCTGATTCCAGAGCTGCTTGAAGACCCACCAGATCGTCTCCATGAACTCGGGGTTCATCGTCTTGTAGTCATTCTTAAAATCAACCCAGCGGCCCATGCGCGTAACGGTCTTCTCCCACTCGTTGACGTACTTGAGAACCATTGAGCGGCACTGCTCGTTGAACTTATCTACGCCGAGAGCCTTGATTTCAGGCGCGCCGGCAACGCCGAGAGCCTCTTGGGCGAGAGCCTCGATCGGAAGCCCGTGAGTATCCCAACCAAAACGGCGCTCGACATACTTGCCGCGCATTGTCTGATAGCGCGGCACGATATCCTTGATGATACCCGCCAAAAGATGCCCATAATGGGGCAATCCCGTTGCAAAAGGAGGCCCGTCGTAGAACCTGTACTGATCCTTGCCCTCATTCTTGGCAAGAGACTTCTTAAACGTACTGTCCTTCTCCCAATACGAAAGAATCTCTTCTTCCATCTTGGGGAATGCGATTTTGTTTGATACTGGCTTGAACATGGCGTTACTCCATTTTCCCTAAATTAGCCGTGCCGGCGCATCTGGCGCGTTGTCTGAGGAGGATCGATAACTTCGGGCTCAAGAGCCTTTTCACGGCGCTGAGTCTCCCTGCGCATAAGCCACATCTGAAGGATGCTGAGCGCCTGCGAAACCGTCCAGTAGAGCGAAAGAGCAGAAGCGAAGTTGTAGAACATGAAGAGCATCATAAGCGGCATAAACACAGTCATCATGCGCTGCTGATTCTTATCTCCCGTAGAAGGTGTAAGCTTGCTCTGCAGGAACATCGTACCTGCCATAAGAAGCGGCAGAATGTTAAGCCCGCCAAACGGGAATACCGACGCAAAAAGATGCTCGGGCTCAGAGAGATCGGGGATCCAGAGAAAACTTGCATACCTGAGCTCCACCATAGACCTCAAAACGTTAAAGAGCGCAATGAAAATCGGAATTTGAATAAGCATCGGCAAGCATGAGCTCATTGGATTTACCTTCTTCTCGCGGTAAAGCGCCCATGTCTCCTGCTGGAGGCGCTGCGGATTATCCTTGAACTTGACCTGCAGCTCCTTCAAGAGCGGCTGAATCTCCTGCATCTTCTTCATTCCCTCGGTGGACTTCCTCGTAAGAGGCCAGAAGATAAGCCTTACGAGAATCGTCAAAAGAATAATCGCAACACCGTAGTTCGGAATTATGGAGTGGAAGAAATTAAGCGCCCAGACCATCGGGTAGCAAACCCAGCGCCACATTCCAAACTCCATAACATCCTTCATCCCAGCCTCCCAGAGAAGAGATTGGTTCTTCGGACCCACAAAAAACTCCGTAGTGCGCTTTGACGCGCCGTCGGCAAATAAGACATTCGCCAAAAGCGCCTTGGGGCGATATGTATCAAGCGCCATCTCGCGGCTCACGTTCACAGAGAAGCCGGCGTTGGCCTGATCGGAATTCACGAGAGCCGTAACGAAGAATCTATTCTTGAGCGCAATCCACTTCTGGAACGAATCGACCTTGCCAGAGCGCCACTCGCCCTCGCCTTTGGCGCTCCTTGGGCCGCCGCATCCGCATCCGCCGGCAGCAGTGCCGCCCGCAAGCAGCGGATAAAGAGCGGTTTCATCGCTATCGCCATAATGGATCACCTTGCCGTTTGCGTCAAGACTGTCCACCGAGAGAATGTCACTTTCGCCCTTGCCCATCTCCATGACACCGAGCGACATAGAATTTCCCTTGGCAAGTGACGCTTCAGCGAACGCATCTTCGAACACAACTCCATAGCCGCTTTTAAGAGTAATCTTACGCTCAACGCCGCCATTGACGTTCGTAAAGACGACCGATCCACCCTCTTTAGATTTAAGAGCGTAAACGACCGAATCTGCTTCGCCATTCAAATGACCGAGCGGAGAGAGAGAGTAATCAAGGAGAACAGGCTTGTTGGATTCGGAGATCTCTCCGGCCTGCGACGAGATCTTTTTAAGAACAGCCGTCTTGACGGCTCCACCCCAGGTAGTAAGCTCAAGCTTGAGCTCATCGTTTTCGAGAACCACGATCTCCTCTGGGACCTTGGGAGCCTCTACAACCTTCTTTGGCTCAGCTTTCTCCTCTACGGACACCTTGGTTTCGGCAGGAGCAACAGCCTGAGAAACCTCGTTCGTAACGGCAGGCTGCGCTTGAGCTTCAGACTGCTCGGCCGGCTTGGAAGAGCGCCCCGCAAAGAAGCACCACATAAGCGCAAGGCCCAGAACCATACAAATTATCTTTTCTTGCTTATTCATTTTTTCAATCCTTTGTTAAAATCGTTTTTCCATCTGCCTCTTGGCGGAACCGGGTCATAACCCGACGGCCCGAACGGATGACATTTCATAAGGCGCCAGCACCCGAGAAGAAAACCTTTGAAAGCTCCGTGGATTTTAAGAGCCTCAATCATATAATTGGAGCAGCTCGGCTCAAAACGGCAACACCCATGAAAGAGCGGACTTAGCACAACCTGATACGCCCTGACAATGCAAATCAACGCGCCTGAGGCAATTTTTTGGAAAACATCCACCTCATCTCCTTCATGACATCTGCGCATTTGCAACTGAGAATCGCCCTTCTGGCAATAAACACCCAAATCATCCCTTCAGGCGCAACCGAATCCTTGACGAGCAATCTAAACGCCTCACGCATCAAACGCTTAGCACGATTACGGTCTACAGCATCGTGAAACGTCTTCTTGGAAACAACAACGCCGGCCATGCGGTCGGCGTCTTGTTGCGAAAGACACCACGCGACTGTCAGACGCCCCTTTATAGGGCGCCCCCGGTCGAAGACATGCTTGTACTTCGCGCCGAGGAGCCGCGTGGACATTTCAATAGCCTTAGACCTGCGTCAAATGCTTGCGACCCTTCGCACGACGGGCGGCGAGGACCTTGCGGCCACCCTTCGTCGCCTTGCGAGCGCGGTAACCAATCTTCCTTTTACGCTTAATCTTTGAGGGCTGCCATGTCATCTTCATAATTTTCTTCCTTTCAACTGAAAAATTTTGTCTGTTAGTATATCAAATATATCTCAACACTTCAAGTGTGAGTTCGCCTAATGTGTGTTCCCTATGTTTCAGGCGCGAATAATAACCCGCAAAACTCCTACATCTTCATCATGATCAGAGTTTTTTAACGGAATTTCCATACGCATCTCTTCACCCGCGTTTGGAAGCGAATTAATATCCACCACTCCCTGAACAATTGATTTGGGAGCATCCTTCTCACCGACCATCTGCGAGAGCGCATCAAGCGGCGATGAAGCGATGTCAGCATATCCCACCATTGCTTTCTCCATAAAATCAGCGCCCATCCTAAGAGCATACTTGGCTGTAAGGCGCGCAAAACGCCTGAGCTTCTGCTGCGTCACGCTTTCTGATACGGAAACAGCAAGTGCCGCATGCCCCTCAATCTCTTCGCGGAAGACTAAGCGCTTAGCCCATTCCTCGGAGGTGAAGTCGGTCTTACCCTTACGGAAGACCACCTGCCTTGCAGCCGACTTTCGCGCAACTCCCGTCCTCGGCCAGATAAGATCCACCGAGAGAAGATTCCGGCTTCTTAAAAGCCTACGCATCGGAAGAGACGAGATCTCAATGCCTTCGAGAAGTATCTCAAGGGCGATCTTTTCTTTCTTGGCCATAGAATACTCCTTGTTTTTACTGCTTATCACGCGCCAAGAATTTGAAACGCGCAAAAAGAATAATCGTCGCTCCAACAGCGTAGAATCCTGCAAGAGAAGCGAGACTTAAGGACATTTTTCCATCGAACGCATTGGCGATCAAAGGAAGAACCGTAGAAGAAAGCGATCCGAAAAGAAACGCGATGCACATCATCACGCCTACGCCGGAAGCATGGTAGCGAGAATTTACAACATCAAAGAAACTTGCCATAAAGTTGGAATCGTAAACGCCGCGGAAAACCCCGAATCCGAACATTGCCACGCAACACAAAACGAAAGATCCTGTAAGCGCCATCCACGCTATAAAGGGAATCGCGAGTGCAAGCCCTGCCGCTCCAAGCTCAAGGCGTATACTGGGACGCTTGGCCACGAGGCGATCGCCTATGCGGCTTGCCGTCATCACGCCGATCGCCGCGCCGAGATAGTGCCAGAGGACGGCATGAAGCCCTGCCCAGCTCTCTATCCACGGATGTGAAGCTTTGAATGCAGATTGCAAATGCGTAGGCATCCAGTTCTTAAAGCCGATATCCACATAAATCATCATTGCAAGACCAAGCGTCACGCAAATCGCCGTCGGCTTGGAGAACACGGCTTTGAGAGCTTCGGGGATTGAGGGCTTTGCGGGAGCGTCAGATGCTACCTGAACAGGCTTCGTATCCTTAAGGAAAAACGCCAACACAACCGCCCAGAATATGCCGATGCCTCCGAAAATCCAAAACGGGATGCGCCAGCTGCCACCGCCTTTGCCGGCCAAAAAGCCAGAAAGGCCGCCGCATCCGACAATGCCGATATACAGACCGAGCTGAAGAATTGAAATCGCCGTTGCACGCGAGTCTTTATGGAGCTGCGATATAAGCGAAGTGGCAGAGGGATAGTAGAATGTCTGGCCAAATCCATTCATGATGCCGTAACTCAAAATCAAAAGCCCGACAGTGGCGATAAAACCTGAAAGAAAAATGCCAAGGCAAAATATGAATACGCCGACAGTCACCATCCATTTACGATTCAAGAGATCGGCGGTAAGCCCTGCAAATGGAACTGATATG
>JAGBZQ010000066.1 GCA_017628165.1 Kiritimatiellia bacterium | reverse complement strand
TGAAGTCCAAATTAAGCATCTATGCGCTGCCCGATAAGATCAAGGCCACCCTGGATGAGTATCTTGGACAAGCGCTCGAAGAATGCCGTGCCCCCCGCAAGCGCTTGCAAGAAGAGCGTCCCGCTTACGAGGCATTGTACGATCTTCCCCAAACGGAGCTATCTTTTGACCGTGCGGCCCGTATCGAGCAGGAATCCTGGTCGATGACGCAACAGCTGGTGGAGGCATTTGACCAACCGGAAGCCTTGCCACCTCCCGTCGAAGTCACCGAGGAGGAGACAAAGCAAGAGATTATGTCTGAGCAAGACTCCGACCTTTGTGCCGCTTTGCGTGCCTACACCCCCTTTTTGAAGGGAATTGCGGAAGGATCTCCAAGCCTGCAAAAGGCGGCGGCACAAAAGAGGGGATGTCTTCCCGACGCCCTTGTGGAAGAGATCAATACCATCGCGTTTGATTTGATGGGAGACATTCTGATCGAAACGAGCGACGACGGAACATATACCATCATCGAAGATTATTACCCTGACGTTGAGCCGCTTTTGCTCGAAACAAACGCGACGTCACAGAAAGGAGATACCTATGTCTAATATGGATTTGGAACAGACGCAGCGCGTCCCGCGACATATCCTGACGTCTCTCTTGGCTTCTGTTTCTGCCGGCGTCGTGCCGCGTGCAGGAGCGCCTTATATCGCCATTGGTCGCACGGATGAGATCGGTGCATTTTTGTCCGATCTGGAGGCCGTGAGCGAAGGCGGAGGAGGAATGCGCTTTTTGATCGGCCGTTACGGCAGCGGTAAAAGCTTTTTAATGCAGCTCATCCGCGGCTATGCGCTGGAGCGTGATTTTGTAACGGCAGATGCTGATCTCTCGCCCGAGCGTCGCTTGTACGGCAGTGGCGGTAGCGGCGTGGCCACTTACCGAGAGCTGATGAAGAATTTAGCCTCTAAAGCCTCCCCCGACGGCGGAGCGCTCCCCAAGATCTTGGCGCGCTGGCTGACTTCCTTACAAGGAGAGTTGATCGAAGCGGGGCATCGTCCCGAGGACTCGGATTTTTCTCAAAAGCTTCGTTCTCTGGTGTTTGAAAAGCTCAGAGAAATGGAATTTTTCGTTGGCGGCTTTGATTTTTCACATGTCATTACTGCCTATTTTGAATCCTGGAACGCGGCGGATGATACCACCGCCGAGGAGAAAAAAAGCGCTTGTCTGCGCTGGCTCAGAGGAGAATTCTCAAACAAAACCGAAGCGCGAAGCGCGCTGGGCTTTCACGTCTCCGTCATCATTGACGACGACAACTGGTACGATTTTCTCAAGCTGTGGGCGGCTCTTGTACGCTTGATGGGGTATCGCGGACTGGTCGTTTTCATCGATGAGTGCGTCAATCTCTATAAGATCGTTCACCGAGTCAGCAGGGAAAACAACTACGAAAAGATCCTGTCGATGTTCAACGATACCTTGCAGGGAAGAGCCCCCGGGCTTGAACTGATCCTCGGAGGAACGCCTCAGTTCTTGGAAGATACCCGTCGCGGACTGTTCAGCTATGAGGCGTTGCGCAGTCGATTGTGCGACAGCCGCTTTTCTTCCCAGGGTTATAAAAATCTGATTGGCCCCGTCATTCGCCTCCGCCGCTTGAGCGACGACGAATTGCTGGCACTGATTGTAAGAATCACCAATCTTCACGCTCAAAATTA
>JAGBZQ010000010.1 GCA_017628165.1 Kiritimatiellia bacterium | reverse complement strand
TCGGCGCATTTGATTATGCGTAATACAACGAATGCAGAGATTTATTCGCCGTGTTATACTAACGGAATCGGAACGATTTACTTTGATGCCGTTAACTCATCTGTGTCGGAAACTGGCGATGAGTACAAGATAGTCGTTGAAATTTGTACTAATACTGTCAGCGCAGTTTACCAGATTCCTACAGATGAAAATCTTCTTCGTACAACTTTAGATGAAAACAGCGGCGAGACGGTAACAGATCGCTATGGTAATGCAGTATGGGACAGGGTGGAGCTTCTGCCGCTCGTTAAAAACGGAACACCGAATTTTGAGCCGGCCGGAAAAACGAATGAACTTGCGCTCGCCATAAACAACGGTGGAACTTGTGATAATTTTTACCGAGTTTGCGCCAAGGTTGATTATCGCGGACCTATTCGTTTTAGAATAAAAAGGGTATCAGCGGCAGAGGGTTCTGCATTAACTGCAAAATATGTCCTCCTCGACAACATCATCGTATCGTATCCGGCGATGCGTGCCGATATGGAGCCGTGCGGCGAGTACAATCCCAATCGCGGCGGAGCGCAGGTTCTGGGGCAGGCGTGCGCATGGAATGTCCCGTTCCCGTCTGTGAATGATACGAACATTTTGGCGCGCGGCAATGCCAAGTATACTACGAATTGTGGCAATAAAGATGCAGATACCGCCGAATTCTTTACGGGGGTTAAGATGCATTACCGCTGGCGCTATTTGGAGCAGGAGTATGGCGAGTGGCAGGAGGTGGGGCTTGACCACAAGAATGGCTTTAAGGCTGATGCGCCGCTTCAGCTCCCTGCGGGGCGTCAAGGCGATGTGGAGTTCTGGTTTGAGTCGTTCCTTAAGGCTCCCTATTATGAGTATGTGGACTATTCCGGCGCGAATTTGGGCCTCTCCGGGCTTTACACTGAAAATGTTGCCGTTGTCACCAACAGGGCTAATGTTTATTTTGCCGAGAGTATGGGGCGCGATTGGTTCGTTCGCTTGAGGGAGGGGAAGAGCGATTATGAGTCCATTCGCCTTGTGGCGATTACAGAAGAGGAGAAATACGAAGGCGTTTTCGTCAAGACGAACTTTGTTGATATGGCAGTGGTGGGTAACGGAATGTGGCGCGGCTACTTGAAGACTGCCGAGCCGCTTGCGAAAGGTGTGAAATATCGCTTTGAGCTTATGAACCGCCAGGAGCCGGGCGCTGCCGAATGGGAGACGAATACGGCTGTCTGGCGCGCTACAGCCAACTCTGAGACGCTTCCCGTGAGCGATATACTTAAAGTTGCCGATGGTGATGATGATTGGGCTACGGTTCCGTGCGATGCCGTGACGGGATATCTCCTCTTCCAGATTGATGAAACCACGAGGGGGCTTACGGTCGTCCACGCCGATTATCAGAACTTCAATGCATGGAATGATGCCAAAGGTAGCGTCTACCGGGGCACTTCCACGAGCGACGACAGCGTGGACAAGTCTGGCGCGTCGGCAAAGTCCAAGGATTATGTGGAATCATTTGACAATTGGAGCGATATGCCGAGTGTCAATAAGCATTGGCGTGAGGCGTTTGAGTATACAACGCAGCAGCAATATGGCGATTATGTTTCCTTTGACTCTACGGTGACTCCGAACAACTGGACGGCCGAGAACGGCATGTATATCTACGGCAAGTACAGGGATGCTCAGGTGCAATCCAATGGCTTTACCGATCGCGCCCTGCAGATGCATGGTCAGGGCAAGGGCTATATCCAGTTTGTGGACGGCGCCGAGTCTCCGCGCGGTCTTGAATCAATCTCGTTCAAGGTGCGGTTGTCGCAGTTCATAAACTTCGATGATTTTGCTTACTATGATGCACCTCTCAAGAGCACAATGACGAATTATTCGTTTGTGGCGGCAAGTGCCTTCGATCTTAAAAAGAACAAAAGCTTTACCGGCAACGCTTCGCTTTCTCTCATCGGCTACTACCGCCGGGACAAGGGTTTTTACGAGTTCCGTGTCGAGCAGGCCAAGGCCAAGAACGGCGAATACAATGCACAGGGGCAGGTGCTCTCGCTTTATCGTTGGACATACGATGCAAAGGGCAAGATTCTGTCCAAGAAGCTTGGCGAGAAGTATGTGGATTCTTACGGGCAAAAGGATAATTGGCCCGAATGCTCTTCCTTGACTGGCAAGGGCTACAGGCCGCTCTTTATTTCGCTTGCGTCTAGCCCTACGGGCACCTGTATTGTTGCGGGATATAAGCTGAGTGATGCCGTCACCCCTTCGTTCAGTACGAGCGAAATCTCTGGCAAGCAGTATAATATGATTTGCTATCGCGATACTTCGGACGAGCGTCTTAAGGGTGGTACGTATGGCTTACTTTCCGCGAACAGCGAAGGATATTTTTCCAATTATGTGGTTTTTGAAAAGCCTATCGCACAGACTGCCCAGATCGGACCGGCGAATACATTTGACATTTTTTCCAATAACCTTGTTACATTCTCCAACCCGTCGGGAGTGGCGACATCGCAGATCCGCAATGATTTGTGGTATATTCGTCCTGCGCGAATGACAGCGGTGCCGGTAAGCGATGTGGTCACAGCGCTTAAGAATGTCGTTCCAGAGCAGCAGATTGATATTCTTACGGCAAGCGCAGGCAAGACGGACTGGAAGCTTCTCAAGAGCGAGACTTGCGATACGTTTGGAACTCCCAAGGCAAACGATATCAAGGTCTATACGACAAGCGATTGCTCCGTCAAGATTAAGCACAACGGCTCTACGGACGATATCCGCACAGATGTTGTCATCGACGATATCGAGCTTAAGCAGTTCCGCGGCGATGATTGGGCGAATGTCGGCGGAGAGTGCATCCCCGGGCTTAATGATGCCTCTGACTATAGAGGGCTTACGAACATCATCTTCACTTCTTCGTGGATTAAAAACAAGGGCATTCTCCTCTCTGGTCGCCGCACTACGCCTGAGAAGCCTGCGTCCATCCGTTCGCCGCTTTTTGACGGCTACAACGCTGGCGCCGGCATCGGTATGCTTTCGTTCAACTACGCCCCCGCAGGTTCGTCAGCGGATTATAAGACATCACTTCGCAAGGTGAAGCTTCTCGTTCAGATTGCTACAAACAACGTCAACTCATCTAATATCGACAATATCCATAATTTTGATTCCGCTACTTGGACGACATACGAGAAAGACGGGAAGCCTTTTGTTATCGACTTTACAGAAAAGGATTCCTCTGGCAAATATATTTTGCCTGAAAACGGAACTTTCAGTGTCTACTTGGGGCTTCACGGCGTCAAGGGCGTTGTGCGCCTTGTGATGGATCCTAAGGTGGTAGAGGACGTCCAGGACGAGATGGATCCGAAGAATTTTGCAGAGATTCTCATCACCGATGTTCTTTGCCGTGACGAGCCTATGCTCGATTCCGGCTCATGGTGGGGCTGGAACCTCCGCACTCTCGGCGGCGATCTCGACACGGAAAAGCGTATGCTTCTCTCCGATATGTATTCGTTCGTCCGCGATGATTCTACTGGGACTAACGTTGTGAGCCGCGGGCTTTCCTTGGCACTCAACAACTCCTGGGCCGCGAATGTGGAGCCGATGAAAGAGGAGGCATACAAGGCGCATCAGCCGTTTGTTCAGACGCCTACCTTCGTCTCCAATCTCGTGGGCGAAGTCTCTTTCAAGGCGCGTAAATTTGACCTTGGCAATTCTCAGCCCGCTCAGGTGACGCTCTACGGTTCGCTCACCGGCAGCGTGGATCAGAATTGGGAGCTTTTGGAGAAGTTCGTCGTTTCCAACAAGACATACGAGACTTTTTCATACAAGACCGATCCTTCCAAGGCGTACGCGGCGTTCCGCCTGGCGGTGACGGGCATCGACGGCATTGCCGATCCTCACGTCCAAAATCATAAGCCTGAAGGCTATGAAAATCCGGTGAGAGTCCTCATCGACGAAGTGGTGGTTTCCGAGGCTGTTCGCGCAAGGCTCGCATTCAGGAATGTCGGCGCGTTCAGGACGCATTTGGACGGCACGGGATACGTCTCTAATGTGCCGAGCACGGCGGAGCAGCCGCTTTGCAACGAGAGCTGGGGCATCCAGTGCGAGATTTTCGCCGCGCAGCTTGCCGATGAGATTGATTTCGAGCGCACGCCTTCCGTCCGTCTCCATTGGTTTGAGGGCGAGTATCCTTGGGGTTATGTGAACTGGAAGGGTGTGAAGGGGGCAAAGTCTGCGCTTTTGGCACGTGCTACCGGCACAAATCTCATCTACCGCTCAAGCTATACGACGGCTCAGGATGCCATTGTCACCCCGTCGTTCGCGCCCGGCACAGTGGTGCAGTACGAGCTTGAAGTGGTCTACTATCAGAAGGATAGCAATGTGCCCGTCACGAACTACCTTTCCTCCGCCGGATCATGGACGACGCCCGAGTGGTATGCGCCTGTGGACAAAAATGCGGGCAAGGACGCTTTCACGGCGTACAACATTCTCGATACCGTGGCTCCCAAGTGGGCGTGGATCAACGAGGTCAATCTTTTCGGCACATACAACAGCAACTACGTGAATACCGACAGAGACCTTCAGTTTGTGGAGATCGCGGTTCCCGCCGAGGCCGATATCACAGGATGGAGCGTCCGCGTCCTCGAGGCCCTGATCGGAAGCAACATAGTGGTGACGAATACGATCGGCCGTTTCGGATCTGCCGATCTTGAGCCTACGAAGCCGAATCTGACCGGCATGGCGTCGAACATGGTCTTCCGCGTCCTCGGCAACACCCGTTCGCGTCAGAGCCAGCGGCTTAAGTATGCCGATGGCACTCTTGACGGAGTTTGGAATGTGGATTATCCTTCCGCCGACGTTTCCGCCGAGGAGATAAGTTCCATCGAGCCTATCGGCATTCAGCTCGTCCGCGGCAGCGGCATCGTGGAGCATGAGATCGTGGCGCTCGGCACGAACTACTGGTCCGGCGTCTGGGAGTCCTACACCGATATGCAGCCCTCGAATACCGTCAATGCGCTCAACCGCATGATGAAGGGCTCCGATTTCCAGTATGTCGGCGAGGATAATGCAGGCGAGAACCTCTCGCTCAGCGTACTTACGAATCGCGGGCAGGTCTCTAATGACTGGTCGCGCGTCGTCACCATGACCCCCGGCCGCATAAACGAAGGCCAGCAGATTGACCCGGATCACCCCACGCCGAACGGCTCATCGATCATCATCTATGCCAACCTCGACAATGTCTTCGGCCACATCTACCAGACGATCGGCGATGCCGTAAACACAAACAGGAACCAGATTCTCGTGATCCAGAAGGGCAGCGACCGCGGAACGAACATCACATATACGGTCGATCCCTGGTATGAGCTTGCGGGCGTCACCACAAACGGCCGCGCGGCGGTGGCTACGCCCCTTGCTGCGCCGCGCACGTATCAGGTCACCGTGGGCGTGGGTGCATCCAATAACGTTACTGTCGTGGCGGGCGCAAAGGTGCGCAGCGATCTTGAGACTGATTACGGCCTTACGGTAGACAACAAATATCGTGACGCCATCATGAAATGGCTTGAGGAGGGCAGCACGGCGAAGGGCCGGTGGAAGAACTACGGCTTGGAGGAAATCTGCCCAGTAGAATTCCGTTCGCTTTATGGAACGGTGGTCACGAACCTCACTCTTACGCAGATTTACTGGCTCGATATTGATCCTACCGTCAGCAACCAGGCGTTTGTGGCCGGTATGGCTTCCGCACCGCTTCCGGCGATCAAGGATGGATATCTGGGATCTGAATCCGTCACCAACGTCAAGATGTCCGTCAAGATGTTCGTGACGAATACGTCCGAGAATGCCGAAACGTATTTCAACGGCAAGACGGCATACGCACCGTATACGCTCAGAGGTCTTGAGCCAGGCTCGCTCTCCAAGGATCTGGCGGGGAATGTGGCCTGGACGAGCGTCACGTTCAAGGTGGCGGGCCTTCTGGCCAACGGTCTTACGAGCGAGCAGAACGAGCAGAACTGGGTGCCGCTCAGGTGGTTTGTTTTTGACGACAACTCCTTTGATGCCGATTTCATCTCCAAGATTGAGGTGAAAGATCCGCTCGGCACCGAGTCTCCCGGATATGGCGCAGGCTGGTCGGAATGGGTTGAGCAGCACGGCCAGACACCTATCTTTTTCAAGTGGGCGATTGACACGAAGCTCAAGCCCTTCACCGTGGAGCTTTTGAAGAAAGAAAACTACTATGGCAATTAAAACTTCCGTTATAGCGCTTATGATCGGCGCGAGTATCCTTGCCGGATGCTCGAAGTCGTCTGATGCAGATGCCGCGTCAGTCGAGAAAGATCCGGTTAAAAGACGCATGAACGATCCTGTTTATCTTGAGAAACTCAATGAACTGAATTCGGCGCGCAGGGAGATTATGAAAGCCGCTTCCATAGCGGTCAAAGCTCTCGAGGAAGCAAAGGCGGCTAATCAGTCCGCCGAGGTCCTTGCGAAGCTTCAGGCGGAAGTGGATAAATACGCCGAGCTGATGAAGCAGCATACGATCAAGGCGCGCGAGACGGTGGCCAATCAGATGAGAGCCACCCAGAGCAGGTAATTTTAGCAAAGAGGGATAAATCATCATGACAACGAATAAATTAATGAAGCTCATAACCATGGCATTTGGAATGGTCATTTCGGCCTGTTCCTTTGCTGCAACCGGCGTAGACGGAGATATCTTTGATATCCGCCCCTGTGATGCCGAAGGCAATCCCGTCGAAGCGTACGCTTCGATTGAAAAGCCTATCACAGTGGGAGGAAAGCCGCTCTACTTCAAGGTTTCTCTCGAGACGAGGGATTTCTCTCCCGACTCAAAGCCGTGGATGCTCAAGCACGTCGGCGTAAGCTCCGAGCTTCTTGATGACGCGCTCTTCCCTCTTCAGATCGGCATCTTTGTTTCCGGTAAGCTCGAGTATGCCGATCTTGTCGAAGTGAAGACGGTCGAGCAGGCGCAGGCCCCTCTCGTTGCGAGAACGGAGTTCGTCTTCAAGTATGTTTCCCGCACAGGCGATGTGGCGCTTCCGATTGTTCTTGCGGCGAATACCGCAGACGGCCCCAAGCCTGCTTCCGACGATACGAGCGATTCATACTCCTACGTTCTCAACAGAACCGACAAGTGGGCGATTACCACGGATGAAGATACTCCCAAGACGCCCAAGCTCTTTTTTGCCAATGACGTCCAGACTGCACAGGTCGGAGTGGGCGGGCGTGCGCTTGATTATACCCTTGCTAAGTGCGGATTCTATATTCAGACTATCGGCTTTGACGCCAACTGGGAAATCCCCAAGGGCGAGGCTGGAGCCGTCTGGCGCACAGTCCACGAGTCCTCATCCATCACCGGCGGAAATACGGCCCCCATGCTCGAGGCTCTCGCGGCCCCCGATCACGCCGTAACGCTCTATGTATGGTCCACCGATGATGACGCCGTTACCATCAAGGGCGGCACGAGTGTTGAAATGATTGTCGGCTATGAAGGAGGCAATCCCATCAAAAAGAGCGTCAAGGTGGGCGAGATCACCTTTGGCAGCGGCCAGATGACGGCGGACTTCCAGATTGAAGGCGCCGCCGGCGGCGAAGGCAAGACCTGCGAGCTCGTGCTCAGCCCCTGGATCGGATACAATTTCAATGCTTCCAATGTTCGTCTTACGGATTATGTGACGGTTCCCGTCAAATGCCTTAAGCCGCTTCCGCCCACGGTGGTGGTAAGCGTTGATCGCGACAAGGCGTACGCCAAGGTTGGCGACGGTTGGAAGGAATATTCCGCCATCGTGGATGTGGCGCTCACCCAGCCTGTCGCAACGCCGATCGATGTTACCGTCACGCCCTCCATCGTCGGATTTGACGGTGATATGGCGGATTATGTCCGTTTCTCCACATCTGCCACGTCGGTTAAGACGATTGCGGCTTTGAGCGATACCGCCACCGTCACGATCCCCGCCGGGCAGCTTAGGGCTTCCGCTAAGATTTACGCCTTCTTCCTTAAGGCTGACGCGCGCACCTCCGGCGGCGCCACAATCGATTTTACGCCTTCGATTCCTGCCGATCAGCAGACCGCTACGGGGCTCACCTCTCAGGATCGCTTCGTGGCCGGCGGCTGTGAAGTGGTGGCTGAGGCTCCGCGCTTTGACTCTCCTCTCGAGGATTCCGAAATCGGCGCTACGGCAGGCGTTGCGCAGGAGCTTGAGATCGAGCTTGCCGACACTTACGCCGCCCAGCAGATTGAGAGTCCCGCCAATGGCTACAAGGTGGAGATCAAGTACAACGATTCCCTCGGCTGGAAGGAGCTCTCCGGCTTCTTCTACATCGGACAGGGCGGCCTTCTCCGCGACGCAGCCGGCAAGCTTCCCGAGCTCGTCTATCCCACATCTTCCGCTTCCACCTCAACAGGATCCTTCACCACGCAGATCCGCGTGACCGATCCGATCAACGGCACGCGCGTCATACTTAAGCTTATAGCCACGGTGGCTGCCCCGAAGACGGTTATGGTGACAACCGAGTCTGACACCTACAACGAAGGCGATACGGCCAAGTTCAAGATCCAGCTTAACGCCGACAATGATACGGGCTCGGAGCTTTATGCGTTTCTTGTGGCAGGACCGGATGAAACCAAGGCCGGTCACTTTAGCGCGCTCGGGCGCAAGTGCGTGATTACGCCTGACATGACTGCGCAGGACTATCTCCTTACGAAGGGTATCGTCATCAATCCTGACAACGGCGGCCCCGGCAAAGAGGCTGTTGCTTCGATCAAGCTGCTCGACGGCCTGAGCGAGGATACCGGCGGAAGCTCCTACTACTTCTCAGTTGTTCTCTGCACAAAAGCCGAGTACGATCCCAATTCCGTTGTCACCGGTTACAACTCCAATTACGCCACAATTCAGGTGTTCAATGTCGTGCCTGAGATTACGCGCATTGAAATGAACGGGTTCGAGCCGGTGGAGAACGGCGGCCTTCTCAAGTTCGACGGCGCGTATCCCATCGGGCAGACTCAGACGTTCCAGGCTATTGTCAAGGATAAGGGCGGATTCGATCTTACGGACGGCTTCACCACGCGCTGGACGATTACGCGCGTCGGCGGCGGCATTACGATTCCTGTTACGCCAATTGTGGGCAATCCGAATGACAAGAAGCATGCCGTCACATTCCAGCAGGCAGGCACTTATAAGGTCAAGGTCCAGATCAAGGACAAGGATATGGACGACTGGTCGGAGGTTTTTGCCGAGGTTTATGTGGATGTGGTTGATCAGCCTCAGCTCGTCGTGGCGGATGTTCAGGATCCTAGCGAAGAGGTAGACAGCGAAATGGCCAAGAGGCGCAAGGTCTCCGTCAGTCTCGGCGGGTACTACAATGCCGCCGAGGAAATGGTGGTAATGGTTACGGTCATTCCGCCGGAGGGCGATAATGCCGGAGTCCTGGAGCTTGATGCGGCTCTTGAGAATATTCCGCAGGGATATGAAACTCTTGCTTCGAATGCGATCGCCGCAGACGGCACTGCGGGCTGCAAGCATTACTTCCTTAAGTTCCGCGGTACGGAGAGTCAGGAGATTTCCGTCACAAAGATGGACGGCACGATGCTCACCATGTCGCCGGGCTTCTCCATAAAGGCGCAGGTTCTCAATACGGCGGCAAGCAGCGATCCTGCCAAGTCTTGGGCTGAATATTATCTCCCTCAGACTACGCGCTTCTATATCAACAACATCGCCCCTGTAGCGGTGGTCACCGATCAGAACAATGAAAGCAACCGCTGGGAGGTTGCGGGCGGCGCGGCCACGCAGTATCCTATCCGCTGGACTGTGCGCAATGACGTGGACAACGACTACACCGGCCTTTGGTCCGACGGTCAGACGACGGGCATCAAGGTCAGCTTCGCCGGATGCGACAATGCCGACGACGGCCTTGCGTACGTGACGAGCCGCACATCGGGAACGAGCGGCGTCTTCATCCCCAACTTCGGCTCGGTCCAGGGTGACCAGACCGTCACGATGACGATCGAGGATAAGGACGGCGGCTACACCACCTACACGTACCTCTACAAGGTTACGCCTTCTAAGTTCCTTACCACGATTTCGACCGGTCCTTCGGGCGGCACGTCCACTTCGAAGCTTTCGCAGAAGTATGCGCTTCTCGGTTCGAACATTTACGGAACTCTCGGACAGGGGCATACGTTTGTCGGAAGCGGCGCTTCTTTCTCGAGCGCGAACAACTTCCGCCTCAAGTGGAATTGCTCCAAGAAAACGGCGGTCGAGATTTACGCGTACGGCTACAAGGTGAACGATCCCGTGGACGGCGGTCAGCTTGACGGCGGAAACGACATTGCGATCGACAAGAACGGCCGCGCGCAGGCTGGCGTCAGCATAAATCAGAATAATTGCTATCGCTACACGTTTGCCGATGCCGCGAAGGATGAAGACAAGAAGGACTCCTTCTTCTATTGCTGGATTCTTCATACGGTTGATGAAAACGGTGGTTCGACAGATTCCATCCTCGGCGCTACGATTTCCCCTGAAATCCCCGGCAAGGCGGCAACGGGGCGTGTGAACCTCCCCAACGAGCAGACCAAGGACGGCAACTACCTTGATACGGAAGTCGAGGCGATTTTTGCCCGCGAATGGCGCGTGAGCGACAACCTCGGCGACATCAACGCCGACGGTATTCCTGACGTCTTTGCTGTGAAGACATGGGGCGGCGGCAACCTGATCAATCTGGTTACCGGCGCCGAGGCGGTCATCGACAACGACCTCGTCAATCTTTCCTCTTCCAATCCCGACGAGGACTTCCTTCCTGCAGTTTACGGCGGAAAGGGCAACAGTTATGCGCCGATCGGGCTTCCCTTCACGACCCGTCTGGAGATCCGCGGCTTAGGCGACGGACTCAATGCTCTTGACATGACGAGGTCTGATGCTGATTTCAATGTCATCGAACCTGAGAAGCCTGAGGACGACGGCACAGACAAGGATCCTCCGGATGAAACGGAGGCGTGGCAGGCTTTTGCCGCCGCTAAGGGGCTTGATCCGGCCGTGCCCGATCTCGAGCTTTGGTCTCCTGAGCCGGGCTCCGACCGTTACCCGCGCATGGACCCGACGGTTGAGGATACCGACGGCGACGGCTTCTCGGATGGCTGGGAGTATTTCTTCTGGTATCAGGCGCACGTCAACAATCTCGCGAAGCCAGGCTACTTCAAGGCAGAAAAATTCAATCATGCCAATATTCTCAAAGGTAAGACGATTGATGATGCCGATATCGAGGCTCGCTTCAATCCCTGCTCGCCTCTTGAGCCGGACGTGCTTGCCAAGAATCCCGATTTTGATAACGACGGTCTCTCCGATCTTGAAGAGCTTGTTATCGGCACGAATCCTTGCCATTGGGATACTGACGGCGATCACATGTGTGACGGCTGGGAAGTTATGATGTGCCTTGATCCTCTCAGTAATTCAGATAAGAGCACCAACCCTGACGGAGACTTCATGGCGTATTTCCGCTTGAGCAATGGTTGGGTGCCTGCAGATGCCAACCTCGATGCTTCGAAAGATCAAGGCGGCTTCAAGGTCTATATCAACATCCCCGAGGGTGCTGTCGGAATTGACGTGGTGACCGTGCCGCCGGCGGAGCCCGAAGGCGAGCCTACATTTGAAGTTAGGCGCGTTCTCACTGAAGCGGTAGAAAATGCGCGCTTCGTTAGGGTGGGTGTCAAGAAAGATGCTAATGGCGAGATTGTTCGCTATGGTCTTGAGGGAGATCCCAATCCTGATAATGTGCCACCCGCTGAGCGCATTTGGGGCCATGTGATGGTGGAGGTCCTCGAGGTAGGTTCCGAGAATCTCGCCGAGGGAATTGAAGTAGCCCGTATTACTTCAGGCAACGACCGTATCCTTATCCACGATCAGGTGCGCCAGGCGTTCGGGTTCGATCCGCGTACTGCTTGGAGCAATGTGAACGGCTATGTGACCGATCGCTGGAACCCCATGATCAATACGGCTCTTCAGCTTGGTGATACCACTGGCGCGGCCATCAATACCCGTCCTTACTATACTTATGACGAGTATTTGGTGATGAAGTATCGTAACGACTTTGAGATTTCTTATTACGATGTTCCTCCAACGCCTCATCCATGGGGGGTGTTTGGGGACATGACCACCAATCCAAATGTTGTGAATCCGAAGACCGAAGGTGAGGGTGAAGAAGAAGGTGACGGTGAAGGTGAAGGCGAAGAGAAGGGCGGAAAGTCGTCCACACAGCAAATTGCCGAGAAGCTTCAGGAAGCATTTAAGCAGGCCGGCAGCATCCATACTCCTGTGACCACCCATGGCGCCGATACGGATCTTGATGGAGTTCCTGACGGCTGGGAGCTTTATATGGGCCGCAATCCTTGCCTCGCACCTCTCGTGCCTGGCGCTGAGGACGGCGAAGGCATTCCTGGCGCGTCTGATTACGATGCCGACGGTCTTAGCTATGCTCTTGAATATGCAGGTACCGATTCCTGCAATGCGTATAAGGGGTGCGATTCCATCTACAAGAACCATCTTGGCAATACGATGGGCTGGTTCAACAAGTTCTTCCCGACGAATCCTGGTGTCAACACTGTCGGCCCTGGTCAGCACATGGGTGAGGATATTATCCCCGGCGCTGATACGGACCGCGATGGTGTGACCGACGGTGAGGAGGGCGGCAATTGGGCGCACGACTTCTACAATGGAGGCAATACCTATACGGATCTCCTTCTCGGCTTTATCTATGGTTCGCCCGCAGATGACGGCTCTTGCTGCATCCGCGGCGCAGGCATGAACCCCTGCACGATCGATACAGATCTTGACGGCATCCCCGACGGCTGGGAAATGCAGCATGCGGGTATTCCTGTGGATGCGCTCACGGGCACGCCGGTAGATCCACTCAACAATGGTCGTGTAGGCTCGGCTCAGGTGGATATGGCAACCTTGGTGGCAGACGGTATCTTTGCTCGCCTTGCGGGAGCCGCCGCAGGCACGAACTCTACGGACAGCGCATCAGGAGATGCGAACACCGCTGGTGGTGCCGCTGATAGTGAAGCCCTTACTGCCGTTATCTATATCGCCGGCGGTATGGACGCCACGTTCCCCGGCGATGTCTGCACCGATTCCGCCCAGAGAGGACTTTCTTACGATCCGCTTCTCGGCACTGTCCGCGATGTGGACTTTGACCACGACGGCCTGCAGAACTTCCAGGAGTACTTGATCCAGTCCGTTCGTCACTTCCGCTACGACGACGTTTCCACTCCGCTCATGGGACGCCTCCTTTCTGGTGATCAGGGCGCTTTCCAGCAGGCGTTCTATGGCTATGTGCCTTTCGATATGGCAGATGTTGGTACATTCCAGGGTAATGTCACAGAGGCATGGGGAGAGGTTCCGCAGGATGTGGAGGCTCGTGCAGATGTATATGATCTCATGAAGCCTTGGACGGAGGAAGGTTGGCGTATGCTCGGCTACTTTGCCGCTCCCGTTCAGGAGTGGGATCGCGCCATCACGAGCGTTGTTTTGGCAGACCCGATTTATATGTGGCCTGTAAGCGTTATGACAGAAGAAGGCGAAGAGCCCTCTATGATTACTTCAGGCAGCGTGGCCGGATATGTCACCACCGATCCGCGCATGGCCGACACCGATGGCGACGGCATGGACGATTACTATGAAATGTTCCACGGTCTCAATCCGATTCTTGGAACGAATGTTGATTCGCCTGACGCATCCGTATGGACTGGCGGTAAGCGCGGCGATATCATCTCTGCTGTCAACGCCGAGCGCAATGGCGACTCTTGCCTTGGCTCATTTAACGCCTACTATAACGAGTGGATTTTCCCCGATTACGTGAGCCTCGATGGCCGCGTGAGTGGTGAGCCGCCCACAGTGGCTGCCACTCCGATTGCGGCTCCTCAGGCGTTTGATGCAGTTCTCTATCCGTGGATCATGGGTACGGCTCTCGCAGATGCCGACGGCGACGGAATGCGCAATGACGACGAGCGCATCGTGGCCAATGCGGCAGATCCGATGCCGCGCCATACCGACCCCACTCCGCTTTGGTTCACCGAGCGCTCAACTCCTGTGAGCTACGTGGCGCAGTATTACGTGACTTCGCAGCGCCTCATAGCGCAACCCTGGATGCCGCCACCGTCCTCCGAGTTCGAGATTGCAGCCGTGGCCGGCGGTATGGACTTCGAGTATATGTACGGCTTTGAAGAGGGTGAAGGCTACGATACGGACGGCGACTTCGTCTTTGACGGTGCGGAAGTGGTGACTGGCTTCACCCCTGCCACCGATCCTCTCAAGTTTGAGGACCCTGACCGCCGCCAGGCGCTCTATCTTGATGGTGTGCAGTCCTATGCCCTTTCAAGAGAGCTTCAGGAGCGTCCCATCCAGTCGTCCGACCTCCTCAAGCAGTTCACGGTGGAGTGCTGGGTAAGGCCCGAGAAGACGGGCGCCGAGCAGACGATTATCGAGCGTGCTATCGTTTACGATGGAAGCCGCATTACGGGCGACGCCGCCGCGATTCGCGCGAACTTCCGCATCGGTCTTTATAGCGACGGACGCGTCTACGGTATGTTCGACAACAACGATGCCATGGAGTCTGGTCTCAATCATCCGATCAGCTGCCAGCGTGTTGACGGTACGAGCCTCACTGTGGGCGAATGGGCGCACGTGGCGCTTACGTTCGACGGCTCTACGCTCACTCTTTATGTGAACGGTGACGCTGTCAATAGCGCCGCGACAACACTCATTCCTGCCAACGGCGTGACGATGCTCCAGCAGAATCCTGGTGCGGAAGGTGGCATCCCCACTACCGGCTACTCCTCGCTCCCGGCTTCGCTTATTATTGGTGCTCGCCCCGAGAAGGCTTCGGTGGTGGTGCAGAATTCTGGCGATCCTCAGGCTGCGCTCGCCCCATACTGGATTGACGAGACCACGGGCGATCATCTGGAAACCTTTGCCAACATGCGCGAGTTCTTCGGTGGCTGGATCGACGAAGTTCGTGTTTGGGACGGCGCGCGCACCGCTGCCGAAATCAAGGCCGATTTCCGCAAGCGCTATACGTTCGAGGATGCTCTTGAGAACCGTAGCGAAGTGGCGTATGCGTGGCTTGAGGATGCTACTCGCAATAATAACGACAGCGAGGAAATGCTCCCGGCCGAGCTTGTTTTCCACTATAACTTCATGACGCTTCCTGGCGCAGTCAACGCTGGAGACGTTCTTAAGACGCCTGCCGGTTTCGCCGCCAAGGTTCTTGATGCTGCGGTTGGCAGCTACGCCGCCAATCCGGAGATCGATGCTGCCGGTCTTTATGATGTTGCCGCGCTTAAGGGATCGGCTGACGATCTCAATGTAGGCTGGTGGAACGAGAGCCTTCTCAAGAATACCGTTTACTCTGATTATCATGTAGTGCCGTGGATTCAGAACACAGTGGGGCACTTGCCGCTTGCTGACGGAAATGTGGTGGACACCTCCATCTACGCCAAGCAGTTCGGTGCCCTCTACACGCCTGCGGCGATGCACGAGCTTGCGGTCTTCGAATTCCCGAACTCTGCCGTGCCTTACTCTAGCGTGGTCTATAACCTTGATCGTTATATGAAGGTCTTTGCCGCTACGCGTGTTGCCGAGCAGTATGGCGAAGCGTTCGCGACATATAAGCGTATGGCAGAGTTTGCGATGCGCTCGAGCTTCTCCGCCACTACGGATCTCATTCCGCTCGGCAATGCTTATGCGAAGACTTGCCCGAAGATGTGGGACCGCGCCGTTGCCGATGCATGGGATCTTACCGGATCTGACGATGATGCGGACGGCCTTCCCGATTGGTGGGAGAATCTTGTCTCCGGCGGCACTGACATCGCCTGGGATATGATGATTGGCGAGAATGATGTTCCTGCCGCATACAAGGACCTCCACAAGGATATGTTCCCGGCTACCGCAGGCGAGCTCTACAAGTTTGATCTCATCAACGGTATGCAGCCTAATGGCACCATTGACGAGGCATACAAGGCGACTGTCGATACCGATGGCGATAACATTCCTGATTGGTGGGAGAAGAAGTACGACATCTTCGCTTCGAGCGATGTTGACGATAATGATAGTGATGGTCTCTCTAACTGGGCGGAGTATCTCTTGAGCGAAGTCTTTGAAGTTAAGGACTCCGCAGGCAATCGCCTCAAGTTTAGTCCGATTGATGCGAAGAGTGTCAATGGCTATGATCTTGATTACTTCATCAAGGTAGGCGAGCTCTACGCCGGCGAACTCTTCAGCGACCATGACTTCATCGAGGATCAGCTCGAGGATTCCTGGGGCGCCGCGTTTGCAAGCCGCTACAAGTGGGATGCTTTCTCCGATGCTGACGAGGACGGCTGGAGCAACTACGCCGAGGCGCGTTTCCATAACTTCACGAAGTCGATCGTGGCACCCTATGCTTCTCATGTCGTCGGAGACTCCGAGATCAAGGATATGCCGATTCCGACTTTGAAGCTCACGCTCCGCTATAACGGATTGCAGCCTTTGACGGGCACTTCCGACGAAGGTGGCGGCGGAAACGAGGAAGAGAGGGCTACTCTTGCTCCGATAGTGGTCAAGACTTATACGCGCAAGGGCGACGGCTCTTCCGTGGCGGATGCGACATTTACGATTCAGCCCGGAGAGGAGCGGGAGAACATCGCGTACATCGGACCTTGGGACGAGAAGACCGTTTCCGGCACTCTTACCCCCGGCTACATCAACGCGGGATCCTTCACGCTTGAATTTGCCGAGATCGACCGCAACGACATCTACACGTTCTTTGTGGGCGATTTGAGCGGGGTGGACGCCGCCCTTGCCGCCCAGATGCCGTCTGGATATTACGCCGATTCCTATGAGGCGTATATGAGCCTTTACAACAGGTTCGGGCCGAATCTGATTCAGCTTCAGTCTGCGGAGTTCGAGTGGGGCGAGTTTGAAGAGGCCAGCGCTATTACCGTCACCCAGGATACCAACACCCCCGGCGAGAATGGTTATATCTGCATCGGCGGAGAGCGTACGGGAACGATCAATCTTAAGACGGGTGACTATTCGTTTGACCTTACTCCGCTCGCACGTCACGGGGTTGAGATGACGAATTCCACCGCTGTAATCAGCATGGCGCAGATGGTGCTTCGCTTGAAGTACAATTCTGTTGTTCCCGGAATGCAGTCCAACAAGCTTGATCTCTTCCTTGGCGAGGCGGAAAACGGCTTTGTCAAGGAAGGAAAGAACACCATCGTGGCGTTCTACGATCTTGACGGCAGCGGCGACTATACGCCGGGCGAACCTTTCGGCACCGCCGTTGGTGTTGATGTGGGCTGGCATCAGGCCAAGACAGAGATTGAACTTACCGATACGAATCCTGTTTTTGCGCGTATTAATCTTACGACGGAAACAACAGACCGGAAGGTCATATTCGGAGAGGCCGGCAGCGATATGTCCATAATCGATGGAGGCTCGGTTTCCGGCGGGCGTTCCGAGCGCATTCGTGTCGTGCGCGCGTATTCCTCCTGTTATGGAAAGCAGCCGGCCTTCACTCCTCTGCGCGTAGTCGTTGACAAGATTGTTAATTTTGATCAGAACGCGTGCTTGACAGAAGCGGACATTCTCGAGTATTGCGCGTTGGATCTTGATTGGGATAGTCTTTACGATGAAATCATCAACGGCTTTAACAAGGGTGATGACGTTGAATGGGTCGGATATCTGATCTATTTCGGAAGCGATGAAAACCTGGAGACTGCACCTTGTTCATCCGTAGGTGTCCGCCGCTATTTCGACCCTGAAAACGGCCGGGCCGTTGCTGAGGCCATCTCTCCCGGATCCGCAAATTCCGTTGTTTTCGGAACTCATCCGACGTTTAAGTGGAGAATGCCGAAGCGTTCGCATACATATACGGCATTCAAGGTGCAGATTCTCGACGGCACGAAGGTGGTTTGGGATTCCGGCTTCCGCCGCGCTCCCGCGCAGGATCTTGACGGCGTCCATACATTCGAAGCCGATGCGTATATCGGCGACGAGCTTGAGAACAACAAGAACTACACTTGGAGGGTCTCGATGTACAACGCCAAGTTCAAGACGGACGCTTGGTCCACGGAGAATTACGTCTTCCGCATGAACGCGCCCACCATCGGTGCCGGATACGCGAACATTCCCGTCTCGGTGAAATACTTCGGGCCTGCCAGCGTGGCCCAGAAGGCCGAGTTTGTGGTGGAAGCGTTCTCCACGCCCGACTTTACCGGCATCCCCGCAGCGCGCGCTGTGGTGGATAACCTTGAGAGCGTCATTGCAGCGGGCGTCACACATCAGACGAACGCCTTCTTGTACGGCGTGCCCGTCGGCAAGTATTACCTCAGGGCTTACGCGGATATGAAGGATATCCCCGGTACGGCAAAGCGCGTCCGTGATCTCACCGAGTCCTGGGGCTACGCTTGCAAGCGCGGCGAAAAGGTCTCTGACATCTATACGCCTCTTGGCTTTGTCGTCACCGACGCTAATGGCTTTGCAGCTCCGATTGACATCTATATCGAGGATGTCGACACGAACGGCAGCTGTCTGCCCGACGCATGGGAGCTCGTCAAGAATGGCGGCAAGCTCGATAACGGGGCGAGCAGCCTTGATGCGTCTTTGGCAAACGCTTACGCCATCAACAAGCTCCTGACCGCCAACATTCAGGACAAGGTTGTCGGATCTGTCCGGACGGACGCCTACAACAACTATATCATGACGGCGTTCTCTTCGCCCGCTATGACCGCGCTTGCTCTCGGTTTCGATCCCGATTCGATCACAATCCGTCCCGACGGCTCCATCTCTGTCGAGAGCGAGGTTGAGGAGATTGAGATTACGGGCGTAGGTTTCGATGCTGATGGCAACGTAAAGCTCACCATCGAAGGTAAACTCAACACCGCCGAAGGCAATGCTAACGGCCTTGGATTCATTCCGCTTTCCGGCGATAGCGAGAAGACTGTCGAATGCCAGGTTCTGTACAAAGAGACGCTTGATAAGTCCGAATGGGATGAGGTTTCCTTCCCTGTCCAGATCACGGTAGGGGATAAGCCGCAGGAGGTCACGCTCAAGATTATTGAGGATCTCAAGCGCGCTTCGAGCGGATTCTTCAAAGTCAAAATTACCGAATAAAAAGAAAAGTTATGAAAAAGGCAATTGATAAAGTTCTCGTAATAAATTCTGGGTCGAGCTCGCTTAAGTATCAGCTTTTCTCCATGAAGAAGGGTGAGCGCCTTGCTAAGGGGCTCGTGGAGCGCATCGGATGCGGAGGGCCCAAGGATCATACCGAGGCCCTCAAGCGGGTGGTCGAGGAGCTCGGCACCCCGAAGGACATTGATGCCATCGGACACCGCGTCCTTCATGGCGCGGAAACGTTCAAGGATTCCGTCAAGGTGACCGGCAAGGTGATGGGGACTCTCAAGAAGCTCGTCAAGTTCGGGCCTCTTCACATGCCGCCGAATCTCGGCGGCATCGAGGCCTGCGAGAAGATCTTCAAGGGCGTTCCGAACGTGGCTGTCTTTGATACGGCTTTCCATCAGACGATGCCAGACTGCGCGGCGATGTACGCTATCGACCCGAAGTACTACAAGAAGATGGGCATCCGCAAGTACGGCTTCCACGGCACTTCACACAAGTTCATCACCCAGGAGGCCGCCAAGTTCCTCAAGAAGCCTCTCTCCAAGGTGAATCTCGTCACGTGCCACATGGGCAACGGATCGTCCTTCGCCGCCGTTAAAAACGGCGAGTGCATCGACACCACGATGGGCTTGACTCCGCTTGCCGGTCTTATCATGGGAACGCGCTGCGGAGATATCGATACAGCGGCCGTCCTCTCTATCATGGAGGCCGAGGGCAAGACACCCGCTGAGATGGATACGCTTCTCAACAAGAAGTCTGGCCTTCTTGCGCTCACCGGCTCCACCGACTGCCGCGACATCGTGGCCAAGGCGAAAGGTGGCGACGCTCAGGCAGAGCTCGCCCTTGAAATGCTCGCTTATCGCATGGCTCTTTACATCGGCGCTTACAACACGGTCGTCGGCGGTGCAGATGCCATCATCATGACCGGCGGCATTGGCGAAAACTCCAGTGAAGTGCGCGAGCGCATCGTCTCACGCCTCGGGGCTCTCGGAATCAAGCTTGACAAGAAGGCCAACAAGGTGCGCGGCCAGACGATTGTCATCTCTACGAAAGATTCGAAGATTCCCGTGATCATCCTTCCAACTAACGAGGAGCTTATGATCGCTCGCGACACCGTGCGTGTGCTTGGTTAGCGGTTAGTCGTTAGCGGTTGGCTGTTGGTGGTTAGCGATTGGTAAATTGAAAATTTTAAACACAGTTAAATGAACGCGATTAAAACAATTATAGAAAACGCTTCTAAGCTCCACGGGACGATCGTTCTCCCGGAGGGCATGGACGCGCGTGTAGTCACCGCCGCCTGCGCTTGTGCAGACCGCAAGATTTGTACTCCGATAGTTCTCGGCACTCCCGAGGAGATTTCTCTTGCCGAGGCGTCTGCCGGGCTTTCGCTTATCGCGCGCGGAATCAGAGTCATCGATTACACCAAGGGCGACAGCGAGCTTGAAAAAGCGTTTCTCGATTCCTGGAACGAGAAGGAGCTTAAGAAGCCGGTGGAGAAGCAGAAGCTTCTCGACCTTGAGGGTGCGGCCCAGATGCTCCGTACGAAGCGCATCTACTTTGGCGGAATGATGGTAAAGCTTGGCCGCGCCGACGGGCTTGTGGCGGGCTCGATCGCCTCCACGGGCGATATGCTCCGTGCGGCATTCCATACGCTTGGCACCGAGCCGGGGGTTCATACGGCAAGCTCGTGCTTCATTATGGATTTGGCTGAGCCTACGCCGTCCGGAGATACGGTTCTCGCCTTTGGCGACTGCGCCGTCATTCCCGACCCTACGTCCGAGCAGCTTGTAGATATCGCGCTTGCCACGGCGAAGACCTACCGTGATCTTACCGGCGGAGTGCCGCGTGTGGCGTTTCTTTCGTATTCGACGAAGGGCTCCGCCGCGGGCCCGATTGTCGAGAAGGTGCAGAAGGCCGTCGAGCTTGCGCGTCCGCGTTTCGCCGAAGCGCGCATCGATATGGACGGAGAGCTTCAGTTCGACGCGGCGTTTGTTCCTTCAGTGGGGCAGCTTAAGAATCCGAGCGGATCCATCCATGGCGATGCGAACGTCTTCATTTTCCCCGATCTCCAGTCTGGCAATATCGGCTACAAGATCGCGCAGCGTATCGGCCATGCCGAAGCGATCGGTCCGAACCTTCAAGGGCTTGCCAAGGCGATGAACGATCTTTCGCGCGGATGTTCTGCCGAGGATATTGTAGGCACGGTTGCGGTGACGCTCCTCCAGAGCAGAAGTAAGCGCTGAGAAAAGTGCGAGAGGAAAAATGACTGAAACGGAAATGATATCCCGCGCGCACGAGGTCTTCGATGTCGAGATCGAAGGGCTTAAGCGTACGCGCGATTCAATAGGCGGCGCCTTCACGGATGCCGTGAAGATGATTCTTGACTGTTCGCGCGCTGGCGGCATTGTTGTCGTCTCGGGCGTCGGGAAGAATCTTCACATCGCCGAGAAGATGAGCGCCATTTTTGCGTCTACAGGCGTAAGGTCCATCGTTCTTAATCCCGTGCAGGCCATGCATGGCGATCTCGGGATGGTTTCCGCTAAGGATATCCTTGTGGCGCTTTCGTTCAGCGGCGAGAGCGATGAGGTTTTGAAGCTTGTTCCGGCCATCCGCCGCCATGGGCTCAAGATTGTTTCCATGACGGGCAATCCGGCGTCGTCTCTCGCGGAGATGTCTGACGTCCACCTTGAAATTCCCTGCGGACGCGAGGCGTGTCCGTTCGGGATGGCGCCCACCAACTCCACCACGGCCACGATGGCTATGGGCGACGCTCTTGCGATGGTGCTTATCGACGCGCAGAAATTTCCTATCGAGGATTATGCGATGAATCATCCCGCCGGAGCAATCGGAAGGGCTCTCGTTATGAAGGCCGCGGATATCATGCGCAAGGGCGACCGCCTTGCTTTGGTAAGCCCCGGGGCAAAGGTAATGGACGCGCTTATGGCGATGACGCGCGCGAAGTCCGGATCTGCCGTGATAGCCGGCGAAGATGGTGTTCTTGCGGGCATCTTCACGGATGGGGATTTCCGCCGTCTGGTGAGCGACGGCTCGGAGAAGGCGGCTTCGCTTCTCGAGGCTGAAGTCTCTTCCGTAATGACGCCTTCGCCCATGTTCGTCAGGCAAAGCGTTTATGCGTCCGAGCTTCTCAAGGTTTTCGAGAAAATGCGCATTGACGATCTTCCGGTGTGCGATGACGCCGGGCACGTGGTTGGACTTATTGATATCCAGGACCTTCCAAAGATGAAGGTGCTGTAAAGAATTTAAAAAAGAAGGAGGTATTCCATGAACAAAAGTCTTGTTTTGATTACAGCAGCTCTTGCAGGGGTTATGGTTGCCGGCAGTGCTGATGCGCAGACGCGCCGCAGAGCTTCTGGCGCCGGTGTTTCCACTAAGGTGTCCGCTCAGGCTGCTCAGGCCTCGCGTGCCAAGGTGTTCCTTGACGGTAACGAGCTGCGCAAAACGATCGGCAGGAATGCCGCCTCTCTTCTTTCCGCACCTGCGGTGCCAGGCGCAAGCGCAATCGGACGCTGCAACACCAGGGATCGCAAGTGGATTGTTCTTGAGAGCAAGTTCGAAACCAACGTCCAGTGGTTCGATCGTCTCACCGTGACATGGCATGTCCTTCTTGACACCTCCACGATGAAGGAGAAGGAAAAGGATGCCGCCGGCAATCTCGTCAAGATGGCGCAGTATTCTTATTTCTCCACCACCGTCACTTACATGAACATCCCCAAAGGTTCGCATGCCACATCTGTCTGCCTGCCTCCTTCGTATTACGAAAGGTACGGCGCGCCTATGGCGGTCGGTGTCGTTATCACGAATCCCGAGGGAGAGATTCTTGCAGGCGACAGCGCAAGCGAAATCAGAAATCTTCCGTCGCACACCAAGTGGTGGGAGGACGCCAAGATTATGGATGCCAGAAACGCCGCCGGCGATCCTTTGATCGAGCGCCGTCAGGGTCTCGTGGATCGCTCCAAGACGATTTGGGCGCTCGTCAACCCCAATGATTACGAAGTTGTTGCCCAGTAAGCAGCTATTAACCGACAGGTCGAAAATATGGGAAAGAAAATTTTAACACTCAATATCGGAGCTGCAGGAATAGTCCTTGCAGAATATGATATAGGAGCGAAGACTCCGGCGCTGCTCAAATACGGAAGCGCAGCTCTTCCAGCCGATATAGACGCAGGCAACGCCGATATGATTCTCGTGCCGGCCATTCAGGGCATTATGCGCGAGAAGGGCATGAAGCCGGGCAAAGTGGCGGTGTCCGTTTCCGGGCAGATGGCGTTTCTGCGCACCGTGGCTATTCCTATGGTTGGCGACAGCGAGAAGTTCGCTTCGCTCGTCCGCGGCGATATCGAGCAGAACATTCCTTTCCCGATAGATGACATGGTCTGCGGCCATCAGGTTCTTGGCGACACTGAAAACGGCGATAAATCTGTTCTGATCATGGCCACCAAGGTGGAGCAGGTGGAGAGCATCGCCGCGGCCGTTAAGATGGCTGGTCTCGAGCCCGAGATCATCAGCGTTGCTCCCGTTTCGCTGGTGAACCTTGTAAAGGCGAATCCCGCATATTCCGGAGAATGTTCCGTTATTGTCGATATCGGATCCAAGACCACCTCACTTTCCATAATTGAAGGCGAAAAGCTTTACAACCGCGCGATTCCTGTGGCAGGCAGGACAATCACCAAGGAGATCGCGCAAAATCTCGGATGCACTTTTGAGGAGGCCGAGAGTTACAAGCTTACAAGCGCATACGTCTCCATGGGCGGCGTAACGGAGGACGAGGACGAAACCCTCGATCGCATCTCCAAGGTCTGCCGCTCCGTGATGACACGGCTTCAGACGGAGATTAACAGGTCCATCAATTTCTATCGCAGCCAGCAGGGCGGCGGAACTCCGGTGAAGTTCTACCTTACCGGAGGAACCGCGCTTTTGCCGCAGATCGGGGAGTTCTTCCAGGATGCGCTTGGAGTGGAAGTCGAGTTCTTGAATCCTCTTGATGTGATATCGTCGGCCGACCCGGAGTCTGTCGGATCCGATGTTGTTCTTCTTGGAGCTACCGCCGGCCTTGCTCTGCAGGCTTCAGGCAGTGCGGACATTTCGGTGAACCTGATTCCGCCTTCAATCGTGGAGGCGAAGAAGGAGGCCGCACGGATTCCTTTTGTTCTCGCCGGCGCAGTTGCCTTTGTGGTGGCGAGCGCGGCGTGGTTCGTGGCCCAGCGGGCGGAATTGGCTGCGCTTACCGAAGAGAGCGAGCGTCTTTCTCAAGAAGCGGATATGCTTACGGGCAATGAACGATTCAATACAGAGTCGGTTCAGCTTTTCAATGCGGAGAAGGAAGCGGCAGGAAAATTCGCCAAGCGCATTGAACGGCGCGATAAGTGCTTGATGCGCCTTGACGCGGTCCGCAAGGCCATAGAGCCTGACATGTGGATATCCAAGTGGGAGGAAAAGACCGTAGAGGTGGCTGTTCCTCAGCCGCAGAATTCCACCCGCCACCGCCGCAACAGGAGCGGTGAAGAGGAGAAGAAGAAAATCACGCTCACCGAGGTGGTTGTGCGCGGTTGGAAGGACCGCACGGAGGCTCTCTCAAAGGAGAATAACGGCGATACGATCCAGAAGATTATCCGCGATCGTCTGAAAAAGACGCTTGCGTTTACCGAGGATGGGATAGAGACGCCTGAAGCGCCCACGAGAGGCAGGGGCGGCTCTCTTCAGGAGGTTGTGTTGAAATTGCAGTTCAAGGAGTCGGAATGGAAATGAACAGAAATCAATTGACGATGGCTGTGGCCGGAGGCGTTGCAGGCGTGATCACGCTTGCGCTTCTGGCAATGGTTTACGTGGGAGCAGAGAATGTCTCCGAAACGCGCGATGATGTGGCGGGCAGCCGCTCCGTGTGCGAGAGCAAGCGCGGGATCACTCGCAAGAGCGGCAACGAGGCGCGCGCCAACATGAAGGCGCTTGCCGATGTGGCTATCGCCGCGTACGCTTCCTTGACCAACAGGGGCGTCTTGGCGGAAACGCCCGATAAGGATGCGTTGCAGAAAACGATGTACGCCGATGCCGTCAAGTTCAGGGCGCTTCCGCGGAATTCGGCGAAGAAAATCATAGCCGAGGATTTCGGCTTTGGAGTTTTTGCCGAATACATCAACGGCAAGGTTCCGGCTAAGCGGGATGTGCCCAAGCTTTTCCGCCGCCGGGGCGACGTTTCGGCCATGACGGAAATCCTTCTTGATTCGGGCGCTACCGAGCTTCTTGCCGTCAAGGTGCTTACAAAGGATGAGAGCGCCGAAACGGAAGCAATCACAAGGAATCATCGCGGAAGAAGGCAGACCTCCCAGAAGACGGGGAGTGAGAAATATCCGTGCAGCGAAGAACTTTACGAAATCGAGTTTCTTGCAAAGCCCGCCGCGCTCGTAAAGGTATTGAATGCGCTTGCCGCAGACAAGACAAGATTTTACGCCGTAGACGCCATGTCCTTTGACCAGCCGCGCGATTCTCTTCTGCAGGCGATCGGTGGAGATGGCGAAAAGGATAAAAAGGGCAGAGCCAAGGGCGGCAGAAATAAGAAAGCGGCCGAAGAGAAAGAGGCCGAGATCGGCCGCAACAAAATGTGTCTTACAGACCCTTCTTCGGTTGAGCCGTTCAGAGTGGTTTTGAATGTTTCCACAATTGTTTTTGCTGCGAAGGAGGAATCTAAATGAGCGCGCGCGGTGATGGTGATTTTCTGAAGGAGCAGTGGCATAAGCTCGTGGCTTTTGCGGGATTCGCGGCCGTGGCGGCTGTCGTAGTCGTGAAGTTCGTGCTTGTCTCCGGGGAAGAGGATGAATTTTTCGGCGGATATTCCGGAGCTGTAAAAACTGCCGGGGAGGAATTTGATCTGGCTCCCGCCAAGGAGATTTTCGGGCGTGCCGTCGAGAGTGCCGCTCTCGCCGAGGTGCCGGCAGACGCCAAGAGTTTCCTCGCATCCGAAATGCGCGTTTCCTGCTCTACCCCCGAAGGCTCCGACAAGCCCGGATGCGGGAAGCCGATTCCGTTTACGGACAAGAAGTGCCGTTTCTGCGGCGAAATGCAGGAGAAGGAAATCAAGGTGGTTCTCGATACTGACGGGGACGGGCTTCTTGACGACTACGAGAAGCAGCATGGGCTTGATCCTTTAGTGGCGGATGCAGATGCCGACAAGGACGGCGACGGCTTTACCAACACGGAGGAGTTTACGGCCAAGACTTCACCTTCCGATTCTTCTTCGCATCCTGATTACATAGACTTCCTTTCTCTTGAGGCGCCCTTTGAGCAGGAGTATACGCTCCTTAAGTTCATCAAGAAGGAGAAGATCAACGGGAAGCTTCGCTTCCAATTCAAGATGCCCGGCAAGGAGGCCGAGTTGGGGCATGGCAATTATCGCGCGTTCGAGGGTGAGCAGATCGGCGATACGGGCTTTGTGGTGAGATCGTTCGTGGCGAAATCCAAGAAGGTCGTCAGGCCTGGCATGGAAATGGCGATTACGGTCACGCTCGACGAGGTCATTGTGGAGCGCGCACGAGACGGCAAGCGCATTGCACTTGTAATCGATAAATCCCCGACCCCCACCGATGTCCGCGCAAAGGTGGTGTTCAATCGCGGCAAGACGCTTGAATTCAAGGTGGCTGAAGGCGAAACGTTTAAAGTTCTCGATACGGAATTTAAGACGCTGGAGGTTAAAAAAGACGGCAAGCGGGGTGTTGTGAAGGTTAAGAATCTCAGAACCCTTCGCGAGCGTGTTATAGACGTACTTGAACCGTAATCGGAAATAAGGTATAATATATTTGATAATATCCAAGGAGAATTGTTTTGAATATGACGACCTTAAGGAACTTTTTTGCCATAGGCGCAGCGGCTGTAGCCGTTGTGGCTGGTTATAATGCCGTTGCGCAGGATGACCTCGAAGCTCTTTTAGAAGGGCTTGAGGAAAAGACTCCTGTCAAGGAGGAGAAGGTTGCGGAGCCGGAAAAACCGGCTGCGGCGGCTCCTCTGGTTCCTGCGAAGGAGGAGAAGGTCTCTGAGCCTGAGCCTGAGGATGTTCCTGCGGAGCCGGTTAAGGAGGCTGATGCCGAGCCCGTAAAGGAAGCTCCCGCCGAGCCTGTAAAGGAAGCGGAGGTTGTGCCTGTGGAAGCACCCGCGGAGCCGGTTAAAGAGGCTGATGCCGAGCCCGTAAAGGAAGCTCCCGCAGAGCCGGTTAAGGAGGATAATCTTGCCGAGGAGGTAGTTGATCTTCTCAATGAGCTTTCCTCTGACTCTCCAACGGAAGAAAAGGCAGAGCCTGCAGCAGGTGGTACGGCGCCGGAGAAAGCGCTTGCCGCAAAAGAAGAGGTGTCAAATCTCTCGGCTGAGGAGCGTAAGCTTATGGCTCAGCTCCGTACGGCGCAGGAACTCCGTTTTAAGACATTCAAGATTCAGGCCGAGCGCACGATCGAAGAAGCGGACAAGTGCATGCTTGCTGAGGATTATGAGGCCGCCGTCAGGTATTACGTGCAGGCGATGGGGTTGCTGAATTCCGCTCCTCAGCTTGCGTATCTGCGCAAGAAGTGTGATGACGGAGTGGCGGAAGGTTTGTACCGCGCGGCCATTCAGGAGGATCAGACGGGTAGGCGCGAAAAGGCTCTTAAGCTTATGCAGAAGGCCATTGAGCGTCGCCATCCGAAGGCTCGCCGTCAGTATGAGGCATGGGTAGCCGAGGGCGATCCTGACGCAAACAAGACTGATTACAGTGAGATTTCACATCGTCGCAACGACGAAGATTACAAGTCCGAACGTGCCAAGATCGCCAAGCATCTTAAGCGTTCGCAGCATTTCCTCGCGGTTCGCGATCTCGACCGCGCGCTTGCCGAGTGCGATCTCGTTCTTCAGTCTGACAAGCACAATCAGGAGGCTATCCGTCTTCGCAAGAAAATCCACGAGAAGCGCGCCGTTATCCTTAAGCAGGAGCGCAAGGCTACGCGTGAGGGTATGATTGCCGATGTGGACGAGGCTTGGAGGCCCACTTACGCGCTTACCGCCCGTTCCGTTGAAAACGTGAGCGAGACCACGAAGAAGCCCAGCGTCGGAGATTCGGAGTATACGATCGAGCAGGATATTCTCATGCGTATGCAGAAGATGGAGCTTCAGTCCATCTCCTTCAAGCCGCCGGCCACGCTCAATGACGCCATTGAATTCTTCCGTCAGGCCAGTAAGGATCTTGACGATCAGCAGAAGCAGGAGGATGAGCGCGGATTTAACTTCTTCGTCAAGCCGCGCAAGGTGAATTACGTCAAGTCTGCCGCAGCCGCAGAAACAGCTGATGATGCTGGCGGCGGCTTCGCCGCTGACGACTCCGTGGATGCCGGTGCCGCCAAGGATACTGGCGTGCCCGAGATCCCCATGCTTTCCGCCATCAAGATTTCTTTTGCCGACGCTCTCAAGCTCGTTTGCGAAGCGGTGGACTACAAGTACGTCATCAAGGGTCCCATGATTATGATCATGGACAAGCGTGATTCCGCAGACGAGATGGTTTCGCGTGACTTCCCCGTACTACCGAATTTCGAGGAGCGTGTGCAGCAGGCCTCCGAGGAAGTTCAGGGGCTCACCGATAAGAACGGCGGATTCGCCGCTGGCAGCAGCGACTCCGAGAGCGCGGCCAAGGAGATGAGCCTCAAGACATTCTTCTCCTTTATGGATGTTGATTGGCCGGACGGATCGTCTATCGCTTATGTGAAGACTCTCGGCAGACTCTACGTCAAGAATACACAGGAGAATATCGCCCTTATCCAGAATGCGCTCAACGACATCAACGCCAGTACCACGCTCATTGAGATCGAAACGCGTTTCGTGGAAGTCTCCCAGGACGATCTCAATTCGCTCGGCTTTGAGTGGATTTTAAACAGCGACTACTCCCTTAATCTCGGGAAGCACATTGGTCGCGCGCTCAATCTCAATCGTGGCGTGTGGGATGCTTCCGTAAATTCTTCTGGGGTGGAAAGTGATGGTAGTTCAGGCATCAACAACCCGCCGGATCAGTTCGTTAAGCCAGGCGTCACCGGGCCTTCCTCTACCGTAGGTGCAAATGTGAAGCAGCCTACTTCAGGTGCTTCATGGGTCAGGGGTAAAGGTGGAAACCTTGGAATCAATGCGATGGACGGCAAGTCCGGCTATGGCATGAACAACCGCTACCTCTCCACGCTTGGCAACCATATTTCCGGCGAGGGCTATTCCACGAACGATCAGTTCATGCGCGTCAATGCCTTCCTCGGCAATGCCGATCTCTCGATGATTCTTCACATGCTCTCGCAGCGTAGCGATACGGATCTTCTCTCTGCACCGAAGGTTCTTGCCCGCGCCAACGAGCAGGCGGTAATCAAGGTGGTCACGGAGTATAGGTATCCTAAGGATTATGATGTCCAGCTCCAGTCCAGCAGCTCTTCCGGCGGCGGCAATTACGGCGGCAATTCCCAGAGCGCCATTCTTGCAATCGTTGAGCCTGGCGAGTTCGATATGCGTGAAGTTGGCGTGATCCTTGATGTTACGCCCACGATGAACGAGGGAAGCTCCAGCCTCATCAGCCTTGATATCAACGCACAGGTGGTTGACGAGCCTACGTGGAAGAACTACGGTATGCGCATTCCTTTCACGGGCAACAGCTCGCTTCAGAGCTTCGAGGGAATCGGCGGGATTTTTGAGGGTCTTACCGGAATTCTGGGCACCATCGGAACGGAGCTTGAAAAGGGCGTAAAGCAGGCGTTTGCCGAGAAGGCCGTCAATTCTGCCACATCTGCGCTTGACAGCCTCTCCTCAAGTGGTGCAGAGAACATGACGTACTATGACGCCCCGATGGAGCAGCCGTTCTTCCATGTCCGCTCAATCGAATCAAAGGTGGATGTGTATCCTGGCGCTACGATTGTGATGGGCGGTCTCATTACCGAGCAGCGCAAGGCCATGGATGACAAGGTTCCGTTCCTGGGCGATATTCCCTTCCTCGGACGCTTCTTCCGCAGCCACTCCGAGTGGTCCTCGAAGCGCAATCTTCTCATCTTCGTGACCACGCGTCTTGTGGATCCTCATGGCCGCGAGGTTGTGGTTTCCACGAGCGGTGATGGATCCAAGAATGACGGCGCTGTTTTGGCAGCACCCGAGCAGAAATAAAAGGCATCATGAAAGTATGTCTCACGGGAGGGATTGCTTCTGGCAAATCCCTCCTTTGCCGTTATTTGAACGAGCTTGGTGTCAAAACGATTGATGCCGATGATATCGTTCATTCCCTGATTCCGGAGGAGGAGCGCGCGCGCCTCAGGAAGATTGTCTTTAACAATCCTGAAGAGCGCAAAAAGCTTGAAGCTCGCATTCATCCCATCGTCCGTAAGGCTCTCATGGAAGCCATTGACGGGGGCTCTTCCCCGACAATTGCCGTCGTGCCTTTATTATTCGAGGTGCAATGGGAGAAAGATTATGATATAATAGCGTGCGTTATCTCCTCAAGGGAAAAGCAAATTGAGCGAATGGTCGCAAATCGCGGCTATACCCATGAGGAGGCGTTGGCCCGTCTCGCAGCGCAGATGGATGCTGAGGAGAAGGCCAGAAGATCCGATTATGTGATCTTGAACGATTCAACTGAAGATAATTTGAAAGCTCAGGCCGTCAAGTTTGTTCAATATCTCGCTTCAAGATCCTGACACACGATAAAGAGGTTCGTATGGCAGACGAATTAGATGTATTTGCGCAGCCGCAGAAGGCTCAGCGCCTTGTTCAGAATGCACCCGCGGCAAATTCTGCTGGGCAGCAGAATCCCAAGAAGCAGTTCCACAAGCCCCATCAGCATCAGCGCCGGGAGAAGGTGAATAATTCCCCTATCAGGGGTGCAAACGGTTCGGAATCTGTAAATCCCCTCCTTAACGCTCCGCTGCCGCAGGGGCAGCGCGCTCAGAATCAGGAGGTGCCTAACAATCCTAACCGCAACAGCGATCTGCCCGAGTATCGCCTTTCTGATATTCAGATTTGGCCGGCGCAGCAGATCGTCGATTCCATGATGCCGGGGGCGGATCCCGAGGAGCTTGGCACATATAGAAAGCATGAGCTTATCTTTGCCGCCATACGCAGTTATCTTGCCAAGGGCGGCGCCGTTCTTGCGAGCGGTTGTCTTGAAATCGTCCGCGAAGGCCACGGCTTCCTCCGTTCGGCCAAGAACAACTTCCTCGCGTGCCCCGAGGATGTGTTTGTGACACAGCAGCAGATCCGCCGCCATGCTTTGAGAACGGGCGATATTATCGAAGGTCCCATCCGCGATCCGCGCGACCGCGACCGCTTTTTCTGCCTCGGCAATGTGAACACGGTGAACGGCAAGGAGCCGTCTGTGGCGGCGCGCGTAATTCACTTTGAGAATTTGATTCCCACGTTCCCTACGCGCCGTATCATTCTCGAAACCGCGCCCACGGAGTATTCTACGCGCGTTATTGATCTTTTCACGCCGATCGGTTTTGGTCAGCGCGGTCTCATTATCGCTCCGCCGCGCGTCGGAAAGACGGTTCTGCTCCAGAAGATGGCCAACGCCATTTCCGCCAACCATCCAGATGCGATGCTCATTATTCTTCTCATTGATGAACGCCCTGAGGAAGTGACGGATATGCAGCGCAACACAAAGGCGATGGTTCTTTCCTCTACGTTTGACGAAGAGCCCCAGCATCACGTAAACGTGGCGGAAATGGTGATTGAAATGTCCAAACGTCAGGTGGAGAACGGCCGCGACGTCATCATCCTTCTCGACTCCATTACGCGTATGGCGCGCGCCTACAATACCGTTCAGCCGCATTCCGGCAAGATTTTGACGGGCGGCGTGGACGCGCTTGCGCTCCACAGGCCCAAGCGCTTCTTCGGTGCGGCTCGCAACATTGAGCGCGGCGGATCGCTTACAATTATTGCCACCGGCCTTGTGGATACAGGCTCGCGCATGGACGAAGTGATCTTTGAAGAGTTCAAGGGCACGGGCAATATGGAGATTGTCCTTGACCGCTCGCTGGCCGACAAGCGCATTTTCCCTGCGATGGACATCGAGAAGTCCGGCACCAGAAAGGAGGATCTTCTCCTTGCGCCCATGGAGCTTGAGAAGACATGGGCGATTCGCAGGATTCTTGCCCCGGCAGGCGCGGAGTCTTCGATGAAGAGCATTCTTACGAGTCTCAAGAAGACGCAGTCGAATCCAGAGTTCATTCTGGCGTTCGACGCCAAAAACGGCTGATGCATCATGGATATAGAAATCGTAAATGCCAGGATGCACAATTTGCGCGGAATCGATGTAACGATTCCGCGTTCGTCTCTTACGGTTGTGACCGGGCTTTCCGGAAGTGGAAAATCATCGCTTGCGTTTGATACTCTCTATGCGGAGGGTCAGCGGCGCTATGTGGAATCCTTAAGCGCCTATGCGCGGCAGTTTCTTGATCGTCTTGCCAAGCCCAAGGTCGACAAGATAGAGGGCTTAAGCCCCGCGATTTCTATCGAGCAGCGCACGACGAGCGGAAACCCGCGCTCGATCGTGGCTACAGTTACGGAGATTCACGATTACCTGCGCCTTCTCTATGGCTCTGCGGCTGTGCCCTACTGTCCGAAGTGCGGGAGGGCCGTCCGCCGCCAGAGCGCGGAGGAGATTGTGGACGCTCTTCTTAAGCGGGAGGGAAGAGCCGTTGTTTACGCGCCCGTAATAAAGGGTAAGAAGGGGAGGCACGAAAATCTCTTCCAGGAGCTTAAGCGTAAGGGCTTTGCCCGTGTGCGCGTGGATGGCGTTGTCTCGCTCATCGAGGAGGTTGCTGAGATTGACGGCAAGAAGGCGCATAACATTGAAATTGTTATTGATCGTCTTGTTCTTCCGTGTGACAGGACGCGCCTTACCGATTCTGTGGAGCTTTCTCTCAAGGAGGGCGGAGGATCGCTTTACGTGGAGTTTTTAGGCGAGAAGGGCGAAATTCAGGCTTATTCGGAGCTAAACGCCTGCCCGGAGTGCGGGATTTCATTTGACGAGCTCAGGCCCCGGAGCTTTTCGTTCAATTCGCCGTTTGGCGCGTGTCCCGTCTGTTCGGGATTGGGGCAGCTTTACTTCTTCGACGAGGATCTGGTGGTGCCCGACAAAACGCTTCCGCTGAGGGAGTGCATCCATCCGTGGCGCCGCGCCGGGCATAATGCGATAATGTATTACAACGCCCTCCTGGAGGAGATTGCCAGGCAGAACAATGTGGACTTAAATACGCCATACCGCGATTTGCCCGCATCGTTCAGGCGTGATTTGATGCACGGTTTCAAGGAGGATCTCGCTCTTCCGTGGCGTAACGTGGATAAGCCCTTTGAAGGGGTTCTTGCGACTCTTCAAAAGCGTCTTGATGAGGCCGAGGACGAAGAGACGCGTGCAAAGTACGAGGCGTATCAGAGCTTCAAGGTCTGTCCCGAGTGCGCGGGAGCACGCTTAAGGCCTGAGTCTCGTGCGGCGCGCGTTGCCGGAAAGACGATTGTGGAAGTGATGGCGATGCCCATTGCGGAATGTCTTGGGTTCTTCGAGACGCTTGATGAGAATGATCCGTCGTTCGCAGGGCTTGGCGAGGTCTTAAAGGAGATCCGCCGCCGGCTTCAGTTTTTGATCGATGTGGGGCTCGAATATCTGACGCTTGATCGCCCGTCGTCCACGCTTTCCGGAGGCGAAATGCAGCGTATTCGCCTTGCCACGCAGATTGGTTCGGGGCTTACGGGGGTTCTCTACGTTCTTGACGAGCCGACGATAG
>JAGBZQ010000065.1 GCA_017628165.1 Kiritimatiellia bacterium | reverse complement strand
GCCGCCAACGCCAAAAAAGCGGGGTCGCGACGGCGATAATTTTCCTCCAGTTCCTCCAGTGTTGAAGACTCTGCGAAAGCTACTTCAAAAACCTTGGCAATGTTAATTTTAACTACGTCATTAAGCGTATACTCCAAGCCAGGCATGCTCATCCAGTTGCAGCCTACCGCGATTCTCGAACGCGCAAGTTCGGCTGAATAGCCGTTTTTCATAAATCCTTCAACGAGCGCTTTGTCGCCGGAGAAGCGTGGATAACCTAGCCGGTTGGCGAGTAAAATCTCGACTCCGCGGCGGAATAGCCCTCGATCCATCCCATCCCAGACACGAATCGTCAAATTGCAAGACGAATTAAGTTTCGCTGCCGCCTCGAGGATTATATAGCTTAAAGGCGAAGTCTGGTCGCGCCCATCAGCGGCTGGTCCGCCAATTTGATAGTAATGCGGATCATTAAGCAAAAGACAAAAAATATAATACTCAGCTTCCGCATCGGTGATTAACCCTGCCGCTTTATCGTGTTCGTAATAAGGCCGCAGAAGCTCGTCAAGCTGTCCGCCGGCGCCATCGCGATTGTATGTGCGAGAGGCCATGTTGAAGATTGCAATCCACTGCACCGCCTCGCGCATGGTCTTAGGGGGATTTTCGGCCACCTGGTAGCAAACGCGCGCCATCTCTTCGAGATTTTCCTTGCGTTTAAGATCGTCCTCGACCATTGCACGGTCGTCGGCCGCAGCAGCCAAACGGCGTGTCCAGTTGATGATGCCGACAATTGCCGTCTCCTCCGCCTCCATCAGTTCGCGCGCATACACGTCAGCGGCAAATTTCCTCGCTGCGGCGCGAACTTTTTCAAGAAGTCCTCCCCAGCCAAGCTCAAGACCAATACGATAGTCTGGGGCAAAGTGCGCATCTTTACCGATACCGGTAGTGATATCGTACTTCTGCTGAAGCGGTTCAAGGTGAGAATAATCGAAGGCAAAATTGGAGCGTGAAAGCTGATAGCCAAGGCGCATACGCGAAAGCATGAACATCCAACGCCCAGCGATAGCGTCATCAGCATCAATGTAGAGCGGATGGTTATCCATAAGCCAACGGAAATTGACGGCCCACGAACGTGGTCCCGACCACTGACCCGTAGCATCACGGATAGGAAGATCGACCTTGAATGACTTAGGCGGCAAGACGAGTCCATAATCGTCCTCGTCACGAGATCCTAAAACATCCTGTTTGATTTTAGTCTGTTCAACCTTCCGCGCTCGTAAGCGCGCCATCCGCTCCAAGTAGTCCATATTTTACCCTCGCCTTTACGTTTTAGCCAGCAAGTTCTGCTTCCATCAGCTTGATGAGATTAAAGAGCATGCGCGGATAGTGGAATGCACCAGCCCAGCGCGTACCCTTCATAGTGCATGAAGGCGTGCCGTCGCGGCGCAGATACTTGATAATCTCTCCGTGCTCAGGATCCATGAAGTGATCGAAGAACCACTTTTCAATCTTCTTGAACCACTCAAGATACTTCTCATCCTTAGTAAGCGTATAAGCGAGGAAGGTAGCGTAGATCGCCTCGTTCTGCGGCCACCAAAGCTTGAGCTCATGCTCGTACTGGTCGGGTTCGTGGCCCTCGGCTTCATCAACATTACGGAAGTAGATGATGCCGCCGCCACCTTGAACTTCGTCCCAGCCCCACGCGAGCGACCAGTCGAGAACCGTAAGCGCCTTCTTCAAAAGCTCCTCGTCCTTCTGGAACTTGGCCTCCTCCATCGTAAACCAGCTCGTTTCGATCGAGTGACCCGGGTTGATGGTGCGCCCTTCGGGCGTTTCGCATGGAGTTCCATCGGCATTGACGATTTCGCGCAGCGCCTTCTTGTCGTAATCGAGGAAGGTAGAATAGACTTCCTTGAAGCAGGTGGCAATCGTCTTATCGTAGAGCGATGTATCACCGCCGAGCTGGCGCATCATGATTGACGTGCACGAAATGATCATGGGGATATTGTGCGCACGCACCTTGCGAGCCGGGTAGAACTTCGGCGGCAGAAGCTCGGGATTGTAGTAATACATCATGATCGTCTTATAGAGACGCTCAGCCTTAAGCTTCCACTGTTCATCACCAGTAGCCTTGTAAAGCTCGATAAACGCCATCACCGTGTAGTGTTCGGTAACGACATAGCGGCGCTTGCGCACTGGCCGGCCATCCTCGGTAACATCATAATAAGTGCGCCCGTCACGGTCATCAAAGCACTTCTCCTCAATAAACTTGATGCCCTGAAGTGCGAGATCGAGCCATTCCTGACGCTTTTCAAGCTCATTGTAGGCACGAGCGAAGAGAAGAACAAAGCGCCCCTGCTGGCGAACGTTCTTATCGGTAAAGAGCACCTTGCCGTCGCGGCCGAGATAGTTGTAGAATCCGCCATTTTTGAGGTCGGGCGAATACTTCTGCCAAAACGGCATCACATCGTCGAGCAGAAGCTTACGGTATTTTTCAATATACTGCTTAAGTTCTTGTTTTTCCATTTTTGTAATCCTTCCTTTATAGGCATAAAGTATTATGCCATAAATCAAGGAGGATTTAGTGATTTTTACGAAAACTAAAAACTCCAATTTTGCGAAAGCAAAAAATACAAGCGTCTCAGCCACCACTAGTTGAGTGAAAGGTGGAGGAGTTAGGTGAAAGGTGAAAGTGAAGGTGGAGATGTTTAGCGATAAATCTTATAACCTTATCCATTCGCTCCATATCGCCTTGCCTTTAGCTCCAAACGGCGCTACAGGGCGCACCGCAAAGCGAACAGATTCAATCTGATGCGAAAGTTCCGACACCGAAAAGAGGCACGCGACCGGCCGCTTGTCACGAAACTCGGGGAAGTGCCCCTCATACGAGAAAACCCGCTTCTGCTTGGCTACGCGAGTGTAGCCGAATCCTTTTACCTCCGCAGTCACCTCATATTCAAACGCTCGCGGCGTGGCTGCGGCGGCATGGACCGGCGGGAAAAACACATCGAACGCCTTCTTGTGCAAGACTCCTGCGCGGTCGTGGGCATCCCGGCGCTTGACCCAGACCTTGCTGCCTTCGGCGAACTGCGGCGCCACCTCGTTTTGCGAACGCTGCTGGTGGTTGTAGGGCTTGCCCGACGGAAACGGGAGCGGCACTTCCCAAGGCGGCGCCACCTCGCAATCATACGTGAAATCAAGGCGCTTGATGATGATTTTGTCGTCATAGACCTCCCTCAGCATCCCCTGCTTGCCGCCTCCGGAATTGACTGCGGGCATCATTTTAGATGGCACATCATCGTGGCCGCGGCTATTTTCGCGCCCGGGCCTAATAGTCACAAACCTCAGCGACGGCACTTCCACCGCGGTGAACTCGTCCTGCCAGATTGAAGCCTCATCCTGCGCTTGAATGTGCGCCTGTCCGCAAAAAACGACGGCGTTGGGGTAGGTATTGAGAGCCGCGCGCGAAGAGCCGCCTTCCTGGCCGCCCGCCCAGCTGCCGCCGCAGGTGTCTTTCACGATGCGATGCTGAAGATAAAAGAACGGCTTCTTCCCTTTGGGCGCATGCTCAGCCAGCGCTTCGGCGACGCCGGGGATTTTCTGCCCGAATTCTGTCTCCTCACAATGCTTGGGGTGATGCGCCAAAATAAAGGTGTAGCCTTTAACCTTCTTCACCTGAATGGGGCTCCACTTCTCTTGAAAGGCCGCTTCCCACGCCGCCGCCGGATCCGTAAGCGGGATACACTTCTCCGGGCAATTCTTTGCCGGCACCCGCTTGTGCATATACCCGCCCATATCATGGTCGCCATAATGAAAAAGCTTCTCGATTCTTTGGCCGTCCGAGCGCTTGTTGTCTGGAAACACCTTAAACCATGTGTCTCCCGCCGCCTTCAATTCGTCCTGAAGCCCATAATCGGCAATATCGCCACACAAAAGGACGCCATCGCACTTCTGCTCGTCAAAAAATTTAAGCGCATGCTCAAATAGATCGCAAGAGCCTGGGTCGGTCGTGACATGAATATCGCTCAAAACCCCAAAGCGCGCGCGCAACGCACCCACTTTTCTCTTTCCCGCCGCAAAAACGCTTTGCAGCCCGGCAAATCCCGCCAGCGCGGCCGCGGAGCCGATGAACGATCTTCTTTTCATTTTTCTCCCTCCCGCTTCTCCTTTGCCTTCCGGAACTCCTCCGTCACCAGACGGTAAGGCTCGTCCTTGAGATCGACGAGACCGTAATTGCAATCCTCCGGGTCGACTATCGTCACGCCTTCCGGCGGATCGTCCGCCCATTTGAAAAACGAGCTTCCCGCCATAGACGGCTCCTGTATGGTAATCAACCTTGCCTGCCGCGTTTGCAGGGAAGTGTGCGGCGGATGCTCCCGCTATGTGGCACAGATACGGGGCAGTGTGGTGGATAAACTGTGGAAGCTGGAAAACATATGGGTAGAGGGCATACGCCCATACACCGACCCTGCCGTTACAGTGTGCGACCGCTTTGAAAAGGAACTGTGCTGTGGCGCAGGCTATGCCGAAGGGGACTACAGCTTCTGCTGCGGCGAAAATTGCGAAGAAGACTGCGGCTGTAACGCAG
>JAGBZQ010000064.1 GCA_017628165.1 Kiritimatiellia bacterium | reverse complement strand
TCTACTTGGCTTCAAATGGTGCTGTAGCGGGGATTGCGGTTGTAGTGGAGGCGGCATAACCAAGACCACTTGGCGGAGATAAGCCAAGTCTTTGGCGGCTAATCCTCTGAAGAGAGGTATTTGTCGCCAGAGCGCTGATAAATCTGAAGCTTGAATTTTGGGATTGTGATGAAAATCTGATTGAAGATTTCCGTCTGGATGTTTTCGTATTCAGTCCAGTTGCGGGTTTTGGTGAAAGCGTAGACTTCTACGGGAATGCCAGTATCGGAGGGATTGTTCTGGCGAACCATGCAGGTAAGCTCCTTTGAGATGCTGTCGCTGGAGATGAGATAGCGATTAAGCCAAACCTCGAAAGCTGCGAGATTAGATATAGGCTTGTCGGACTCTTCAATTAAGCCTTTTTGCACAAACTCATTGTGGAGAGAATCGTCCATTTCTTTGACAGAGGTCGCGCCTATCGAAACGCTGCGCTTAATGCGCCGTCCCTTCGATTCCGACATGTAGCGCCAGTTTACAAACGATTCGCTGATGAGCGCTGATGAAGGAATCATTGTGACGGTGTTGTCGAAATTTTGAACTTTCACCGTAGTTAAAGCGATGTCGATTACATTGCCGTCGGCGTTGTGCTTGGGCATCGTTATCCAGTCGCCAACGCGCACCATATCGTTTTGTGCCACTTGTATGCCAGCAACCAAGCCCACGATGGAATCCTTGAAGATTAACATCAAAATGGCGGTAAGCGCACCGAGGCCGCTTAGAATGAAGACAGGGCTTTTGCCGATCAATATCGAGACGATTATAATGCTTGCTGCGCACCAAGTGATTATTTTGACGACTTGGGCCATAACTTTGGACGATAGGTTTTTTGCGCTTGATTTTACCTTGCTGAGTGTAAGAGCCCAAGAGACTGCCGTGCAGATTTCCAATGCGGCCGAGGCAATCGCGGCAACGCCCAAGATTTGCTGCGCAGCTGAGCGTATAAGTTCATTCCAGGCGAGAGTATCGGGAATCCATGCGTAAAGAATCCAGAGGAAAATGAGCCTTACGGAAGATTTAAGCAGTTTTTCCGAGTCTTCTTTACGTGTAAGGATGACTGGCGATTTGAACAGGGATTTTTTGACCAAAAAAGAGATGGCTACGCAGATGAGTGCTGCGCTTAGAACTGTGGTGACAAGGCAGATGAACGAAGATATAGCCTTTGCAAAAATAGGGTGAATACTTGTTTGTGATAGCCACGATTCCAAGAGCTCGAGAATTTCTTTCATTTTGTTAGCCTTTTGATGTTGTTGAAGATGTTCATTATAGCATAATAAAAATCCTGGATGTGGTATAGAGTTTAGCACTTCGCATTATAGCGAAGATCGACCAAGGAGGGCAACTTTTAGTGTTGAAAACCGCAAAATCCGCGCAAGGGGTCGCGAAGGCTCGGAAGCCTCGGAAAAAATTGGGGAACCTCCAAACAGAGCTGACGAATGAATTGCAGTTCTCTTTTTTGGTATAATATCCGTCATGGCAGAAAGAATTGCAGTATATCCTGGAACATTTGACCCTATGACAAAAGGGCATTTTGACTTGATCGTTAGAGCTTCCAAGCTCTATGACAGGCTCATTGTCGCCGTTGCGGCCACAAGCACGAAGGAGCGGGCGATGTTTTCCGGTCCTGAGCGTCTTGAAATGATTCGCGAGGATGCGCTTAAGGCCGGCTTGGAAAATGTTGAAGTCAAGCCGCTTGACACGCTTCTCGTCGATTTTTGCCGCCGCGAAGGCGCGCGGGTGGTCATCAGAGGCGTTCGCGTGTACAGCGACTTTGAATATGAGTTTCAGATGGCTCTTGTGAACAGGCGAATGGCGCCAGAGATCGAGACTCTCTTCATGATGCCGAGCGAAAATTTGGCTTATGTGACGGCTTCCACGGTGCGCGAAATCGCAAGCTATGGCGGCGATACGTCTTCGTTTGTCACCGAGGCCGTTCAGAATGAATTAGTGAAAGCCCGTAAGAGGTAAGAAGTATGAAAATTTCAGAAGACATCAAGTATATCGGCGTAAACGACCACGAGGTGGATCTTTTCGAGGGGCAGTACGTGGTTCCCCGCGGAATGGCTTACAACTCCTATCTCATCAAGGATGAGAAGCGGGCCGTTCTCGATACCGTTGACGCCAATTTCGGTGACGAGTGGCTTAGGAACATCGAAGAGGCGAACGATGGCGCAGATGTAGATTATCTTGTAGTTCATCACATGGAGCCCGATCACTCCGCAAATGTGGCCAGGTTCGCGGCGCGCTATCCGAAGGCCCAGATCGTCTCGAGCGCTCAGGCGTTTACGATGATGAAGAACTTCTTCGGAGACGATTTTGTCTCGCGTCGCATTGTGGTCAAAGAGGGCGATACGCTTTCCACCGGCCGCCATAATCTCGTTTTCGTGGCAGCTCCCATGGTTCATTGGCCCGAGGTCATGGTGTCGTATGACACAACGGACAAGATTCTTTTCTCCGCCGACGGCTTCGGAAAGTTCGGCGCAAACGATGTAGAGGATCCCGAAGGTTGGGACTGCGAAGCGCGTCGCTACTACATCGGCATCGTGGGCAAGTATGGCTCGCAAACGCAGGCTCTTCTCAAGAAGGCCGCTGGGCTTGAGATTAAAACGATCTGCCCGCTTCACGGGCCGGTTCTTTCCACGCCCGAGGCTATTGCCAATGCCGTAGAGAAGTATTCCGTCTGGTCCAGCTATGCTGTGGAGTCTCCTGGAGTTCTTGTGGCGTACACTTCCGTTTACGGCAACACGAAAGCCGCCGCAATGAAGTTCGTGGAGATGCTCAAGGCGAGGGGCTGCCCCAAGGTGGCTGTGGCTGATTTGGCGCGTGACGATCAGCCTGAGGCGGTGGAGGATGCGTTCCGCTACGGTAAGCTTGTTCTTGCCACGACCACATACAACGGCACGGTTTTCCCATGGATGCGCCATTTTATCGATCATCTTACCGAGCGCAACTACCAATCGCGCAAAGTGGGGCTTATCGAGAACGGATCGTGGGCTCCTCTCGCCGCGCGCGAGATGAAGAAGATGTTCGCGGCGTCGAAGAATATCACGTTCTGCGATACGGTCGTCACGGTCAAGGGCGCGCTGAACGCCGAGAGCGAGGCACAGCTTGCCGCTCTTGCAGATGAGATTCTTGCTGACTGATATTTCCCGTATTTGAAAGTGAAAGAGAGAATCGCCAGGCACGTAGCGGAGCTTCCGAAGAGCGGAATACGCAAATTCTTCGATATCGTAGCGAAGTCGAAGGATGTTGTGTCGCTTGGAGTGGGCGAGCCTGATTTCGATACTCCGTGGCACATTTCGCGCGCGGCAGTAACCTGTCTTGAGGATGGCGGCACGCATTATACCTCCAACCTCGGCACGCCACAGCTTCGTCAGGCGATTCAGCGCTACTTTAGGCGCCGCTACGAAATGGATTATTCATGGGAGAATGAAATTCTCGTTACGGTAGGCGTTTCGGAGGCGATTGATCTTGCGATTCGCGCACTTTGCTCTCCCGGTGACGAGGTGCTCTATCATGAGCCCTGCTTTGTGAGCTATGAAGCCGCCATCCGTCTGGCGCATGCGGTTCCCGTTCCCGTTTCTACCCGAGTGGAGGATGAGTTCCGATTGACGGTGACGGCTCTTGAAGAGAAAGTCACGGATCGCACGAAGGTTCTCCTTCTTAATTTTCCGTGCAATCCCACCGGCGCCACGCTGACGCGTTCTGAGATGGAGGAGATTATCGATTTTTGCATTCGCCACGATATTATCCTCATTGCGGACGAAGTAGACTGTGAGCTTAATTACTCCATTGACGACGAAGCGAAAGATGCCGTTTTGGATTCGTTCGGATCTATCGGCCGCGGGCGCGACAGGGTGATAGTCCTCAACGGCTTTTCGAAAAGCTGGGCAATGACGGGCTATCGGCTCGGTTTCGCCGCAGGACCGGAGGATATCATTGCCGCCATGATGAAAATTCATCAGTATGGAATAATGTCCGCGCCTACGCTTGCTCAGGCCGCCGGTGTTGAGGCGCTTGATTTCGGTGACAGGGATATAGCCCAGATGCGCTCTGAATACCGCCGCCGCCGCGATTATCTTGTGGCGGCGATGAATGAGGCGGGGCTTCGGACGCTTCTTCCGAAGGGCGCATTCTATCTTTTTGTGGATATACGCTCCACGGGGCTTTCGAGCGATGAGTTCACTATGAAGCTTCTTACGGAGTACGGCGTGGCGTGCGTTCCCGGAGAGGCTTTCGGCAAATCGGGGAACGGCTTTGTTCGTATGAGCTACGCCACTTCTCTTGAGAACATCAAGCTTGCCGTTGAGCGCATCAAGAGAATGCTTTCTTCGCTTTGATTAAGGGAGGGGAGTCCTATATGGGTGATGTTTACGGTGAATACTCGTGGTCTGTGAGGACGTATGAGTGTGGGCCTGATGGATACGCTACTATGGTGGCGGTATGCAACTGGCTGCAGGAGGCCGCGAGCATTAATGCGGAGGAACTTTCGTTTTCGAAGACGAATTTCGAGGCTGCGGGCGCGAATATTTCGTGGGTGCTTACCCGTTTGAGGGTTAGGATGACGCGTTTCCCGAAGTGGGGCGAGAGGGTGTCTATCCTGACGTTCCCGCGCGGAGGGCGGAGAATTGTGGCCTACCGTGATTTCGTGCTGACGGGAGAGGGCGGAGAAGAGCTTGGCACGGCAACGAGCGAATGGATGCTCATAGATCTCGCCTCCCGCAAGCTTGTGGCAATCCCGGAGGCTGTTTTTGCGGCGGCAAATACGGTTCGCAAGCCTGTTTTCGGGGAGGAGTCTCAGCCGAAGTTCAGGTGGGACTGCCGCGAGAGTTTGTCGGATGCTCTCGTGTTTCGTGCGCGGCGTGGCGATATAGACTTGAATGGACATGTGAATAACGTCCACTACATTGAATGGTTTTTGGAGGGGCGTCCTGATTCTGCGCCGCCTTGCCATGAGGTTGATGTGATCTTCAAGTCCGAGACTTTTGCAGGCGAAGAGGTTCGCGTTGAATCCGTCGAGACGGAGGAGGGCGTGTTCATTCACCGGGTCTATGCTCCAGATGGGCGGGATCATGTCATATCCCGGAGTGTCGCACATCAAATCGCTACTTGATTATCTATTTAAGAATTTGGTATACTACTTGGACATTGCTCGGGAGAGGTTTCCGGGCTTTTTAGGAAGTTAAGGAAAAACGAAATATGCAAAGCGCAAACACTGCCGCGGTCGTCCAGGATGACGGACTTGCGGAACTCACCGAAACCATTGCGCGCGTTAGAGCGGCGCAGAAGATCTTCGCGTCCTATACTCAGGAGCAGGTCGATGCAATCTTCAAGGCTGCAGCTCTCGCCGCCAACCGTGCTCGCATCCCGCTCGCCAAGATGGCCGTTGAAGAAACGGGCATGGGTGTTGTTGAAGACAAGATCATCAAGAATCACTACGCCGCCGAATACATCTACAATGCGTTCAAGGATACGAAGACCTGCGGCGTGATCGACCGAAACGAGTCTGCCGGCATTGAGAAGATTGCCGAGCCCGTAGGCGTAATCGGTGCGGTCATCCCCACCACGAACCCCACCTCCACCGCCATCTTCAAGACGCTTATCGCGCTCAAGACCCGCAACGGCGTTGTGATCAGCCCCCACCCGCGCGCCAAGAACGCGACTATCGCTGCAGCCAAGATCGTGCTTGACGCGGCCGTTGAAGCGGGAGCTCCCGAGGGTATCATCAGCTGGATTGAGGCGCCTTCGCTTCCTAAGACAAATCTCCTTATGAAGGAGGCCGATCTCATTCTCGCTACGGGCGGCCCCGGTATGGTCAAGGCGGCCTACAGCTCCGGCACCCCCGCTCTCGGCGTGGGCGCGGGCAACACCCCTGCGATCATCGACGAGACTGCCGATCTTACGCTCGCTGTCAGCTCGATCATCCACTCCAAGACGTTTGACAATGGTATGATCTGCGCCTCCGAGCAGAGCGTGATCATCCTTGATTCCATCTACGATGAGGTCAAGGCTCTCTTCCGCAAGATGGGATGCCACCTCCTCAACGCTTCCGAGCTTGAGAAGACCCGCAAGACGATCCTCATCAACGGCGCGCTCAATGCCAAGATCGTCGGTCAGAAGCCCGTAACGATTGCCAAGCTCGCAGGCTTCGACGTTGATGCCGATACGAAGGTTCTCGTTGGTGAAGTTGAAAGCGTGGAACTCTCCGAGGAGTTCGCTCACGAAAAGCTCTCTCCCGTCCTCGCCATGTACCGTGCGAAGGATATCCAGGACGCTTTCTCCAAGGCAGAGAAGCTCGTTGCCGACGGCGGCTACGGCCACACCAGCTCGATCTATCTCGACGAGGTGAACGAGAAGGCCAAGCTCAGCGAGTTCGCTTCACGCATGAAGACGTGCCGCATTCTCGTCAACACCCCGAGTTCGCAGGGCGGTATCGGCGATATCTACAACTTCGTTCTCGCACCTTCGCTTACGCTTGGTTGCGGTAGCTGGGGCGGCAACTCCGTCTCCGAGAACGTAGGCGTCAAACATTTGATCAATATTAAGACTGTTGCAATGAGAAGAGAAAACATGTTGTGGTTCCGCTGCCCTCAGAAGGTCTACCAGAAGAAGGGCTGCCTCTCGCTCGCGCTTCGCGAATTGAGCGAGGTCATGAGCAAGAAGCGCGCGTTCATCGTGACGGACTCCTTCCTCTACGCTAACGGCTACACCCGCGTCATCGAAAAGTCGCTCACCGAGCAGGGTATCCCCTTCACGACTTTCGCAGACGTTGCCCCCGATCCCACGCTCGCTTGCGCCAAGGAGGGCGCCAAGCTCATGGCCGGTTTCAAGCCTGACGTCATCATCGCCGTCGGCGGCGGCAGCGCCATGGACGCGGCCAAGATTATGTGGGTTCTCTACGAGCACCCCGAGGTGGACTTTATGGATATGGCCATGCGCTTCATGGATATCCGCAAGCGCGTCTACACGTTCCCCAAGATGGGCGAGAAGGCCTCCTTCGTCTGCGTGCCCACATCTGCCGGTACGGGTTCGGAAGTCACGCCTTTCGCCGTTATCACAGACGAGTCAACGGGCGTTAAGTATCCTCTGGCCGATTACGAGCTTATGCCGACGATGGCCATCGTCGACGCCGACATGCAGATGTCTGCGCCGCCCGGACTTACAAGCGCCTCCGGTATTGACGCTGTTTCCCATGCTCTCGAAGCTTATGCCTCGATGCTCGCTACGGACTACACGGACGGCCTTGCGATCCGCGCTCTCCAGACGATCTTCCAGTATCTCCCCGCCTGCTACGATGCGGCCGTTGCCAAGCGTGCCGATCCCGTGGCCCGCGAGAGAATGGCTAACGCCGCTACGATTGCGGGTATGGCCTTCGCGAACGCGTTCCTCGGCATCATGCACTCGATGGCCCACAAGCTTGGTGCCTTCCACCACATTCCGCACGGCATCGCCAATGCGCTCATGATGGAAGAAGTCATCCGCTTTAACGCTGATCCTGTGCCGCGCAAGATGGGCACGTTCCCGCAGTACGGCTATCCGCACGCTCTTGAGCGTTACCTTGAGATCGCCACGGCTCTCGGCATCAAGGGCCGCACGAAGGGCGAGCAGTTCGAGAACTTCCTCACGGCGTTGAGGGATCTCCGGAAACGCGTCGGCATCAAGCTCACCATCCGCGACTACGTCCCGAACGAGGAGGACTTCCTCGCACGTCTCGACGATATGGTTGAGCAGGCCTTTGACGATCAGTGCACTGGCGCGAACCCGCGCTATCCGCTCATGAAGGAAATGAAGCAGATGTATCTCAACGCCTACTACGGTAAGCATGAGACTGTCTGAGGCGTCAAGCGAACGTAACATAAGGAAAGGTTTTCCAAAATGAGAAAGAAAGCTGAAAAGAAGGCTGAAGTTAAAATTGAGAAGAAGGAGGTCAAGGCGGCCAGGAAGGCCGCCAAGGCTTCCCGCGAGCCCAAGGCCGCCAAGTGCTCCAAGAAGAGCGCTAATGTTCTTCTCGAGCGCACGGATAAGGTCGTCACGCGCGACAAGGATACGGTTCTCAAGATCTTCGGGCCGAGCTACAAGGTCAGCGCCGTTCTCAACGAGGCGATGAACGAGGCTCGCGCCGCCGAGACGGGCCTTCCAGTGGCGCGCGTTCTCGAGGTTCTCAAGGTCCGCGATCAGTGGTGCATCCGCCGCGAGTGGGTGGAGGGCAAGACCCTCGCCGAGACGATGGCTGGCGACAAGAAGAATCTTGTCCGCTACCTCAAGGAGTTCGTGGCTATCCAGTGCGAAATCTTCTCCAAGACTTCCGAGCGCATGGGCAACCTCGCCGACAAGCTTGATAAGCAGATTTCCGCTTCCGATCTCCCCAAGGAGACGCGCTATGACCTTCACATGAGGCTTCAGAGCATGCCGCGTGGCAAGGCTCTCTGCCATGGCGACTTCAACCCCACGAACGTCATCATTACCCCGAAAGGTGAATGGCGCGTCATCGACTGGAGTCATGTTCGTCTCGGCGATCCTCTTGCCGATGTGGCCCGCACGTATCTTCTCTTCTGGCTCTCCGGTCATGTGGCCGCCGCAGAGAAGTATATGTCCATCGCATGTGACGCTCTCAAGGCCAAGATCTCCGACGTCCAGAAGTGGCTTCCGATTGTTGCCGCCGCTGAATCCTCCAAGGAGCAGCAGAGCGTCAAGAATCACGAGCTTCTCCTCCACTGGGCGAGCGTGGTCGACTATGAGTAGGCCTTGCATAACGATCTGCATGGGCAGTTCGTGCTTTGCGCGCGGCAATGAAAAGATTGTAGCTTTGTGCGAATCTTTTCTGGCCGCGCGCGGCCTCAAAGATGAGGTCGATGTGGTTCTCGGCGCAAGTCTTTGTGCCGGGAACTGCGCCAAAGGGCCCGTTGTGATCATCAACGGAAAAACCCACACTCATGTCGATGAAGGGGTTATGACCGATCTTTTAGAGGATCTTTTCCCCGCGAAAGGGCAGTAAATGGAAAAAACTTCGCCTGTATACACTACCGAAAATGGATGTCAGGACTGTTATAAGTGCGTCCGCCATTGTCCGGTCAAGGCGATTCGCATAGTAGGCGGCAAGGCAAGCGTAATGCCTGCCGCCTGCGTTGCTTGCGGAGAGTGTGTCAAAGTTTGCCCCGCTCACGCCAAGAAAATCCGTAGTGATTTATCGCGCCTTAAGGAGATGCTCTCTTCTGGCGCTAAGGTTTACGCATCCGTGGCGCCGAGTTTCATGGGATACTTCCCCGGCGTCACATTCGGTCAGATCGCTTCAGCTCTTATGCGCGCTGGATTCGCCGGCGTGAGCGAGACGGCTCACGGAGCAGAAGCGGTGAGCGCGCATGTGGCGCGCATTCTTGAAGCTGCGCACGAGCCGCTTATAATATCGAGCGCGTGTCCTGCGGCAGTGGACATGATACGCAAGTATCTGCCAGGCTATTCTCAGTATATTTCTCCGCTTCCTTCTCCGCTCAGAGCTCATTCGCGTCTTATTCATGAGCATTGCGGAGCTGATGCCAAGGTGGTGTTCTTCGGGCCTTGCGCTGCCAAGAAGAACGAGGCGGATGCGCATCCCGAAGAGGTTGCGCTCTCTTTGGTTTTCCCTGCTATGCAGAAGCTTCTGGAGGAGAGCGGGATTGAGTTTGAGGATGAAGCTCCCGGTATTCTCGGAGAGGCTCAGGAAGGGCGTTTTTATTCTGTTGAAGGAGGCATGAATGACACTCTCCGTGATGGTGCGGCTGATGTGCGTTATTTGTCTGTCTCCGGTCTGGATAGCTTAAGGCGTCTTCTTGGAGGTGTTGATCCGGAAATGCTTAAGGCCCGCATGGGCGGACGGAAGATATTCCTCGAAGCTCTTGCTTGCCCGGGAGGGTGCGTGAACGGACCTGCCATGCCAGCGCTCGGCGGATCGATCGCCACGGTTTTCTCGACTGACGCTACAGCTCCCTTGCAGACGAGCGTGGGGCGGTGCGTGTCGCATTGCGGAGTTTCCGCCTATCCGGCCTCGCCCGTCAACGAGAAGGCTCCGGAGGAGCGCGAAATCGCGCTTGCTCTTGCACGGGTCGGAAAAGTTTCCAAGTCTGACGAGCTGAACTGCGGCGCCTGCGGTTACATGACGTGCCGTGATTTTGCGCGTGCGCTTATTGCGGGCAAGGCGGAAGAGGCCATGTGCCACACCTATCTCAAAAAGAATTTCGAGCGCACTTCAAACGCTCTCATTCGTTATATTCCCGCAGGCGTTGTCATCGTGGACGGCAAGGGTGCGATTCGCGAATGCAACAGGCTTTTTGCGGAGCTTGCAGGAGCGCTTGAAGAGTTTGAGGCTCTCGGTAATCTTGAGGGGCTTTATGTGGATTCGTTCCTTCCCGAGTTTTCGGACCTTTTCAAGAGCGCGCTTTCGCATGGAAGTGAAATCGTGAAGTATCGTCAGTCGTGGCGCGGGAGGATCGTGAATGTAAGCGTCTTTCCGATCACGCGCGGCGGATTTGCAGGCGCCGTTGTGCAGGATGTGACCCTTAACGAAGGGCGCCGTGAGGAGATTGCCGCTAAAGCCAAGGCCGTCATCCGCAAGAATGTCTATACGGTTCAGCAGGTGGCCAGACTCTTCGGCGAGCATATCGCGGAGACGGAGGTCATGCTCAACGAAATCGCCGGCGCTTACGAATCGCATACGGAAGGGCGCGCTCTTAGGTCAACAGGAAGCATGGACTACTTGAATGGATAGTTCGCTCTTTTTGGAAATGGAGTCTGCCCAGTTTACGAAAACAGGGCAGGCCGCTTGCGGCGACGATGTGCGCTTCCTCACGGTTGAGCGCGAGAACCGCCATCTTGCAGCGCTTTCCGACGGTCTCGGAAGCGGAGTAAAAGCGCATATTCTTGCGAATATGACTACTTCAATGGCGCTTAAGTTTCTTGAGTCTAATATGCCCATGCTCGAAGCGGCGGAGATTATCATGGATTCTCTGCCCGTCTGCGAGGTGCGAAAGATCGGCTATGCCACATTTTCGCTTTTTGATTTCCGCCTTGGCGGCAAGGCTTATGTGACCGAGATGGGAAATCCCGGCTATATTCATCTGCGCGGCGTGCAGGAGGTGATGCCTCTTAAGGATCAGATGATCGTCTCCGCGCACTGGCCTGATCGCGAAGTGCGTGAATGTGTGGCGGACTTTCTTCCTGGGGATAGAATTATTCTCTGCTCCGACGGTGTGACGCAGGCGGGGCTTGGGCAACGGCGTGATATGAAGTTCGGCTGGCGGCGCTCTGGCGTTCTTGAATTCGCGCGCCGCCGCATTGCCCTAGATCCTGAGATTTCCTCGCGTGATCTTTCCGCCGCTATCGCCCGCGAAGCGTTGAATCTGGCGCCCGGCGGCTGCAAGGATGACATCAGCTGCGTTGTGGCGTATTTGCGCCATCCGCGCGTCATGCGAATTCTTACTGGGCCGCCGTACTATCGCGAGCATGATTCCGACTATGCGCGTCAGGCGCTCCTCGGAGAGGAGCATGTGGTGGTGTGCGGAGGGACCACTGCAAACATTATCGAGCGCGAGCTGGGTGTCAAGGTGCGTGTGAATCTTGCGGATATGCGCACGGCAGGATCTCTTCCTCCTGTAGGGAAAGTGGCAGGTGTGGGCATCGCTACGGAGGGAATCCTCACGCTTTCGCGCGTTCTTTCCGCCATAGAGGAGATGCGTCCCGTGGAAGGGGAGCCGGCCGCCGCGAAAGCAATCCTTGACAGAATGATGAGACATGATAGAATTGAGTTTGTTATTGGCACGAAGGTGAATGAATCCCATCAGGATCCCGGGATTCCTCAGGAGCTTGAGCTCCGGCGCTCTGTAGTTCGGCGCATGGCTCAGGCACTTGAGAGAAATTACCGCAAGGTCGTAACGGTGAACTATTACTGAAGGATAAACTATGGAAAAGGTGAAAGTCGAAATTTGCTGCGGCACCGCCTGCTATCTGTTAGGTTCGGCCAAGATCATGGATATCGAGAGCGCTCTTCCCGAGGCGCTCCGCGGCCGCGTTGAGATCGAAGCGCGCCCTTGTCTTAATCTCTGCGAGCGCGAGAACCTCGGCGGTGCTCCGTACGTCAGGATTAACGAAACGGAGATTGTGGCCAAGGCCACGCTGGAGGGCGTCATGAAACGCGTCACCGAGCTCTTGGAAGGAGTTTCGTAAAATGCTCAATGCTGCAACATACCTTCGCCGCGAATTGCTCATCAGGCTCGTACGCGCATTCGACGAGGGGATCCTTCGCGAAGAAATTGACCGTATCCCCGTAACGCTCCGTCCGAAGGAGAAGGAGTCGTCGCGCTGCTGCATCTATCATGATCGCGCTGTAATTAAATATCGCCTTATGGCGCTTCTTGGGATTTCCGCCGAGGAGGAGACGGACGAAGCGCGCACGCTCGCATCGTATCTTGATGAGATTCTTGATTCCTCCGCAACGTCATCTCAGGTCGGCGGCGGCACGGAAGTCTTCGAGCGCCATCACGCTCCTCTTTCCGTGTGCGGTCCAGCCTGCAGCGGATGCCCCGATTCGCAGGTGGTCTCCACGCCGAACTGTCGTGGCTGCTTTGCGCGGCCCTGCGTTTACAGCTGCCCCAAGAATGCGATTTCCGTGGTAGGAGGCCGCTCTCAGATCGATCATTCAAAGTGCATCAAGTGCGGCAAGTGCATAAGCGCTTGCCCATATCACGCTATCGTAAAGACAACAGTCCCGTGCGAGGACGCCTGCCCTGTCAACGCGATTCGCAAGAACGATCGCGGAGTCGCTGAGATTGATTTCGCCCGCTGTATTTTCTGCGGAAAGTGCTTCATGGCGTGTCCTTTCGGAGCGGTGATGGAGCGATCGCAGATCGTCGGCGTCCTCTCTGCGATGAAGCGCGGCGAGAAGCTTGTGGCCATGGTGGCTCCCGCGGCAGACCGCCAGTTCCCCGGAACTATCGAGCAGCTCTTGGCCGCCTGTTCCAAGGCCGGGTTCGCGGATGTCATCGAAGTGGCTCTTGGTGCGGAAAAGACCACCGCTCATGAGACGGCTGAGTTCCTTGAGCGCATGGAGAGCGATCCGAAGACACTCATGACAACTTCCTGCTGTCCTGCGTATGTCAATCTCGTTGGCAAGCATCTTCCCGATTTGATTGATCACGTTTCTCTCACCCCAAGTCCGATGGTCTACACGCACGAGATGGTGCGCGGGTCCGATCCCGCCGCAAAGACGGTATTCATCGGACCTTGCGTCGCCAAGCGCAGCGAGGCGAGGCGAAAGGGCGTGGATTTCGTTCTTTCGTTTGAAGAGCTCGGCGCAATTTTGGCCGGTAGGAGGATTGACGTTCTTTCTTGCGAGCCGCATCCCGTCGAGCGTCCCGCAGCCGCTACCGCCCGCAACTTCGCACGGAGCTGCGGCGTCACCGAGGCTGTGCTGGACGAAGCCACAGGCAAAATTCCCGGCTTTACGCTTGCCTCCAAGCAGATTGACGGCATTGACCGCAAAACTTGCGCCATGCTCAAACTCTATGCGTCCGGCAAGCTTCAGGCCAACTTCCTTGAAGTCATGGCCTGCCCAGGCGGCTGCGTAAACGGACCTTGTTCGCTTATGTAAGGCGATTGCAGTTGTAATGTCGAGAAAGGTGGAAGATGAAAGTTATAGGGATAATCCCCAGTAGATTCGGTTCGAGTCGCTTCCCCGGCAAGCCTTTGGCGATCTTGGCGGGCAAGCCTCTTGTGGCGTGGGTCGTCGAGGCCGTGAAGAAGTCTTCTTGCCTTGACGATGTTCTTGTGGCTACGGACGATGATCGTATTGTATCCGCGGTGGAGCAGTACGGCGGCAAGGCAGTGATGACGCCTTCGGATCTTCCAAGTGGGACGGACCGCATCGCATGCGCCGCGGGAGATTTCGCCGATGACGATATTCTTGTGAATATCCAGGGCGATGAGCCGCTTCTTGATCCTGCGCTTGTGGATGCGCTTGTAATGAAGCTTAAGAACGATCCGCGCTGGTCGATGGCCACGGCCGTCACGCCGATCAAGACGCAGGAGGATCTGGCCGCCAAGAGCGTGGTTAAGGTGGTTCTTGACCGTGATGACGGAGCTATGTATTTTTCGCGCTCTGTCATTCCCTGCAACAGGGATGCTGAGTGCGATCTTTCGAGCGGTCTTTACGTTCGCCATCTTGGCATCTATGCATACAGAGGTGAGTTTTTGCGTCGTTACATCGCAGAGAAGCCATGTCAAATAGAGAATACCGAGAAGCTTGAGCAGCTGCGCGCCCTTTGGATGGGGGCGAAAATTGCCGTTGTGCGGACTGAGGATGAGGGTGTCGGCGTGGATACGCCCGAAGACGCAGAGCGTGTGGCGGAGATCCTGGCGAAAAGGCGGGACTGAGGTATGATGAAGAAAAGCTTTCTAAATCTTGTCTTTGCAGCTTTCTTTTCTCTAATCGCTTGCGGGTGCATCACACAGACCTCCGCAATCACGTTTGATGCTGACGAGCCCCTCATCCGCTTTACAAACAGAGGTCTTATGTTTCGCAAGCAGTTCGTGACTCCGAGGGAGGCTGTTGAGTTGATGCAGAAGCATAGGATTCCTAAGAATGCCACGATTCATCTTCTTGTCGATCGCGATTATACCGATACGCGCGCGACTTGGGTGTTTCAGCGCAATTATCTTGCGCGAGCTGGATATACGAAGTCTATTCTCGTCAATGAACGCCGAGCTGAGGCTATACTGGCAAAGGATCTGCCCAAGACCAAAGAAAAAGACATAGGCAGATCTGCCAAGTCTCGTGGCTCATTGCGCTGAACAATAACGGAAAATACCATGTCAGAGAGAAAATATAGATCGAGAATTGTAGTCAAGGTCGGAACTCATGCAATCGCCACCAAGGCGGGGCGTCCCGATCGCAGGTCGTTGAAACGCGTGGTGGACGGGATCTGCCGCCTTAGGGCAGAAGGGTTTGAGGTTGTTTTTGTCTCGTCTGGCGCTGTAGCCGCGGGTGTTGAGGCGCTTGGGCTTTCAGCGCGTCCTGAAAATGTGAACGACATTCAGATGTGCGCAGCCGTGGGGCAGGCGCGGTTCATCTGCGAATACGAAAATCTTTTTGCCGAGAGAGGCGTCAAGATTGGGCAGGTGCTTCTCACGCATGACGATTTCGAGGATCGCCGCAAGAGCCAGAACGTCAAAATGTCGTTAGATCATCTGGTCCGCGCGGGCATCGTGCCGATCGTAAACGAGAATGACGTCGTTGCTGATGATGAAATCAAGGGGCACGCCTTCGGAGACAATGATTGGCTGAGTTTTCTTATAGCAAAGCTTGTCCGTGCCGATACACTTGTTCTCCTGACCACGGTGGACGGGCTTCTTGACGCAACAGGCAAGAAGATAAGCGAGGTCGTGAACTTCGCCGCCGCAATGCGCCTTGTGCGTGGCGGAGAGAAGGGCAAGCTCTCCAAGGGCGGCATGGATTCTAAGCTCAAGGCCGTGAAGGCGGCCGTTAAGAGCGGAATCGATACATTCATCGCCAACGGACACAAGGCAGTTCTGCCGCTTCTCGCTTCGGGCAAGCAGATCGGAACTTTTTTCCCAGGTAATGCACTTTGATTTTATCATGGATAATATCGCCATTCAGACAAAGATTCGTTCCATGGCTGCCGCCGCTCGCGCCGCAGCAGCCGATTTGCGCAGGCTCTCCACAGAGGAGAAGAATCGGCTCCTTTCAGGAGTTGCAAAAGCTCTTAGGGGTGACTATGCGGCGATTGCGGAGGCGAATGCGGAGGATGTTCGCATCGCCAAGGAGAGCGGGCTTTCGTCTGCGATGGTTGATCGCCTTACGCTGACACCTCAGAGATTTGAGTCCATGGTGGCTGGCGTAGAGTATGTAGCAGAGCTTCCCGATCCCGTGGGCGAGACAATCTGGACACGCGAGCGTCCGAGCGGAATTTCCATCCGCAAGGTGCGTGAACCTTTCGGTGTGGTGGCGGTGGTGTTTGAGTCGCGTCCGAATGTTCTGGTGGATACTGCTGCACTCTGCCTCAAGGCGGGAAATGCAATCGTTCTTCGCGGCGGCAAAGAGGCTATCCGTTCGAATGCCGCGCTTGCGGCATCTCTGTCAAGGGCTCTCGGGTCTCTTTCCGCGGCCGTGCAGTTTGTGGATATTCTTGATCATGAAGCCGTCTCTGAGATGGTTCGCGCCGTAGGGCTTATCGATGTGGCGATTCCGCGCGGCGGCGAGCGTCTTATACGTGCGATGTGCGAGGCGGCTCTCATCCCCGTTCTGAAGCATTATAAGGGTGTATGCCATACGTATGTGGACGACAAGGCGAATCTTTCAATGGCGCTTTCCATCATAGATAACGCCAAACGTCAGCGGCCAAGCGCCTGCAATGCTCTTGAGTGTCTTCTTGTGCATGAGAATCTTGCGCCAATCTTTCTTCCGATGGTAAAGGCCTGGGCTGCGGATAATGGTGTTACGCTTCATGAGGATGGCGCTGGAGTGGAGTATCTTGCGCTTGAGATGAATGTGGCGAAGGTGGCAGATCACCGTGCTGCCATCGAATACATCAACAAGCATTCCTCTGGGCATAGCGACTGCATTATAACGGAGGACGCTGAAAGGGCGGCTGAGTTTTTGCGCGATGTGGATTCCTCAAGCGTTTACCACAATGTCTCCACTCGTTTTACGGACGGCGCGGAGTTTGGCATGGGAGCGGAGATTGGAATTTCCACCGATAAACTGCACGCTCGTGGCCCGATGGGGCTCGAGGAGCTTACCACATATAAGTATCTTATCTCTGGAGATGGAGTTGTTCGCCCTTAAAAGAAGTCTTTGGGCGATAATCCCGAAAATTTGCTATAATATGTGGAGTAGAAAGGAATATATATGAGCAACCAGTATAAAGTCGGCGAACGTATCAGGAAGTTTCGCGAGCAGCTTGAGATGAGCGTTGCCGATCTTTCGTCAAAGAGCAGTGTTTCCGAGGAAATCATCAATGCCATTGAAGCATCAGAGGTTATTCCTGCGCTTGGCATTTTGACGAAGATCTCTCGCGCTCTTGGCCAGAGGCTCGGCACTTTCATGGATGACCAGTTCAAGCCTGACCCCATTATCACGCGTGCGGCTGACATTGAGGCAAATAAGGTCATGGATAAGGGCATGAACGAGTATGGCTACGCCAGCTATTCGCTCGCTGTCGGCAAGCCAGACCGTCACATGGATCCTTTCCGTATCGAGCTTTCTGCCGGTGCTGTGGCAAAGGAGTCTTCTCATGAGGGCGAAGAGCTTATCATCTGCCTTGCCGGCGAAGTTGAGCTCACCTACGGCACGGAGGTTTCCGTTCTCAAAGCGGGAGATACAGCCTACTACAACAGCGTGGTCAGGCATTCGCTGCGAGCAATCGGCGAAAATTCCGCTTCCATATACGGTATTGTTTTCATGCCTGTCTAATTTCCTTAACTCGCTATCCCCTGAAAGGAGATTTAAATGAGTTGGTTCGAACCTAAAACAGAAAAGCCCAAAATTCCGCCGGCAAAGGCTCTTTGGGCAGTTTGCCCCAAATGTAAAAGTCATTTCACCAAGGACGCGTGGAAAAAGAACGATTCCATCTGCCCGAAGTGCAACTACCATGGCCGTCTCGCCGTTCGTGAGCGCATTGAGCGTATGGCTGACAAAGGGACGTTCGAGGAGCTTTTCTCCGAGATCAGTTATAGCGATCACCTTGAATTCAGAGATGCTACGGGCGACTACAAGTCCAAGGTCGAGGCCACAATCGCAAAGCTTGGCGAGAGGGAGTCTGTCGTTGTGGGCAAGTGCGATATCGATTCGCATAAGGTGGTCCTAGGTGTGATGGACTTTTCGTTCATGGGCGGCAGCCTTGGCACCGGCACTGGCGAGCGTATCGCAAGGGCGTGCGAGGTGGCTGTCAAGGAGCGTCGTCCGCTTATCATCTTCTCCGCGTCTGGTGGCGCGCGCATGCATGAGGGTATTCTCTCTCTTATGCAGATGACGAAAACTTCCGCGGCAATCGGCCGCCTTAAGGCTGCCGGCCTTCCGTATATTTCCGTTCTCACCGATCCCACAACGGGTGGCGTGAGTGCTTCTTACGCAATGCTTGGCGATATCAACATCACCGAGCCGCGAGCGCTCATCGGATTTGCCGGCCGTCGCGTGATTGAGAACACGATCAAGCAGAAGCTTCCTGCGGACTTCCAATCTGCAGAATATCTCGAGAAGCACGGCTACATTGATAAAATTGTCGAGCGTAAGGATATGAAGTCCTTTATAGCAAAGATGCTCAATTTCTGGGGGTTCTAATATGTCTGCCAAAAAAATCGCAAAGAAGGCTGCTCCTGCCAAGAAGGCTGATGCAAAAACTTTGTCCGCATGGGACAAGGTAAAGATTGCCCGCGATGCGGCGCGTCCCCATATACGTGATTTCATCGCCGGAGTATGCTCTGATTTCGAGGAGCTTCACGGCGATAGGATTGTTTACGATGACAAGGCCATGGTGGCCGGTTTCGGGACGATTGAAGGCATGAACGTTCTTGTTCTCGGGCACAACAAGGGTGCTACGGTAGAGGAGAATATGGAGTCCAACTTCGGAATGGTCACTCCTGACGGCTACCGCAAGGCGATGCGTCTTGCCAAACTTGCAGAGCGCTTTGGAAATCCAATCGTCACGTTCGTGGATACGCCCGGCGCATATCCTGGCCGCGAAGCTGAGGAGCGCGGGCAGGCCGAGGCGATTGCCAAGAGCCTTGAGTTTTTCTCTGGCCTAAAGACGCCTGTCGTTGTTGTTGTTACAGGCGAGGGCGGTTCTGGCGGAGCGCTTGCCATTGCTGTCGGTGATAGGATTCTCATGATGGAGAATGCCGTTTATTCAGTGATTTCTCCTGAGGGCTGCGCCGGTATTCTCTGGCGTGACGGCGCGAAGGCTCCCGAGGCTGCGGAGGCTCTCAAGATTACGGCTCCTGAGCTTCTCAAGCTTGGCGCAATCGATGAGATTATTCCCGAGCCCAAGGCAGGTGCGCACAAGAACCGCGAGGCGGCGATCAAGGCAGTCAAGAAGGCCGTGGTCAGAGCTCTCAAGGATCTTGTCGAGATTCCTGTTGACGATCTCGTGGAAGGGCGCTACAACAAGATTCGCTCCTACGGTAATTTTTACTGAGTTCACGGTTCTTTGGAGAATTGCACAAAACATCGCCTTGCATTACATCGAGATAACACCTCCGCAGCGAGAGATCCCGGTTCCCCAAAATCGCTATTGCACCGAAAAAAACCTATTATGATATAATTATTTGTGACAAGGGCAAAAGCCT
>JAGBZQ010000063.1 GCA_017628165.1 Kiritimatiellia bacterium | reverse complement strand
CGGCTGGAGATAGTCGGCGACGACAGCCGTCGAGGCATGGGCGCGGTGCGCGGTGCCGAACGCGTCGTTGCAGTAGATGTCGCCGTAGGAAGCGAGCTTCTTGGCCATTTCCTGGCGGGCGGCCTTGAGCTCGGCCTTCTTGGCGGCGAACTCCTCGTCGGTAAGGTGGATGCCATTCTTCTCGTCATCCTTCTTGACCTTGCCGTCCTCGGCCTTGTAGAAGCGGGTGTTCTCAAGGAGCGCGACTTCGCCGGGCTGGAGCGCCGCGACAACTTCGTCGGCCGCCATGCAGTCGGGAACGAACTTGACTTCCTTGCCAAGCTTCTTGGAGAGCTCCTCGGCGACCGGCTTCAAGGTGAAAGCCGCATTGTCGGGATTCGCCGCCGCACCAAGCTTACCGCCCTTCGGACGACCGAGGTGGCTCATGAGCACGAGGCTGCCGCCCTGCTCGAGAACATAATTGATGGAGGGAAGCGCCGCAACGATGCGCGTATCGTCCGTGATCTTGCCGCTGCCGTCCTTGGCCATCGGCACGTTGAAGTCGACGCGCATAACGACGCGCTTGCCCTTGAGCTCGACATCTCTTAAAGTCTTCTTTGCCATGTTGATTTTCCTTTGTTTTGCAATATACTGAAATTTACTCTCGTTAAATTGCAAGGGGCACCGGATTTTGCATTATTCCGATGCCCCCTGCCATCACATTCCCGGTATTTACCTGTATTTTACTTGGCCTCAGCTGCAGCCATCTTGTTGAGCTTGAGCTGAGCGCGGGATTTCTTGCGATTGGCGGTATTCTTGGTGATAATACCTTTTTTCACGGCCTTATCGAGACCGGAAACAAATTCCTTGAACTTCTTCTCGGCTACTTCCTTGTCATTCACATCGGCAGCCTTGAAAAGCTTCTTGTGCGCATCATGAAGCTTAGCCTTGGCGACGGCATTGCGCTTGCGGGCCTTGGCGTTTTGACGATCACGTTTTCTGGCGGCGCGGCCGCCCTTGATATTTGCCATTTTCTTATCCTTTTAGAGGGAATGTTCGCCGCATATTGTACCTAAATTCGTTAAAATATGCAATAGCAAACTTGATATATCATCCTTAAAACCCGATTGCGACAGAATCACAATCACAATTTAACGTTCAGAAGAGCGCCAAGCTCTCCGATCATTTCCTGAGACATCTTCATCATACCCCAGTCGTTCGGGTGGCATCGGTCAACCGTTCCTTCGTCGTCCAGATACAGGCGCTCCGTCCGGATGTGCCGCAGATTAGCCCATTTCGTCGGATTCTCCTTCTTGAGCTTCTCCACCACGCCGCGCGCAAAGAGGCTCGACTTGTTCGGTTTGTTGCCTACCACGCACATCTCCAGCGTCAGAATCGGAACATCCGGTTTTGCCGCCTTGAGCTTCCGCAAAAACGGCTCAAAGCGCTCCACCACCTGCTCGTACTTCATGTTCCACAGGCTGTCGATCACATACGCGCTCGCATCGATCTCAAGAAGCATATCGGCCATTTCCATCTCCATGCGTCCGTTGCCGGAAAAGCCGAGGTTCACGTGCGGCGCATCGAAATGGCGCGAGACGAATGCAGGATACGCCAAGCCGGAACGGGAAACGCAGCCGCCCTGAGTGATGGAAGTGCCGTAGAACACGATCGGCTTTCCGATTCCATATTTGCTGGCGTGCTTCACCGGTCCGATTTCCGCATCGGGCGACACTCCGAGCTCGAATTTCGTCGTGGCGTTGTAGCAAGGCAGATAAATCATGACGTCGCCAGAGCTCGGCACCCAGAAAGCCTGTTCGCTGCCT
>JAGBZQ010000062.1 GCA_017628165.1 Kiritimatiellia bacterium | reverse complement strand
TTTGCGCGGTTGTGAGTTTTTCTATTATTTATTTTATCGCAACTGCTGATTATAAAACCTTTCCTCATACTCTTTACGGCGAATAACAGCGTCCCAGCCTCCAACATCTTTACCGGCGTGCTTATCAATACCAGTATATGAAAGACTACTATCTTCGTAGCGCTTAAACTTAAATATCGCGTCATTCATAAGGCTCGAGTTAAAAACACCTAATGAACAAAGAAGCTCAAAGTCCTTTACATTAAGGCCCGTAACCTTCTTAAAAAGCTCCCTCGCAAGATGCAATTATTATATCATAATTTAGCGGAGGGTTGGGAACGGGGAATAGAGAACGGGCGGGAATTATTAGTGAAAATAGAGGTATTCAATTCAACTGAAGTATGGTACTATATTCAAAGATAGATTTCCCAGCAACGATTTCATAACGAAAAGCGTAATGACATCTGGCGGAATAATGCTTGCCGCAACGATAAGTCTTCCCGGAGAACGGGCGCGCTTTCAAAAGTATAGGAGAAAAAAATGGCATCATCCAGAAGAGAATTCATTGTCGCCGCTTCAGCCGCCGCGCTTGCAGGATGCGGTAGCCTGCAGGCTTTGGCCGCAGCACAGGCAAAAAAACGCGATGAACTGATCGCTGCCGCCAGCGCAAAGAAGCTCAACATCCTCTTTATCATGACGGATGATCACGCCGCGCATGCCATCTCCGCCTACTCAAGCCGCATCAACCGCACACCATGCATTGACAAGATGGCAGAAGAAGGCATGATCTTCTCAAATGTGATGTGTACAAATCCAATCTGCGCCCCTTCCCGCGCAAGCATTCTCACCGGACGCTACAGCCACAAGAACGGTGTCCCCGTGTTCGTTGGGCTTTCGCCTACGATTGAAACTGTCGGTGGTCATCTGCGCAAATGCGGCTACCACACATCGCTGATCGGCAAGCTCCACTGCGGTGGGCCTGCCGCCATACGCAAAGACGATTGGGACAAATGGATGATTTATCAGGGACAGGGTGTCTACGTCAATCCCTGGTTCTATGTGCCGGACGGGAAAGGTGGTGTCACGAAAAAGACTTACGCGGGCGAATATGCTACGGACAACCTTACAAAAGTTTGCTGCGAAACGCTCGACGAAGCGCGCGCAAGCGGCAAGCCCTTCTTTATGATGATGCTTCATAAAGCTCCGCACCGCAACTGGATTCCAAGCGAAAAATACCGCGAAGCGTTCCGTAAGCTTACACTCAAGGATATTCCCCTTCCTCCCACGATTTTTGACGATTTCAAAGGCCGCGCAAGCCCCATAAAGGGCGCAGCCATGACGCTTCTCAAGCACATGCGCCCGGGAATGGATTTGAAGCTTGCCGAATTCTTTTCCGAGGGGCACACATTCGAATTCGAAGGCAAAACGTACACGGGCAGGAAAAATGCCGCAGGGCACTTTATTGACGCATGGCCGGAAGGCATGGACGAGCGCGCGAAAACAGCCCTCTCGTATCTGCGTTATATGCAAGACTACTTAGCCTGCGTACAGTCCGTTGACGATTCCGTGGGAGAGATGAACGCATATCTCAAAAAGCACGGCCTCGAAAAGAACACTCTCGTCATCTACACTTCCGATCAGGGATTCTTCCTTGGAGACCATGGCCTCTATGACAAGCGCTTTATCATGGAGGAGACGCTGAAAATGCCCTTCATCGCGAAGTGCCCCGCCCTCATCAAGCCCGGCTCCACAAATGACGACATCATTACAAATGTTGACTTCGCGCCTACATTCATCGATATTGCCGGAGGCAGCCTGTCCGATGGAATTCAGGGAGATTCCTTTGCACGCAATCTGAGCGGCTCTACCCCCGATGGATGGAAAGAGAGTTGCTACTGCAGATATTACGTCGAAGGCGGAGAACACAACACAGCCGCGTGGTATGGCGTGCGAACGAAGACGGATAAACTCGTATACTACTATAAGCGCAACGAATGGGAATACTTCGACCTCTCTGAAGATCCTGACGAGCTCCACAACCGCTATTCAGATCCGGCCAAGGCCTCCCGCATAAGCGAGCTAAAATCCGAAATAACGAAGCTTCGCAGCAAATACGGAGATACCGATCAATACATCGACTGCAAAGAATATTCGCTTTAGCGGAGGGCGCAGACGGATGACTTCGCCGTACCTCTTGCAAAACGCGTGAGGATCTCATCACCTTCTCTCAAGGATTCAGCATCTTTGAGAACATTCCCTGAAGAGTCCGTGGTGAGCGAATATCCGCGTTCAAGCACTGAATACGGAGAGAGGACAGAAAGCTTCGATGACAGCGAATCAAGACGTGCGATCTTGCGCTCGTACGAAAGCTTGAACGCCGCCAACAACCTGTCCGACATCGCATCGACAGCTGAATTGGCCACGCGGCATTTGGAGCGCATCCCCTCCGCAAGCACCTGAAGCGATGCCGAGCATGAGTCCATCCTTTTCTGAAGAGCATTGCCGCGGAGGGAAAGTGCATTAGGCAGAATATCAGAAAGATGATCCACCCTCTGCGCCTGACACTGGTACTTTGAGCGCAAAGAGGCCGTCACGGATGAAAGAAACGCCGCAAGACGCCTTTCAAGCTCACGTCTCTCCGGCACGGCCATTTCAGCCGCAATAGACGGAGTGCCAGCGCGCTTGTCGGCGGCGAAATCGCAAAGTGTAAAATCAGTTTCGTGCCCTACTGCGGAAATAATTGGAATATGCGAAGAAGCGATAGCTCGGACAAGACTTTCATCGTTGAAACAAAAGAGATCCTCGAAACTTCCGCCGCCACGCGCAATGATTATCAAGTCAGCCTTAAACGCATCAGGACACGGTGAATTAAAATACCTGACTCCGGACAGGAGCGAAGCAGGAGCCTCCTCCCCTTGAACAGACGCGGGGAAAACACGCACGCCCACTCCTGGGAAGCGACGATTCAAAACGCGGCACATATCATGCACCACTGCTCCGGCAGGACTTGTGATGATACCTATTCTGCGCGGCAAAAACGGCAGCGGTTTTTTGCGCTGGACATCAAAAAGCCCTTCAGCCTCAAGGCGGGCCTTCAACTCCAAAAAGCGCTGCATCAAATCGCCATCTCCCACGAGCTTTGCCGCGAAAACCATCAGCTGGCATGAGCCTCTTTGCGGATAGAGGGATGCCGTGGCATAAAGGCAGACCTTAACTCCGTCTTTGAGCCGAGCTTTGACCTTGCACTTGTCGAAAGAAGACTTGAACATTACAGCGGAAATTTGCGCTCCATCGTCCTTGAGCGTAAAATACGCATGCCCGCTGGGATAAACCTTGAATCCGCTTACCTCGCCGGTGACAAATACTTTGGTGAAACTTTTCTCCAGCACCCCCTTCATCGTCATGGTAAGCCCGGAGACACTGTAGGCGCTCTCTTCACTCCTTCCGATTTCCATAAATCACCTTGCCAGTACTTTACGCAAGAAAGTGCGCTTCTTTTCGCGCAGTGTGTGAATACCGACTGAAAGAATCATTCCCACTGCAAAAAATGCGGTCAAAGTATGCGTGCCGCCATAACTGAAGAAAGGTAGCGCCATACCCTTTGTCGGCAATGCACCGCAAACGACGCCTATATTGAACATGGCCTGATAAAAAACTATAAACAGCATTCCGACAACAATCATCTGCCCGAACCTGTCTGCTGCGTTACGGGCTATGTGAAGACACAAGAAGAAGAATACGAAGAAAAGCAGAAGAACTCCGATGGAAAAGAAAAGCCCCATCTCCTCCGCTCCTACAGCCAAAATGAAATCGGTCCATGCCTCAGGCAGATAGTTCTGCTTCTGCATGGAACCCAAAAGCCCTCTTCCGAAAATGCCACCACGGTAGATTGCCACCAACGACATATCACTCTGG
>JAGBZQ010000061.1 GCA_017628165.1 Kiritimatiellia bacterium | reverse complement strand
TCGCCCAACTCGGCGATAAGGCTCCTAACTAACGCTGCAATCTTCTTCTGATCTGGCTCTATATTTTTTTTCATATAGGGATATTATACACTTTTTATTAAAGAGGCCAAGCGCGTGAATTCAGACATAGTCTCCTCGTCCGAACTATTAACGCCATTACGCCTTAAAACCCCTGCGAAAGTCATCAAGACAATCTTTATGTCGAGCCAAAGCGAACGATTGTCCACATACCAAACATCAAGGGCGAACTTTCGATCCCAGGAAATGGCATTTCTGCCGTTCACCTGCGCCCAGCCGGTAATGCCGGGGAGAACCTCATGGCGCCGGAACTGCTCCGGCGAATAGCGCGGCAGATATTTCGCCGGCAACGGGCGCGGCCCCACAAGCGACATCTTTCCTGAAAGAACATGCCAGAGCTGCGGAAGTTCATCAAGCGAAGTCGAGCGCAGGACACGCCCGATAGATGTGGTTCGTTCAAAATCAGAACCGTCCCCGCTGCGCATGGATCTAAACTTCATGAAGCGGAAAACCTTTCCTCCCTTCCCAGCGCGCTCCTGAACAAAAACTACAGGGAAACCCATCGTAATCCATACGGCAAACGCGACAGCGGCGCTGACCGGCAGCCAGATCGGCGCAGAGAGGACGACAAGTGTTATATCAAAAAGACGTTTCATCACAATGAAGCAGCTTGAGCGACGAAGGCATATCGCCTGCGCGTTTCTTAAAGCACACGCCCTTTTCCACATCAAGGCTCATCGCATAGACTTCACTCCAATTCTGAATACGTCCGTTGCGGTCCTTTACAAGCATCGCCTCGAGCATCTGGCAGAATCCTTCCGAAAGATTCGGCCTGTAAACGCGCGGATCCTTGGCCTGCGTCATCTGATAACAGTGCGATCGCATGGTGCTGTCGGCGTCAAGCCCCGGGAACATAACGCGGCCGGTTGCGAGATGGTATAAAGTGGCGGCAAGCGAATAAATATCGGAGCGGCAGTCAAGCTCAACGTCTCCGTAAACCTGCTCAGGTGAAATGTATCCTGGAGTACCCATCACATGATCGGGAGCATTCGTGCGCTCATCCTGCAAAAAGCGGTAGGTATAGCAAAGCCCAAGATCCGTGAGCTTCACCACTCCGTCGGAGTTGATCATTATATTTTCTGGCTTGATGTCGCAATGGACGATTCCGTGATCGTTCCACGCATAATCGAGAGCCATCGCAACCGACTGGCAGATGAGCAGGCAATCCACCTCTATCAAGTGCTGCTTGCGCCGGAGAAGATCTCCGAAGTTATATCCGTCCACATACTCCATCACGTAATACCAAATGTCTCCGAGATTGCCGAACTCATAGCTTTTGACGATTCCCGCATGGGAAATCTCGGCCATGGCCTTGGCCTCCAGCTCAAACTGCACCAGATCGGCCTTGCTGGACGAAAAATTCCTGTTGAGAATCTTTACGGCCACGATCCCACCGCTTTTCAAATCCATCGCCTTCCACACGGTAGACATGCCCCCTTCGCCAATCTGTTGCAAAAGGCGGATGCCGGGAAGCTGAACTTTTATGGGGCTTATTGCCATCTGATTAAAAATTCTTCTGTTTCATTCCAAGGCCGTTGCACTTTTTGCAGACTTCAGCCTTGCGCCCCAGGCACTTGGGGCACCTGATCATCTTCGCACCCTCGCAGTCAGGACAGAGCTGAACCGTGACCTTCGTTTCCTTGCGAGAATAGCGGCGCGTCGAACCGGAGGAATTGTAGCTTCCGTGATTACGGATACCGCCGGAACTTGTCTTGGAATAACTCGTTGTGTTTTTAGTGACGGCCCATCCTCCCTTGCAGTCGCCGTTCGGACATTTAACATAGCCGCGCCCGTCACATTTGCCACACTCTTCGATGCCGGACCAATGACACGATCTGCATGCGTCACCGTAAGTCTTCTCTATCAGTTTGAGCTTCTTCCTGTCCAGCGCCTCATAGGAAGCGTTTGGAACAAAGGCATTGCCTACCGGGATTTCACCCTTGGCAAGATGCGTAGCTTTGTACTTTTCAAAATCTCTTGCTATCTGAACTTCAAGCTCATTCGGATTCATAAACGTGACAAGGCTCTTCTTGCCCCCGCAGAAGGAACACTTCTGACGAATACGCTTCGCCTTGCCAAGGCGCGTAGCGTTTATCTGCCCAAAATCCGTCTCTTCAAGCACAACGACACCCTCTGCCTCACAAGCGGGGCACTTGGAAACGAGCTCGAGAACAGGCCTCTCAAACCTGACTTCCGCAGCGCCCTCCTCAGGCGGGCTTACAATATAATTGGCAGCCGTGTTCCGCGCCTCGAAAAACGGCAGGAAAGAAATTGCGAACAACAGAAACGACATCATTTAACCCTCCATTCATTGAGCTTGCGGTGAAGCGTTCGACGGGAAATTCCAAGAGCCTCCGCCGCTTTCGTCTTATTGCCTGCACATTCTGCAAGAGCCTTCAGGACAGCATCCTTCTCAGCTGTTGCAAGCGGGGCGACGGGCAAAAGCGCTTCACCCGGAACGGACGCAGATGAAGTGAGGCGCTCCTCTAAAATTTCACGTGGAACATCGTCAAGAGTAAGCGTGCCGCCTGACGAAAGAACCACCATTTTCTCCACCACATTCCTGAGTTGGCGAACATTCCCCGGCCACGAGTAATCCTTGAGCGCCTTCATCACGCTCTCATCCATACCCGTAACATCCACAGAATTCTTCTGCGCCGACTCTTTGAGGAACCGCAAAGCAAGCAACTCCACATCACCTGGACGATCCTTAAGCTGAGGAAGATGAATATCTATCACATCAAGACGGTAATAGAGATCTTCCCTGAACTTGCCTTCGCGGACATACTGAAGAAGATTTCTGTTTGTGGCCGCGACGAGCCTGAAATCCACAGCGATATCTTCATTGCCGCCTACACGCTGAATCTTGCGCGTCTCGATAACGCGCAACAACTTGACCTGAGTGGCAAGATCGATTTCTGTGATCTCGTCGAGAAAGAGCGTCCCTCCATTTGCCGCCTCGAACTTGCCAATCTTGAGGCGATCCGCCCCGGTAAATGCACCTTTCTCATGCCCAAAAAGCTCTGACTCGATAAGCGTAGGCGAAAGCGCGGCACATTCAAACGCCACGAAAGGCCCCTTGGCGCGCTGAGAAAGATCGTGGAGCGCACGCGCCACAAGCTCCTTGCCTGTACCCGAAGCCCCCTCCACTACAACATTCGCGTCGGAGCGAGCGGCAAGTCGCACAAGCCTGTAAACCTTCTCCATCGCCGGCGAATCGCCGGTAAACGCTTCAAACCCCTTGCCGGTGGAAGCCTCGCACGGAAGAGCATCGGCTTTCACGTGTATGGCGTACTTCTCAATCGCCTTCTCTATTCTGAGCTCCATCTCGGCAATGTCTGTAATGGGCTTCGTGAGAAAATCGTCAGCGCCTTCCTTCATCGCCGCCACGGCAAGCTCGATTTCGCCGAATGCCGTCACGAGAATAGCCGCCAAATTCGGAAAGGCCGCCTTGGCCTTTTTAATAAGCGCAATTCCATTGTCGCCAGGCATTTTATAGTCAGTGACAAGAAGCGAGATTCCCGGCGTTCCGGACAGTATTTCAAGGGCACCCTCCGCATCGGGAGCCATAAGACATTCATACGACGGCGCGAGTATGCGCGCCATCACCTCGCGCGTAGGCTTTTCATCATCCACTATGAGTATCTTGCGCTTGTCCATCACATCAGCCTTTCAATGCCCTTATTCTCCGCTCGATGCGCGGAAGCCTTACCGTAAAAAGAGTCCCCTTGCCCTCCTCTGACTCAACGCCGATTGTTCCGCCATGATCACGGACAATACGCGAGGTAATCATAAGACCAAGGCCCGTGCCATGCTCCTTGGATGTGCGATAAGGCTCAAAAAGATGCACCACCTGCTCACCATCCATCCCAAGGCCGTTGTCGCGGATAGTAGTTATAACATCGTTGTCGTCATACGAAATGCCGATATCCACCGCGCCTCCATCGCGGACAGCCTCAATCGCATTTTTAAGAAGATTGAAAAACACCTGCTCCATCTGCGCCGAATCAAGCGCAACGGACGGAATTGCACCCGCCGCCAAATTGAGCGTGACGGAAATGCTGCGTTCCTCAAAAAGATGCTTCATCGTGGCGAGGCAGCTCCTTATCGGCTCGGCCAGAGATCCGCGCACAAGATTCGGCTTAGACGGCCTTAAAGCCTGGAGAAAACCCTGAATAATACCGGAAAGACGCTCAACCTGCCTCAGACATTCGTCTACGCCACCCTCATCAGGGCAAGAGCGCTTAATGAGCTGCAGATTAAGCGAAAGCGCGTTCAGGGGGTTGCCGATTTCATGAGCAACGCCTGCGGCAAGATCTCTTACCGCTCGTGTAGCGCCAATACGCAGCTCCTCCTCCGTGCGCTCGCGCTCCGATGTCACATCGGCAATATAAACAAGCGTCCCGGCCTCCACAGGAACGCTCTTTATCTCAAGCGTCCGCTCCTCGGGATACGTTATATCAACATCGCGCTTCATCGCTTTCCCGAGAGGAATCTGAAGAGCGCTTAGAGCATCCGCCGGGGCGATCCCCAAAAGCTCCTTGGCGGCAGGATTGGTTTTAACAATCTCGCCATGCTCATCAAGAAGGATGATGCCGAGAGAAATCGTCTTAAACAGCGTATCAAGCGCAATAAGCTCGTCTGAAAGATGAGCGTACTGCTCCCGCAGGTGCTCGGCATCCAGCCTACCTATGTGCCGTCTTACGCCGTTGAAAAAATCTTTCACGCCTCAAAAAGCCCCTTACGCTAAAGCAGCAATAGCCTTGGCGTTATCTTTGAAACGGAAAACGAGAACAGCCTTTCCTCCTGGGCCAGAGTATGCATACGAATACTCGATATCCGCTCCGGCATCATCGAAGCGCTGCATGAGATCGGCCATTCCGCCGGGGGTATCGGGCACAGTCACGGCGACAATCTCCGTCTCCGTGACAGCGAAGCCTGCCGCGCGAAGAGCCTCGCAGCCCTTTGCATGGTCGGCCACGATAAGGCGCACGATCCCAAAGTCAGCCGTGTCGGCAAGAGAAAGCGTCACGATATTGACGTCAGCCTTCGCGAGCGCCTTGCAGATAGCAGCAAGCTGCCCGGGCTTGTTTTCAAGAAAAATGCTGATTTGACTCGCTATCATCTCACTTCCTCCTGTTGTCGATTACACGCTTAATCTTGCCCTCGCTCCTGGGAAGCGTGCCAGGCCCGACGAGAATAATCCTCGGGGTAAGGCCGATAATAGACTTCACG
>JAGBZQ010000060.1 GCA_017628165.1 Kiritimatiellia bacterium | reverse complement strand
GAGCTGATCATTGGAGGTAGAAGAAGGAATCAAGCCCACAAAGCCTTGAAAAATCGGCTCGATCCCGACTTCGCGCATAGCGCCTACCATCCATTTGCCGAGCGCGGCGTCGCGCTCGATCTGCTCGGCGCTGACGGGGCCGCCCAAGCCTTGGAGATTGCCCATGTGCCACCATGCCGACGCCGCGTCGTCTGCAATATAATTCTTGCGCTGCTCCTCGGTATAGCCCATATCCTGGAGCGTCAAATCCCAAACCTTCTGAAGACCAGCCGTCATAAGGGCGATATTGTAGCCCTGAAGCGCGAGGCGGTCGATCTCCTTCTGCCACTCCGCCTGACCCCAAAACGCCATCGTATATGAAATCGTGCAATAGTTGTAGGCGATGGCGTAAGGATGAAGAGGCTTTACCGCAATTTCCGACTCAGGCAAAGGCCACTCGGTTGGAATGCGGCTCGCGCACCACGAAATATGGCCCTTGGCGACATCGCGGATGTATCGCCCGAGCGCGAGCGAGGCGGAGCGAGGATTCGTCGCACGAATAAGAACCTTTCCATCCTGCGCGGAAATACGCGCTTCATCACCCGTCGCATTAAGTTCCTGAAACTCGACTTTAGAAGCGAGATCAGGGCTTACGCGCGCTGCAAGCGCTTTTACTCCGGAAAAATCAACCGCCGCGAACGACGCTGAAAATCCGAAGACTGCAATACAGAAGAAAAGGAATGCTTTCACGGATTTTTCTGCTACTCGCCCCGATCACGGGCGTTCTTCGGCTTGCGCATCATAAGTTCGTCAATGATACGGCCGATTTCAGCCTTGGAAACCTTCTCGGTAATACGGATGTGAGGACCGTTCTCGGCGTCAGGAGCCCACTCATTGGCCCCCTTTTCGCCAACCATGCGATAAGTTCCGCGCTCGGTGTTGAAATACTCATCGATTCCTCGCACGGCGGCGAGTACCGCCGTCTCGTCCCAGGCCGCACGGCCGGCCATACCATAGCAGCTCAGCAGGTGACGGGCGGAATTCCTGCGGATTTCCTCTCGCGAAGGGATATTGCCCTTGAAAACGTCCTTTACCGGATTGCGCGGGCCTTCCATTTCCGCGATGGCGCGTCCGGCGAAACAGTCGCGCCCGTACTGGAAATCGGAAAACACGACGGGGGTAGGCCAGTTCTCAAGAGCGATGCGCGAAGAGACATGATCCCACCTGGAGTTGTATTCCCTGCCCTTCGGATAATAGCACGCCATGGCAACCCACAGCTTGACCTTCTTCGCGACGAGCGCCTTGCCGTCGAGCGGAGAAATGTCGTCAGGCTTGGTTTCGAGCAGACGGCGCATGTTGGTGAGAAAGCCAACGGAGCAGATCACAACGCTGCCGTCGGGCTGTGCGGCGAGAACGCGGCGGTATGTCTCATTTGCATCTGGAGCGTCGTCGGCATCGGCATAGCGGAACCAGCCGGGATAATCGACGAGAAGTTTACGGTATTTATAATGACCGCCGTCCCCGCCCTCAGGAACACCGAGCGGAGAAGAGGGTTCTACCTTCTTCTTCGCGCCTGGCCTCGCTCCCATCACGCCCATCCCCTTCGGCGCACCAACGGGAAGATCACCGCGGCCGTAGTAGGTATTGATCACTTCGACCGCACCGACGGAGGCGTTTCCGCGAGTCGAACTGATCGTAGCCAGGATCTCGCATTCACCTGCATCGGCGAGCGCGTGCAGACACGCGAGCGCTCCGACATCGTCGAAGTCTGTGATCATATCGGTGTCGAAAATGATCTTTACGGGCTCGGCAACCGCAGCAGCGAAAGAAAGCGCGACTCCGGACAACACAACAGCTATCTTACTCATTCGCATTAACCTTTTGATTTAGATATCAGTGCCCGGCGGCGATGATAAGCGAGAGACCTACGAGGAAGAGAATTATCATGGCGATATTTAGCACGCCAGCCTTCTTGGGAGCGCCCTTGAACTCCTTCCACACGAGGATGCCCCAAAGCGCTGAAACGAGAGTCGCGCCCTGACCGAGGGCGTAAGCGATCGCGGCACCAGCAGTTCCCGCTGTGACGAAGCTGAGAAGCGTACCCGTGGCCCATATCGATCCGCCGACGATGCCGACGAGATGAACAAGCCCGCCCTTGAACCAGTCAGATCCCTTGACGGGCTCGCCCGATACGGGCTTTTTCATCATGATCGTATTGAAGATGAAGTTGGATGCGAGGACACCCAGCGTGAACACGAAGAACGCAGTGTAAGGAGTCATCTTACCAACTTCAGGCGCAGAATTGGTGAATGTCATATCGACGACGCGATTGACGAGCGGCGAGAACCAACTCATCAGAAGACCGGCGCAAATGGCGAGAAGAAGGCCCTTCTTGACCGTCGAAGCGTCTGAAACCGAATCAGCGGAAGACTGCTTCGCCTTGAACGCCAGCGCATTACAGATGATTGAAGCAACAATCACGGCAAGACCAAGCCAAATGAGATACGGATTACCCTTGCCATCGACGAACCAGTTGGCGACGGTACCGCCGACAAGCGCGAGCCCAACTCCCACAGGAAACGCGACCGACATGCCGGCAACGGCAATCGCAGCCGACAACAAGATGTTCGAGGCGTTAAAGATAATTCCGCCGATGAAAGGCCAAATACACTCTGAAACGGAACAGGACTTGAAGTTCTCGGCAAAACTCCATGCGCCGCCTCCGCAGGACCCTGCCGTAAAGCCGGCGAGAAGCGCGAAGAGAACGAGTCCGAGAACATAATCCCAATAGAACAGCTCGAAACGCCAAGTTTTGCCAGCGAGCTTCTGTGTGTTCCCCCAGCTGCCCCAGCAGAGCATGGTGACAACGCAAAGGAGTACGGCGATTGTATAATTGCTGCAGTAGTACATGGTAGTTAGTGGTTAGTAGTTAGTGATTAGTAGTTAGTAGACAGTTCTTCGGCTTACGATTCGACAACTCGTCGATGACGCATAAACCATGAACCGGAAGACACTCTCAACGATACGGACGTGCGGCCCACTATCTGCGCCGTGTGCCCGCTCGTTTTCGAGCCTACGCATTTCCATCTACACAATTATACCACACCAGACGTCTCTGTACAACATCGGGGGGTGCCGATTTTATTTCGTCTTCCTGGCAGGAATCGCAGCATCTCAAGACGTTTTTGAGGCACATTGCGAACTCATAGACAATGCAAGCTCTCGGAGACGGCGCGACGTCCTCACCGAACAGAATTCCTTACCACACATCGAACAATGATCGTCTGAATGAACTTCGTCCGTAGCAAAGCGCGTTTTGAGCCAGCGCGCCTTTGCATGGCAAGGATCAAGCGCAAGCTCGAACTGACGCTCCCAGTCAAAAGCAGCGCGCGCGTCGGAAATGGCGTCGTCGCGCTTGCGGGAACCGGGCAGACCGCGGGCGACATCTCCGGCATGGGCGGCAATTTTGTAGGCGACACACCCCTGACGAACCTCTTCTGCGTCAGGGAGCCCGAGATGTTCCGAAGGCGTAACATAACACAGAAGCGACGCGCCGTAAGTCGCAGCGGCCGTAGCGCCTATCGCGCTCGTTATGTGGTCATAGCCGGGCGCAATATCCGTAACCACGGGACCAAGCACATAAAACGGAGCTCCCTTGCAGACTTCACGCTCGCGGATCATATTCATTTCAATCTGGTCAAAGGGGATGTGCCCCGGCCCCTCCACCATTACCTGGACCCCGCGGCGGCGGCAGCGCTCAACCAGCTCACCCAATACATCAAGCTCGCCGAACTGCGCGGCATCTGACGCATCGGCAAGGCACCCCGGGCGCATCCCGTCGCCAAGAGACACGGTTACATCGTGTTCCGCCAGAATATCAAGGACTTTATCCCAATGTGTATAGAGAGGATTTTCAGACCGATTCTCCATCATCCACTCCGCCATAATCGCGCCTCCTCTGCTGACGATGCCCATTTTCCGCCTCATGGCGACGGGGATATGCGAAAGCAAAAGCCCAGCATGCAGCGTCATAAAATCGACGCCCTGCTCCGCCTGCTCCCTGATGACATCCAATAAAAGAGACGGATCCATATGAGGAATATCGCCCTTGATTCGCGAAACAGTTTCATAAACTGGCACCGTGCCGAGCGGTTTCGGAGAGGCTTCAAGCATCCCTTGGCGAATCGACTTTACATCTTCGCCGACAGAAAGATCCATCACGAAATCGGCTCCGGCCTTTACCGCGATGTCGAGCTTTTCCAATTCATCGCCACGGCCAGAATGCGTCATACTGCGGCCGAGATTAGCATTGATCTTCACGGAAAAAGGCCGGCCTACGCCAACAGGGCGTATATTGCGCCGGTGAATGTTGCGCGGTATCACCGCCGTTCCTTCCGCCACCGCCTCAAGTACTTCACGTGCTGTGACGTTCTCATCCAAAGCCACGGTTTCCATCGCTTCGGTCACGATACCCTTGCGGGCGAATTCCAACTGCGTCATATATTTTCCTCCGCAGGCATTATCCTGTTCAGGTTGACGGGTATTTTCTCAGCACCCGGAGGACATCTCCGGCAGCACCCCGATACAGCGCATATTATATCACATTTAGAGACTCGCCGCGCAATCACACTCCTGCCGTCTCACGACGGACGGTCTCCTTCCATTCATAAAACGTGCCGTCAGCGATTGCCGCGCGCATCTCACGCATAAAACGATTAAGCGCATACACGTTATGAATAGTCAAGAGACGCGCACCAAGTATTTCGCCGGAGTGAAGAAGATGGCGCACATAACTGCGCGTAAAGTTTCTGCAACAATAGCAATCACACCCCTCCTCCACAGGTCCTTGATCAAACTCCCACTTGGCGGCTTTGATGGCCACATTTCCCTTACGGGTTATTGCCGTGCCGTGACGCGCTATTCTGGTGGGAAGTACGCAGTCGAACATATCAATGCCCTTGGCCACGCATTCGGCCATTTGATGCATCACACCAAGGCCCATGACATAACGCGGAGCATCCTTGGGAAGATACGGAACGCTCGCATCAACCGCCTGATACATAAACTCCTCTGGTTCTCCCACGGAAACGCCTCCTACCGCATATCCGTCGAAACCGATCTCCACAAGCTTCTCAGCGCAGTGGCGCCTCAAATCATCGTACACTCCACCCTGGACGATTCCAAAGACAAGCTGCCCCTCGGCGCGCGGCTGGGCCTTTGAACGTTCTGCCCAGCGAAGAGTCTGCTCGACTGATTTCTCAGCACGCGCACGATCGCATGGATACGGTAGACATTCGTCAAACACCATCGCGATGTCGCTGCCGAGAATACGCTGCATTTCCATGGATTCCTTTGGGCCAAGGAAGAATTTGTGACCGTCTATGTGAGAATGGAAATGACACCCTTCTTCCGTAAGCTTGCGCATTTTAGCGAGCGAAAAAACCTGAAACCCACCTGAGTCGGTGAGAATGGGACCGTCCCAGCGCATAAACTTATGAAGCCCGCCGGCGGCCGCGATGACCTCCTTGCCGGGTCTAAGCATAAGATGATAAGTATTGCCCAGAACAACCTGCGCATTGTTCTCCACAAGATCGCGCGGATCCAGCGCCTTTACGGTGCCAAGCGTCCCGACATCCATAAACACAGGCGTCTCCACAACGCCATGAGCCGTATAAATCCGCCCCAAACGAGCAGACGTTCTTGTATCCTCTTTTATTACTTCAAATGTCATGTACGATATTTTATCAAAAACAGTTGCCTTATGAGCAAAAATAGTGTATCATTTAGGTAATAATGAATCTCAAGAAAGATTCCTTCAGCTAAGGAAAAAAGAAAACAATACTAACAGACAGCATAGGACACCATTTATGAACAAAGCTCTGCACGTTTTCATCTATCTTTTTCTTATATTAACAGGCGCCGCGCTCTACTTTACGTACGAGACCTTTTTAAATAAAGAGGAGATGTCAGACCGCAACAAAGCGCTGCGCGATACGATTATTGAAGCCTCGGCGTACATCGAGAAGGATGTAAAGTACTCCGCCAACGAGGCCTGCCCCGATGCTGAAAAGTACAAAATCGACATCTCTCCTCTCACCGCAGAGATGGCCACCTCCGGAAATCCCGAAATGAAGGATGTCCTCGCTGAGGCAGAAGCGTATCGCTATAGCCTTGAGGATACCGTCCACGATCCGCTCGCTTGGGGTAAAAAGGAAAGAGACCTCTTGAGAAACATATACGAGATCGATCCTATGACGGGCAAGCCCCTTGATGACGGCACCACTAAGATGACTGCTGATTCTGAAGCTGTTCGTCTTCTTCGCAAGTTCGTGGACTCCCTGCGCAAGCAGAAGGATCAGTTTGCCAAGACGCGCGAAGCCATCCCATCGCTTCGTAAGCAGGTTGAAAATCTCGTTGCCGAAGTCAACGATCTCAAACCGCAGATTCGTAAGGATCGCAAAACAATTGAAGAGCGCGATGCCTCCATCACCGATCTCACCGAGCAGAAAACTAAGCTTGAGGGCGAAATCGTAGACAAAAAGGCGCAGATCGATCAGCTGAACGTTGAAATCACATCACTTAGAGACGATATCACCACCGCCCGTCAGGAGACGGAAGCAGCCAAGGAAGAGCTTGAAAAGGAAAAGGACATGGTTTCAAAGCTCAAAAAGATGATTCAGGATCTCCAGAAGAGCATGATTGCCAACGTTGGATCTGGAACGTCCGAGATTGGCGCGGCCGTCACTTCCCTGCCTGCCGGCGACAAGGGTAAGATTCTCGAGGCAAACAACGAAGCTGCATTCGCCATTATCGAAGTTACCCCTGAGGCTATGATGCAGCTCAAGGGCAACGATCTCATGCGCCCCCTTCCCATGCTTGACTTCCCGATCAAGCGTCCTGGTTTCAACGGTCCTGCCGGAGAAATTGTCGGTCGCGTCCGTTTGAGGCAGGAAGTTCCCGGCAAGAACTGGATCGTGTGCGACATCCTTTCCAACTGGACACAGGCAGAGATTAAGAAAAATGACGTTGTCTTCGCTGACTAAGACTCTTTGGATTATTCTTGCGGGAGTTCTCTTCGCAGGTTGCATTGCGGACACAAGCGAAGATTCGCAGCTGCCGTGGGCATCCAGTAGCTCGTGGGAGGGGATAGCCCCCATAGCCCCGTCTGAAATGGACAGATACGATTAACTCGTAAAAGAATGATAGAGAACAAGGAAATACTAAATGATCAAAGCGGCGTTCGATTGGACGCCGCTTTGCTTGCGTCTATACCGTCGGCCACACGCGCGTTTGTTCGCGAAGCTATTGCAAACGGAGAAATCCTCCTGAACGGTAGAAAAGCTCCCAAAGGCATCAAGCTCAAGGGCGGAGAAAAGATTTTCGTAATAAAACTCTTAGAGGCACAGGACAATCTTGTCAAGCCAAACCGTGCAATTAAACCTCGCTTAATCTTTGAAGACGATCATATTCTCGCTTTCGACAAGCCGCCGGCTCTGCCAGTTCAGCCACTATCTTGCGGCGAAACGGAAACTCTCATGAACGGAGTGGTTTCCCGATATCCAGAGTGCATTCCTCTTGGGGACAGACCCCTTATGGCGGGCGCCCTTCATCGAATTGATGCCGATACTTCGGGGCTGGTTTTAGTGGCGCGAAGCGCAGAAGCCTTTGAAGTACTACGTGCGCAATTCACTCAACAGACCGTAAAGAAAACATATCTTGCCCTTGTAGAAGGTGCGGTTGCAGTAGGTGGAACGCTTGAAAACGACCTTATTCACGACCCTAAGCTGCCATTCTGCAAAATGATAGACTACCGCCACAACCGCCTATGTGAGACGGAGAAGGCCAAAGCGCGTCCGCTTCATGCCATAACGCATTTCAAACCGATTGACAGAATGTTCGTGGAAAACGAGGAGAGAACGCTCCTTGAGGTTACAATCTATACCGGCGTCACCCATCAGATACGAGCGCAGCTTGCACTTGCCGGAATGCACATCATCAACGATCGCCTCTACGGCTCTTTCGCCGTTGAGAACCAGATAGGGCACTGCCTTCACGCATACGGGATTGAATTTACACACCCTGTTTCCGGTGAACCTGTTTCCATAAAAACTGCCAGCCCGCCTTGGGCATCATTGTGATGCTCAGTGAGGTCTCTCCCCGAAAGACGCCATGCAAAACCGCACCAAAGGCATTGTTTACATCATTATGAGCGCGTTCGGATTTGCGCTCATGGCGTTCTTCGTTAGACTATGCGATGATTACGGCTCTCAAATCTCAAGCTTTCAAAAAAGCTTCTTTAGAAATTTCATCGCACTACTCATTGCAACCGCCATCTTTATAAAAGGCCCGCGGCAACTTTGTTCAGACGGCTCAAGTTTCAGCAAAAAAGCGCTCTTCATCCTTCTTCTCAGATCCGCTGCAGGCTGCATCGGTATCTTCGCCAATTTCTACGCGCTCTCAAAAATTCCCATCGCAGATGCGATGGCGCTAAACAAAACTGCTCCGTTTTTCACGGTTCTCTTTTCATGGCTTTTTTTAAAAGAAAAAACTTACGCGCGCCAATTCATAGCGATTGCAGTCGGGTTTGCGGGTGTTCTTATGGTAATAAAGCCATCAGCATCCTTCAGTGCCGATTTTCCCGCCTTTACGGCGCTCATAGGCGGTCTCGGAGCCGGCATCGCCTATACCTGCGTAAGAAAACTCGGAGTCTATAAAGCAAACCCAGCTTTCATCGTCCTCTTCTTTAGCGCATTTTCCTCTATTGCCTCAATTCCATTCATCGCAGGATCTCTCGAGCCGATGACCATACAACAAATTGCAATCCTTCTCGGCGCCGGCGCAAGCGCGGCTATAGGACAGTTCGGTGTCACCATGGCCTATTCGTTTGCACCGCCGCGGCAGATTGCCGTCTACGACTATTCCAACATCATCTTTACTGGCATCCTGGGATTTGTCTTCTTCAGTCAAATCCCAGATGCTCTCTCTCTTATAGGCTTTACGGCTATCATTTCAGCCGCATTGTTCGCCAACAGAAAGTAAACGGAAATTACTTGTTGAAGCCCTTGGCCCACATAAATTCCCAGATGCGATCCATCCAAGTGTGACTGCCCGTGCCTGGAACAGCCCAGCCCTGAAAACAGTGTGGCCTCAAGGCAAGCGTATGAAGCTCACCCTGAATCCCCATGCGGCTAAGCTGCTCCCAAACCTTAACCGAATTCATCGCAGCCCAGTCGTCCTTGTCGCCATGAATGAAAAGAATCGGAGGAGTCTTCAAATCGAAAGAGAACTCAGGGGCAAGACGCGCAGAATCCTCATTTCCGCCCTTTGAATTAGGATGATCAAGCCCGTCCGTGAGCGCATACGCGGGATAAATCGCAACAGCCCACTGCGGATTGCACGGCAAATTGTCGATATTGTCAACTTTTCCATACGCCTTGCGGCAGGAACTTGTAGCACCCATAAGTGCCAGATGACCACCTGCGGAAGAGCCCATAATGCCGATCCTATTCGGATCAAGGCCACGCTTCTCGGCCTCAGAACGTACAATCCTGATGGCGCGCTGAATATCAGCCCATGCAGTGGTGTGCTTCGCTAGAGGCGCTGCAGGACGCGGAGTGCGGTACTGCACGGTGACTACCGTCATGCCCTTTTCATTCAAATAGCGGCGAAAAGGAGCAACCTCAAAGCTATTGGGGTTATTGCCCATATATGAGCCGCCTGACCAGATGATCTGGATGGCTTTTGTTTTGAGAGTCTTGGGAGTATGCCATTCAAGGAACGGCTCACACTGCTTAACCTTCGTCTGAAAATAAGGCATCTTACCCTTCGGCCAAATCTCAACCTTTTCGTAGGTGGCGCGATCCTTTTCGCTATGATAGCGGTCCGCAAGACCTTGAGACTTGCCAAGAGGGCTAAAGTACTGCATCTGACGCATAAACTCTACGGCTCTGTCAAAACCTAAGACGGCATGCCCCTTGTCTGGATAGATATGGACCTCCGCAGGAATCTTCATCTGCCTGAGCTTACGATAAACCAAAGTGGATGCCATGGGAGAATAAGGATCTTTGCCTCCGTGCGACATCCACATAGGGCAAGTCTGCTTATCGAACTTAAAGACGCTATCAAGCTTAGTATCGATGGAATCACCTTCGCGCATATTTTGAGTACCCACTCCATCCGTAAGCGCATACGCAATCGCGAACGTGCAGGCGAAATTAATATTACAAGGAGCCTTGTCGAGGTCGTCTACCGGCTCATACGCAGGCGTCAGAGAGCTCGTGGCAAGCAATGTGGCAAGATGGGAGCCTGCCGACATCGACATCGTGCCGATGCGATTAGGGTCAAACCCACGCTTTGCGGCCTCCGAACGAACAACTCTCACCGCACGTTGCGCATCAGCCCATGCGCACTGCCAGATAGGAAGACCGTTGGGACGCGGAGTACGATAAACGAAATTAACGCACGTTACACCCTCCTCAGTCAATTTTTTCTCCCATGACCGAACATGTCCGACATCACAGCAGCTGGTATAGCCGCCACCGGAAATGAGAATCACACATGCCCCGTTTTTCTTATCGGCCGCCGGAGGCTTACTCCATTCAAGATACGGCTTGCGCCATTCGTCTGCCTTGAAATTTTTAACATCGGTCATGGCGGCAATGAGATGCTTCTGATCGGAATAAGGCATTTTGCCATCCGGCCAGATGAAATGGCGCTCGACGACAGCCGAAACGGCCAGACTTACAACTGCACAAATAATGCATAATATTTTTTTCATCTTTTTCTCCTTTATTTATAAATCAGCGAAGATGTTCGAGAAGCTGAGCGAAAGAATCAATCCTCACAGTATACTCAGCATCCCCGAGTGTGCCGAATCCAAATGCACAAAAAGCGCTTTTAACCCCTGCATTGATTCCGCATTTTACATCCGTCCAATTGTCGCCCACCATCCAATCGGCGGGAGTGACCGTATGCCCCATCCTCTCCGCACAAGCAAGGAGCGGCTTTGCGCTGGGCTTCATCTCGTCGCAATCACCACCTGCAATAACGGCATCGCCAAAAAATCCATCTATCCCGAAATGCTTGAGGACCTCCCGTGTGGCCTGCGATGGCTTAGCCGTATTGACTCCCATCTTCCAACCGCGCGAAGAGAGGACCTCAAGCGTCTCCTCCACGCCGGGATAGAGTGTGGAAAGGTCTAAGAGATGCTCGCGATAGCGCACCATAAACGCCTCCCAGAGGTAATCTGCCTCTGCCGCCTTCTCGGGGATGGAATTGACGAGAAGATGACGCGCTCCAAGACCGATGTTCACGAGGATCTCGCTGTCGGGGCGCTCGGCAAGCCCGAGATCGCGCCGCGTATGATTGACAGCCGCACACAAGTCGGCCCTTGAATCGACAAGCGTTCCATCAAGATCAAAAAACACTGCTTTCATTTCTGCCTCTACGAATAAAGATCTACTTTTGTTTTCAAATACTCATTCTGCAGCTCTATCCAGCCGGTGAAAAGCTCTCCAAGGCTGCCATGGGCGAGAGTGTCACGAATCTCCGTAGAACCGAAGAGTTTATCAAGCCACTCCGGCCGTGAGCCAAGCTCCACTTTCTCGCCATAATGCTTCAGAAGCGCCGTAAAAATCAAAACTCCAGCCGTAACCGGATAATAGCCTATTGGACGCGAAACAGAAAACAGGATTCCGTTGAGGGTAAAATCCTTGTACACGCCACCCTTCGGCGAATAACGATATGGGCGCATTTCAACCCCACAGGCTTCAAGCCCCTGCTGAAGGTCTTTCATTAAACTAAGCGGCTCAAGCCATGGAGCCCCGATTACGCGGAAGGCAAGAGCACCATCCCTGTCGCAGTCAACAGCAGGATACGCCTCGGTGAAAACGGTTGTGGGATAGAGAACTGCTGAATCCCAACTACGGATAGCTGGACTCGGAGGAATGAAATTCGGCCATGGATCGTGCTTGTAATGATTCCAACCGAGCAGCTTGACCACATCAAGATCAAGGTCGAGCCTTTCGGCGTACGAAATCCACACAGCACACTCGCCAGGAGTCATGCCGTGGCAAAAAGGAATATTCAGAGGAGCTACAAAACTTGAATATTCAGGCTTGCGCATGGGGCCGTCAAGAATATTTCCCATCGGGATCTGGCGATCAAGAACTGTAACCGGTATAGAGCGCTCTGCACACACCTCAAGCATATTCTTTAATGTGGCAAGATACGTGTAGCACCTCACGCCAATGTCGCACAGATCGATGACTATCCTGTCAAGGCCTTGAAGCATTTCCGGCGTAGGCTTGCGATGCTCGCCGTAAAGAGAATGGATTGGAAGGTTCCAAAACGGATGCCATGCACTGGAAGTCTTTTCGCCTGCAGCCACATTACCGAAAAAGCCGTGCTCCGCAGAAAAAAGAGCCTTAAGCCGCCCGGGGAGGGCGCGCACAAGCCGCCCCGTCGTGCTGGTGGCCTGCATGGTCAAAAGGCCAAATGCCTCGTCAGTCTTTTTGAGGGAATTTATAAGCCCATCGTAATTGACCATGCTTAGCCTCCAATTCGTTTATCTGTCCAACCTTACACGTAACGATCCAATGTGCGCTGCCGTATTGACTATCGACGGATCCTCCTCCCGTGCCACAAGCTCGTCACTTGCGGCGGAATGGAGATATGCGCCAGATGCCGCAGCAAGGAAAGGATCCCCTTTCAAATATGCCCACCTCGCCCCAATCACGCCTGCGAGAAGATCGCCCATGCCGCCCATGGCCATAAACGGGTTTCCGCAGTCATTCCAGTATACGCGCGAAGCATCGGAAGAAACCACAAGAGTACGAGCCCCTTTAAGAACGACAGTCGCACCGTATCTATCCACAATAGCCTTGGCCGCATCAAGGCGGTTAGAAACAACCTTTTCGCGCTCCCAGCCGAGAAGACGCGCCGCTTCACCCTCGTGCGGCGTAAGCACAAGCTCCTGCCCTACCGCAGGATCGTAACCGTCACTCTTGCCATACCACTCAGACAGAATCGCGAGAGCATCGGCATCAAGAACAAAACGTCCACAACTCCCAGAAAGAAGACGCGAAATAAGAACACGCGAATTATCCGAAACACCAAGCCCCATCCCGAGCACGACGACATTAGCCTTCGGCGGGACGCAAGTGGGAGAGAGTTTCGTGAATGTTGCCTCGGGAAGAAGCGCACCCGCTGCAATGCGTGAAGCGTCAGGAACAACGAGCTGCACCAACCCCGCGCCGGCTGCACGGGCGCCGAGACCAGCGATCACAGGGGCGTGAATGTAGTGCCCCGATCCGCCGACAACCGTAACAGTGCCGACGGACCGCTTGTGGGCATCAAGCGGACGCGCAAAAAACGCGTCCTTGATTTCATTCGGCAAAGTCATATCCCACAAGTACGGGCAATAAGCCGATTAGTCGAAAAGCGATTTATCGAGGTTGATGAAGGGGAATACGGGAAGGAAGCCTTCCTTATTGAAGTTCAAAAGCCCCAACTGAACTGTCGTCTTGTCGGAGAAATTAAGGAAACCCCAGGTAAACGCGCTCTTCTCGTTGATATTGATGAATCCGAGCTGAACGGTAGGCGCCTTGCCCTTGTTGAACCAAGGTGCGAGCTGAAGAACGCCGGTCATATCAGAATTGTTGACACCACACCAAGCCCACTGGATCACGCCGACATTGGAAGAACCACTGTAAATAAGAGAGAGCTCCATTGTCTCGACGTCTGCGCACTCAGATCCGAGGCCAAAAGAGAATTCTGGCGTAGCCTTCTGATTTTCACACCACCAGCTCCAAGTAACATCGGCCTTTGCAGCGAATGTGAATGCGGTAATCGCAAGTGCAGTTAGTATCTTTTTCATTTCTTTTTCCTTTTTTGTTTGTACCCGTCACCAAAAACGATGACGTATTGGCGAATTACGATGCATGTATTATACCATATTTTCCGGCTATGTCACGTCACCAAAACGTCCAAGCCCCTGTTTCGATGACATAAAGCGCCAAAAGAAGATTCGTAAGCACATGCGCGAGAATAGCCGGCAAGAGCCCCCAGCGGATGTAAACCAGACCATAAACCGCACCAGCCATCACCGCCGCAACAATTCTGTTGTGCTCAAGAGCAAAAAGCCCCACCATCCACAAAAAAGCAGGCCAATCGAATCTCCGGGAGTCCACCGCCACCCAATCTTCATGCTGAAGGCGCCTGTATAAAAAATGCCTGAAAAAAATCTCCTCTGCCGGAGCAATTATAAACGCACTCCCGAAAAGGCGCAGAATCGTCAGCGGCCATCCGCAATTCTCCGGCGCATAAGGTGAAGGCTTGGCCTCTAAGGGCGACGGAACATCCCCAAGAACACACCACTTGCGATAAAATTCCAAATACTCGGGGAATATCCAGAGGACAGTTACGGCCACACCCGCAAAAATACCCCAGAAAACAGCAGAAGACAAGGAAGTACGCGGAGAATTCCCCAAGCCAGCGTCACGTCCTCCGCGTAAGAAAAGCCACGCGCAAAGCGCAACGGCAGCAACTACCGTGCGCAACGCATACGAAAGAGCGCCTTCGGGCAATGCAAATAAAAAAATCATCCACGCAATATATGGCGCGGCGGCAAGACAAGTCTCTCTTCTGATCTGCGACATGGTTTTTCTACGCCCGTGGATGGGACTTTGCGTATTCATCTTTCAATCGCTCCACCGACACGTGGGTGTATATCTGGGTCGTGGAAAGCGATGCATGACCAAGCATTTCCTGAACACTGCGCAAATCTGCGCCTGCATCAAGAAGATGCGTAGCGAAACTGTGCCTGAGCTTATGAGGAGTCAAATCACCAGGAAGTCCGGCCTCTGCAAGATACTTCTTCATCCTGCGCTCCACGAAGCGCGGCGAAAGCCGCTTTAGGTGCGGCCCCAGAAACACGAACGAGTCATCGAGCGCATGAGCTGGATATTTAGCCATGGCAGAAACACGCAGGCGTGAAAGCTGCGAAAGCGCCTCTTTCCCAACTATGACAAGCCGATCCTTCGAGCCTTTACCTGTAACAATCAGCGTTCCGCGAGAAAAATCAATCTCACCCCATTTAACTTCGATGGCCTCGCTGATGCGACATCCCGTAGAATATAAAAACTCAAATATTGCAGAATCTCGCAAAGCCTCGTACTCGTTAATTTTCCCCTCTGAGAGGTTGACGATCGGACGCTCTAAAAATCGCGCGACATCGGACACCGAAAGAACCTTCGGTAAAACTTTTGTCTTGCGCGGCCCTTTGAGAAAAGCAAAAGGATTGCACTCTACATTGTATTCCTTTTCAAGAAAGCGGAAAAAAGTCCGCAAAGCCGCAAGCTTGCGACGCATTGTGACCGCAGAGGCCTTCATCTTGCCGAGATGCGCCAAGTATGCCCGCGCATCCCTCTCGCTTACACTGCTCCATTCTATCTTTCGTTCCGAATTCCCCGAGAGAAAATCTGCGAACAGACGCAGGTCTGCAAGATATGCGCTGAGAGTATGCCCGGAAAGCGAGCGCTCAGCGCTTAAGTAGGCACAAAAACGCCTAACGGACTCGTTCGCAACAAGAATATCAGACTTTTGCGTCACGCTTTTTCCCAACCTTCATTCTTGATGCAGATTTTTTCACAAGCTTTGAAGAAGAGGCCATGGCCTCAATCCCAAGCGAAGAGGCATGTGCCGCAAAATCGGGAATCTGATCCTTGTAAATAGCCACAATCCGCTTGAGAGCCATCACTTGGCGAGAGCTGAGCGAATGGCGGTCTTGGTACTGCTCCCTCAAGGACTCCACAAAAGACTTGTCGTCATAGACCCGTGCGCCTTTCTTGCCGACAGGTCTCCACTGAGTGATCGACTCCGCAAGTTTAAAAAGGACGGAAATGGCAGGATCCTCCTCGACCTGAGAGAATCCACCGGGGAGATGCGGCTCGAGCTTGGCCCTGATAGCGGCTCCATCCTCAAGCGCGGCGCAATTTTCGCCGACTGCACGAGCAAGAACCGTGAACTGCTTCGGAGAAAGGCCCCTTCCGCGATTGACTTGCTCGCGCAGGCTTTTGATAAAGGGATTCTTCATAAGCGCAGCAATACGCTCGACGACATCGAAGCAGTACTTTACCAAGCCCGCGTCCGCTCTTTCGCCCTGCGTGGATGATGCTGCAAAAAGCCCGCGCTCCTTGAGCCTCGCCTCTGCATCATGAATCTGCGATGAATACATCATCACCATGCGTACAAGAAACTCAAGCTGGCGCGCGCTCAACGGACGATCGCCATCAAGCTGATTACGGAACGACTCCACAAACGCCTTGTCGTCATACGTGCGCTTGCCGACAGTTTTCGGCTCCTTCCATTCCGACACCTCACTCAAGAGAGAGAGAACGAATTCAACCTTCTCCCTATCGGGAGCAGGTTCTGCGCATGCCGCGATTCCGGCGCAGAACTTAACATAAAACTCACTGAGCATAGTGTTCATCGGAACACCTTTTTCCTCGATCTTATCGAGCTCCGCTTCCATCTCGGCCGTATATCCCACGTTAAAAAGCTGATCAAGCTTTTTTGTCAGATAGTCGCAAACGAGAATCCCGCGCTCAAGCGGAAGAAGTTTCTTCTTCTCCGTTTTGGCATATTCGCGCGCCTTCAGAGTTTCAATTGTCTGCGCGTACGTGGAAGGACGCCCTACGCCATTTTCCTCAAGAGCCTTAATAAGCGAGGCCTCGGAATAATGCGAAGGCCCTTTCGTCTCCTTCTCATCGGCAATATAGCGCACGGCATCAAGAAGCTCTCCGACCTTGAGCGGCGGCAGGCGCTTGACTTCGTCAGAATCGTCATCTTCCTCGTCTTCGCCGCGCTTTTTCCTGGCGAGGGACAACTTCATCACCTTAAGGAATCCCTCAAAGTCGATTTCTGTGGCGCTCGCGGTAAAAAGATACGAATGGGCAAGAGCAGGCTTCTTAGCCGCAAGACAGGCGGTTTTCACTGTAATTCGCGCATCGGCCATCTGGCTCGCCACAAACCTGCGCCATATGAGATCATAAAGCTTCAGCGCAGACGACTCAAGATTCTGCGTTTCCGGAAGAGCGCGGACATCTGTAGGCCTAATTGCCTCGTGCGCACCCTGCGCATCCGCCTTGGACTTGAAGTAGTTCGGCTTCTCCGGATAGAAAGCCTCGCCATATTCCGCAAGAATGAAATCCTTTGCCGCGGCACGAGCCTGTTCACTCACATTAACAGAGTCTGTTCGCATGTAAGTGATAAGCCCGCTTTCATAAAGCGCCTGCGCAAGCTTCATAGTCTTGCCGGGCGACATCCCCAAAACACTCGAAGCGCCCTGCTGCAGAGTCGATGTGGTAAACGGAGGCAGGGCATGGCGCAATTTGGGCTGCGCCTTAAGATCGGAGACTTCAAGATCCGCGCCGGCGAGATCAAGAAGAATGTTATCTGCAATCTGCGTAGAGCGAATCTCTGGCTTCTGACCATCAAGACGCGACAGCTTGGCAACGAACGACTCCTCATCTCCATTGCGCTTTCTGGCCTCGACGCCCATGAGAAAATACTTCTCCGGAACAAAAGCATCAATCTCGCGCTGGCGCTCCACAAGAAGCCTCAAAGCCACAGACTGAACGCGCCCTGCGCTCAAAGTGCGGCTATTGGGACACTGAATATACTTCCACAAAAGAGGCGATACCTTATAGCCCACAAGGCGGTCGAGAATACGCCGAGCCTGCTGAGCATCCACGCGCGGCATATCAATATCTCTTGGCTCGGACACAGCCTTCAAAACGGCATTTTTTGTAATTTCGTTGTATGTAACACGCCTAAAAGGCTTTCCTTCCGCGACAGGGGCGAGAACCTCCTTCAGGTGCCATGCTATAGCCTCTCCTTCGCGGTCAGGATCGCTTGCCAAAAATATTTCATCAGACTTCTTGACGGCGTCTTTCAAATCAGCGACAATCTTCTCCTTGTCCTTGGAGACCGTGTAAGTGGGAAGAAAATCCCATGCGTTCTCGCCCGTGGCGGAAATGGCGATCGCATTATTTTCCGAAGGAAGGTCGCGAATGTGACCAACAGAACTCTTAACGGCAAATTCGCCGCCAAGATATTTGGCGATGGTCTTCGCCTTGGCAGGCGATTCCACAATCAAAAGTTTTTTAGACATATAGACAAATCTCCTCTATGTAGCGCACTTCTTCATGCCGCGCAGTTTTTCCAATATACACCCATTCACTCCGCTTGTCAAGGGGAATTGCCAAAACGGTCAATTATGCTAAACTATGTGGCATGGAAAATCTTTTAGAAGAATCTTGGCGGGAAGTTCTTGCTGGCGAATTCGAAAAACCATATTTCGCGAAACTAAAGAACTTCGTCTCTGAAGCCTACGAGAAGACAGAGGTTTTTCCTCCAAGGGGAAAAGTCTTTGCTGCATTTTCGCACACTCCCTTTAACAAAGTAAAAGCCGTAATCATAGGGCAGGACCCTTACCATGAGCCGCGCGAAGCCCAGGGGCTCAGTTTTTATGTTCCGCCAGACGTAAAGACTCCGCCATCGCTCAGAAACATCGCCAAGGAGCTCGGTAAAACGCCAGACCTCCTATCCTGGGCTGATCAGGGAGTGTTGCTACTTAATGCCACACTGACTGTTGAAGCCCACAAAGCTGGCTCCCACCAGAAAAAAGGATGGGAGACGTTCACCGATGCTGCAGTCCGCGCACTTGCGGAAAACCGTAGCCAGCTCGTATTCATCCTTTGGGGCGCGTACGCACAGAAAAAAGGCGCGTTCATAGATCGCTCACGCCATTGCGTCATCGAATCCGCACATCCTTCTCCGCTTTCCGCTTCGCGCGGCTTCTTCGGATCAAAGCCTTTCGATAAAGCCAACGCCTATCTTGAAGCGCATTCCATACCGAAAATCTGCTGGTAAAAAACTACGCCTGACGGATAAGAAGGCCCGTGGACCACTCCCCGTACGACTTGCGGGAAACCTCGCTGAAGCCGTGCGCCTTAAAAGCATCAAGGACTTCAGGATAAAGCTCGTTCAAAATCCCTGAAATGACAAGATTCTTGCGAACATATCCCACGATCTCTTCGGCAAAAGCAATGAGGAGAGGGCCCAAGATATTTGCCACCACGACATCGGCCGGAGCAAAATACTCGCACTTGGCCGCTTGAGAACCGTTTTGAAGCGCCAAATCGGGATAGATGCCCTTGGCGGCCTCAATTGAGGAATCAAGCGTAAGAGCCCCTCCGCCAAGCGCAAACTCACGCAAATCAACACACACCTTGTTTAATGCTACATTTTCAAGCGCTGATGCCACCGCCTCTGAATCAATATCAAAGCCGGCGACATTCTGATAACCAAGCTTTGCCGCAGCAATAGACAAGATTCCTGAACCACAACCCATATCAAGGAAAGTACCGCCCGAAGCCGAAAGCTCGTCAATGTATTCAAGGCAGGCACGTGTTGTCTCATGTTTGCCTGTCCCAAACGCAAGCCCAGGATCAAGAACGATCATCTGGCGCTTTTCATCCCCTTGCTCACGCTGAAAAGAATCAGCCTCCCATTCGGGAACAACAAGAAGCCCCTTTCCGATTCGATCCGTCTTGAAATGGCGGCGATAGCTAAGAAGCCAATCCTCGTCGGGAATAGACGCATATTCCACATCGGCTCTGGCCCCGACAACTTCTATAGCAGACCTTAAGGCTTCGATAGCGGCATCTTTATCGCCATCATCGGGAAAATACACCTGCATCTCCGTCGAGGATCCCTCGACATCGCGATATGACGACAAAACGAAATCCCCTCCATCGAAAACCTCGAAGAGGGGATTTACGAACCTGTCTTCTACTAACGAGTAGACCTTGTTCACGCCTTCTTTGCAACAAGCTTCTTGACAAGAGTAGGACGCTGAACGAGCACACGAACCTCTTCGGCGCCCATAAGCTGAACATCCTCTTCCTTCATGCCAAACTTGACGAGCCTACGACGCTGCGCAGCGCTCTTATGCGCCTTGCCAGCGGGCGTCTTGCACGGACGAACGTGGGATTCCTTGCGGAGTGTACGACCTGTACCCATTTTTCTACCTCTTCTTTCTTCCTTGGAGCAAAAATTTTCGTATATTATACATTATTTAACCGATTTGCGCAACCACGATTTTTAACTCGCAATTTCAACGGAAACACTCCCCTTTCATTCTTAATGGGGACATTCCCTTTACATGCAGCTATCGCTTTGTCACCTCGAAACTGAAAGTCTTCCCAAGAGGTATTGTCTTATTGACGGTATCTCCGCCGGTCTGAAGGAAGCCGCCATCTTGAACAGGACCAGCATCGATCGTCTTAAGCGTATTTCTGTCTGCCGAGAAAAACGCTCCCGTGCAAGGGGTAAACTTATCATTCTGCGAGACACGCGAAGCAAACTTCGTAAACTCAGCGCGGCGAACCAAAGTCTTAGACACCCCATTGCGCCAGAAATCCTCCACAAAGGAATAAACCCCCGAGACGACAGCTTTACGCCCGTGGCGCAAACGCGAAATCGTGGCGATCTTAAGCTCCTTCTTGCCGTCACCGATAAAGCCTGTGAACTTGATGCGATCTTCTCCATCAGGCTCCGTCTTGATACGAAAATAGACATCACGTCCTACTTCCCAGTTCGTGCCAAACATCGTCTTAGCCCCCGTGCCTTCACCACCAAAACGCGAAACACTAATATTGGGAGCTGCATAAAGAACCTTAGCGCGGAGATTCTCCGCCACATCATCCGGCTTGGCAGCGAAATCGAACGCATGCCCCACCGGGTCCCAAATGGAAAAGATACCCACATGATGTCCGCCTACATTTTGTATTCCCATGTAGCCGCCGTCAAACCCAATAACCATATAGTAGGAATTCGTCTGATCCTGCGTCACCTTCACAGAACCGACAACCTCTGTGGCATCCTTCTGGATTCCCTGCCAGAAAAGATGTACACTTCTCGCCTGACGCTTAGCCTCCTCCTCGCCGCTCGGTATGCCACCAAACGTGACAAGCGAGGAAAAAGCAAGTGCCGCCGCAAAAACCTCACGAATCATTTCACCACCCCTTTCTTTTCAAGTATCGTAACTTCAGCAAGCGAAGCAAACTCATTGCCGCCATGTTCATTAAGACCTGTAAAGCGCCAGAAACGGAACTGAACAGCATTCTTGAATGCAAACTTCTGCTCGCCAGGCCCGCTCTTCAACTTGGACTCGACCATCGACTCCCACGCCTTTGCGTCCTTGGAAACCTCAAACTTGAAATCCTTGATGTTACCGTTGACACCGTAATGACGCTGCTGGAAGATGGCGGCAGAGCCTTCCACAGTGCGCCCGAGATCCACTGTCACCGTATGCGGATACTTCGTCAGCGTAACGCCGTACTGACTATGCCAATAAGTGGAAGGATCGCCATCCACAAGATGTTCTGCCGAGCCCTCTCCAGGCTCAGCGGAGGAACACGCGACCACAACCGGCATTATATCCTCGCCTGTCCTGACATCGGCAGGAAGCTCGGCCTTGGGGAGAGAATAAAAGCGATGATAACGCAATAAATTACAACCTTGCGGCTCAATAAGGAAATCTAAAAGATAAGTCGTATTATTGCGGATTATATCGCGCCCGAGAGGCCCAGGTCCACAAGATGCACCGCCAAGCCCACGGACTGCCGCAAAGATGCCAAGCTCGATCTTTTCAGTCGCTCCGAGCGTTTGCGGATGCATTGCCAAGGTCAACTCTGTGGGAGAATAAGGGAGAGCGGAGAACGCAAAAGGGGCGCCAAGAGTCGAAACGGTAAATCCGGGAACGGCAACAACGGTTGTACTTTCTCGATTACCCATATCCTGGGGCTTACCGTACCCCTCCACCATATCAGCCAAAGGCATTGCCCAATTCCCCAAAAATGCACCGCTCTTACGATCGGGATAATTCTCAAAAGGACCTGCGCCTGACCACTCAACGCTGGCATTCTCACCGATTTTATCAAGCGTGAAGCGATAACCGATGCGCGCCAACTCCACTACACGCCCGCGCGGACGAATCTCCGACTGGCACGCAAGCTTACCATCGGCAAACACAGTCCACTTCTGCGCAAGAACGAAATGCGGATCGAAAGGCGCTACTGGACCGGCCGGTATAATATCGCAGGGCTTGCCGTTGTTGCCGCCGAACCCCACAAGACGCTCCTTCTGCTTGCCGCGGACATTTGCCACAACAACAAAAGACATCGAGCCGTCCTTGTTGACCGTTACAGGAGAAATAGAGGTAGCCGTCTGAACAAGATCGCGCAGGCCGTATGAAACCCACCTCATTCCAAGGCCAACCTCGTTTGAGCTTGGAGCGCGGTAAGCGTCAAGCGTCATAGGAGCAAGAAGCATCTCCTTGCCGCGGACTCTGTACGAAACGAGCTGTCCGCTCTTGCGGCAGAATGAAATTACAGGCCCTTGCGTATTAAAAGCCACAAAACGGTCATTGGAAACATCCAGGATATTTCCTCTGTTTTTAAGCTCCTCCCTCTCTTCCTCAACGGAGGATACGTATTGCGCGTCGGCAATGACGCTGTCTGCCTTGAGAAGGCCCTCGTCTGCGTTGAGAACTACGGCTACGGTAACAAACCTTTCAGACGACGCGGGTTGCTTCATGCTGGAAAATCTGAAAGATCCCTTGTCCTTGGAGGCGCTTGGAAGCGCTATCGTCTCTTCGCCGCGCGGAGGCATTGAAAGCGGAACCCTAAAGTTTTTACATATTCCGTTGCCACGCTTGAGAACAAGCGAATAACCCTTGCCGCTGCGGAAATAGTTTAGATTCTTCACCGTCACAGAGCTGCCGTCCGCGGAAAACTTGAAATCGAACGGCTGGAAGACGTGCTTGACCTCCCAATAGCCAGGCTCAGGCTTGCGGTCGGAAAGTATTACACCGTTAAACACGAACTGGCCGTCATTCGGCTTATCGCCAAAGTCACCTCCGTACGCAAGAATCATCTTGCCGTCCTTGTTCTTTTTCCAAAGCCCCTGGTCAACCCAGTCCCAGATTGCCGCGCCGAGAATCACATCGGACGATTCAATGGCGTCCTGATAATCCTTGAGGTTGCCCATGGCGTTACACATGTTGTGGGCGTATTCGGAGATGTAGAACGGCTTCGTAGCCTCGCGGTGAGAAGCTTTCCACTTCACCCAGTCCACGCTCGGATACTGGTTGGAATCCATATCTACAACGGAATTATCGCGCTCGTACTGCAATGGACGCGACTTGTCGATCGCACGAATGGCAGAGGCCGCCGCCTGGAAATTCTCGCCGGGGCCAGCCTCGTTGCCAAGACTCCACATTGTAACGCACGGATGATTGCGATTGCGCCTAACCATATCGATATTGCGCGCCACCGTCGCTTTCTCCCAGCTCTTGACATGCGAAAGAGAATCCTTGCCATAATAGTATCCGTGCGACTCAACATTCGCCTCGTCCATCACGTAAATGCCGTAGATATTGCAAAGATAATAAAAGTAATCGTCCTGCGGATAGTGGGCGTTGCGGATATGATTGATGTTCGCTTCCTTCATAAGGCGGATATCCTCAAGCTGCCTCTCACGCGGCACGAAGTGGCCGTACATGGGATCTGTCTCATGGCGGTTGACTCCGCGAAGCTTGATCTTCTTGCCGTTGAAATAATAGCGCCCATCGCGGATTTCGGAGACGAAGAAACCAACGATTGCGGAAACGTATTCAGTGATCTTGCCCTCGGCGGAAGCGCTCAAGACGAGCTTGTAGCAGTTCGGCTCCTCGGCGCTCCACAGCTTGGGTGCGGAAACGCGAAGGGAATTGGCGCCCTCCTTCGCCGCCGCCACCTTGCGGCCGTTAAAATCGTAAAGCTCAGCAGCAACTTCAGCCCCGCCGACAGCATCGGCGACAATATCAAGAATCCAATCGCCTGCGAGATTCGCCTTGTCCACCGGCCGGGGCGTAGCGTGAAAATCGCGGATGCGCGCCTTGGGACGAGCAAGAAGCCACGTGGAGCGCGAAATTCCTGAAAGGCGGAACATATCCTGATCCTCAAGATACGAACCATCGGAATAGCGATAGACCTCAAGGGCCACGAAATTAACGCCCTTCTTGACGAACTTCGTCACGTTGAACTCCGCCGGATTGCGAGAATCCTTGGAAAATCCCACGTATTCTCCGTTGACCCAGAGATAGAAGAAGGAATCTACAGCGTCAAACTTGAGAAAGATTTCCTTATCTTCCCATCCCGCGGGAATGGTGAAGTTGCGGCGATAGGACCCGACAGGATTGCGCTCAAGATAAGTGGTCCAATCCTTGGGCGGCTCGCCCATGACATCGGGCTGATCGCGCTTGAAGGGATATGTCTGGTTCACGTAAAGCGCAGTACCCCATCCGCCTTTGCCGTTGGCTCCGTACGCCTGCCATGAACACGGAACCTTGATGGATGACCATCCAGCCACGTAATACCAAAGCCCCTGAAACCCGACGGGGCGCTTGGATGGGTCGCTTGCCCAATTAAACTTACATGCATCATCGGAATCGAGCGTCAACGTCCTCTCGGAAAACTCGGGGAGAATACCAAGCGCACTCTCAAGCTTGTCAAAACTCGAAAACGCCGCGCGGCGCTCCTCACGCCCGAAAGAAAGATTCTCTGGCTCCTTCCACTCTGTCCCAGTAGGCTCGGCCGCAAATGCGCACACCCCTGCCAAGAGGATAAAACCAATTACCATCGACTTTTTCATGTTCACTCCTTCATTAACATCCCATTCGCTCTTCTGCACTCGCAAAGAGATGAAAGTTTAGTGTTGCAACTGATGGCGTTATCCCATAGCCAATAGGATTATGAAGCCGCCCCCCAAAAGACAACCAAAACAGTATACCACATTCTTATAGAGATAGCCACCCCGGAACCTCATTCATCGGCCGGGCAGGCGGGGTAGCGGTTTCTACTTTGAGAAGAATTTGATAAAATAATGCCGTGAAGATAAATCGTTCCATACTCCCTTCCGGGCGCATTGGCCTGGCCGTTTCCGGCGGATCGGATTCCGTAGCTCTAGCCTTCCTTTTGACAAAAGGCGGAAAAAAGAAAAACGCGTCCAAACGCTTCGTCATTCTCCATGTAGACCACGGCCTGCGAAAGGAATCCAAAGAAGAATACAAATTCGTAAAATCGCTTGCGAAGAGACTCCAAGTCCCCTTCAAAGGATGTCATGCGAAAGTAGTTCAGGAGAAAGGTGAATCTCTTGAAATGGCCGCCCGCCGCGTACGCCTTCAGTTTTTCGAAAAGCAAATGCGCATTGAAAAGCTTGATGCGATCGCCACCGGGCACCACATGGACGATGTAGCAGAAACATTTCTTATGCGCATTAAACGCGCCTCTGGCGCCCAGGGACTCGCCGGAATAAAAGAATTATCCACCGTAGGCGCGATCCGCTTTGTCCGCCCTCTTCTTGGATGCCGTGATGCCGAGCTTAAAGCCTACCTTGAAAAATACGGCGAGGAATGGCGCGAAGATGCATCAAACGCCGACACAGATATTGAACGCAACAGGATACGCCATACGGTTGTGCCCTTCCTTGAAAAGCACCTCGACCCGAAGCTTGTGGAGCACATCTTCAAGATCACGAAAAACCTATCCCAAAGAGCTCCGTAATTTCAAGAGGGCCCCACGCCCACCGTTAGCTTCAGTTTTCACGCGGAAGAGCTACGCGGTTGCCGGGGAAAAACCTGAGCCGTCCCTTTACTCTCAATGACATTGCCAGAGAATTGACCTTCGCGGCAGAAAGCCCACTTTTGATCACAAGATCATCAAGCGAGATGCCTTCTGAAGTAACATGACGCATTATAAGCGCCTCCTCAACACTGAACGGAGCTTCCACCACACTGCGCTCCTTGCGCGGCGAAGCCTCCTCTGACGGACCCCGAAGGCTTCTACCGAAGAAATCGCCAAGCTCCTCCTCCACGTCACGCACAGAGCGGACAAGACGCGCTCCGTCACGAATAAGATTAAGACATCCCGACGCCTGAGGTGAGTCCACTCTGCCGGGAAGCGCCATAACATGCCTCCCGAGATCGGCAGCGATTCCCGTTGTAATAAGCGTACCGCTCTTATGTGGAGCCTCTATAGCTATTACACCGCGGGAAAGTGCAGCCACAATCCTGTTGCGCTGCGGGAATGTTTTTTGGTCAGGAGAGCGGCCAAACGGAAATTCGCTAATTACAGCGCCTCCCGAAGAGACCATCTCACGGGCAAGACCAATATTATCCTTGGGAAAGAACTTATCCAACCCAGATCCAATTATTCCGACAGTTATGCCGCCGGCATCAAGCGCACCCTTATGAGCGGCGGCATCAATCCCGAGAGCAAGCCCGGAGAGAATCCCCCAGCCATTCTTCGCCAAGCCAAATGCAAACTTCTCCGCCTGATCAATACCGTACTGAGTTGGATTGCGTGTCCCTACAATAGAAACCATCGAAACCGAAAGAGCCTTAAGCGACCCCTTCACATATAATGCAAGCGGATGCCCTCGCGTCTCCTTAAGAATGTTCGGATATTCAGGATCAGCCGGCGTTATTATCTGAACGCCCATTCGCTCTGCCTTTTCCAACTCCGACTCTGGATTGACATATCCAAGAAGCCTACCGGTCTTGTTCGGGAAACATTCCCATGCAACTGCCAAGGAACCGAATTTCTCAACCAGCTCGGAAACAGCCACCGACCCGACTCTCTCGGTCAAATTAAATGCTATATACGCCTCTTTTTCAGTCATCGCAAAAACCTCATTTTGCCTATTGCATCAAAGCCGTACTTTTTGATATACTTTACATCATTCGATACGGCCCCATCGTCTATCGGCTAGGACACAAGCTTTTCATGCTTGGTAGAGGAGTTCGACTCTCCTTGGGGCTGCCATTAAAAAAGAGGCTTTC
>JAGBZQ010000059.1 GCA_017628165.1 Kiritimatiellia bacterium | reverse complement strand
TTCTTTGCAGTAACATCAAATCAGAAAAGAAGCGTTGCATTGAGTGCCTAAAGTCGTTTTATGATACGAACTGTACGAGCTTTTGGGGGTGGGCTTCGTATACGTTCTTGAAAGATTTGGGCGAGGATATCGCTGAGCCTCCGAAAGATCCGCTGCGCGGTTTAGGTTCTATCGCCGACGGGGTTGTGAATCTGGAGCCGAAGAGGCTGGAGTGGGAAGAGGGAAAAGGGAAGTGGGAAGAAGAGGCTCTTGAATATCCAGCGGATTTTACCGTTGATGATCTTAAGCCTGGCTCTCCCGTGAGGCGGGCGATTGTGAGGAAGCGGCTTGTTGAAATCTGCGGAGAGAAGAAGATTGCGGAGATACTCTCCGCGAAAGGCGGCGAAGCTCTCTTTAACCGTCTTTGGAAGGACGATGCGATGTTGGAGGATTTTCTGCTTTCAGGACCAGTCTTTGAGGGGCCCCTCGCCCTTGAAACGTTAATGACGCTTCTACTTAACGATGAAAAGGAAGGGTGGTCTAAAACGCGTATGGGGCGCTCCGCGACGGTTGCGGTCGCGATAAATGCAAAGTCGGAATACGATATGAAGAGTACCGTGCGTCACTGGGCGGCTTTCAGGCGCTTAGGGATGCTCGACAGGTTTGTAAAAAGCGCGAAAGATCGCGATTGCCGCCAGTGGCGCTTTATCGTGAGGTACCCGGTCGATCCTGCGGATATTCTCTATCTTAATTCGGCGCGTGGCTATCCAAAGCGCTTAAAGCGCAATGTTGGGCTTCAGGGTGTTCCGTACAGAAAGAGAAACTGCTTTAATGTCAGCAAGTGGGCGAAGAATGATGAATATCTGCGCCCGTGGCTCGCTTCCGGATGGCCGCGCCAGTATCTTCGTTCGCGTGTCGGCGGAGTGTGCACCGAGCAGGCGATGTGGGCGGCGCTCTTCTCGAACGCCCATGGGGTTATGTCGATGCGTGCCGGACAGCCGAGGCATTGCGCCTGGCTTCTGAACGAATCGGGTGACAATTGGTGGATAGTCAACGGGATACGCCCGTATACAATGGGTGTGTTCAAACTGTGGGGGTATGGCTTCCAGTACATTCAGTCTTTCGAGCGGGCGTTCGCCGACAGGGCCGCGCACGATGAGTCGGAACTTCTCCTTTTCGCGGGGCGGATTCGCGAGGCGGCGATGCGCTGCCCCTACAACTATACGGCCTGGAGAGCGTACACCGATTCTCTTAAAGAAAAGGGGGCCGGTATTGACGAGTGGCGCAAATATCTCGATGAACTTTTCGCCACCCAGCCGGACGGGCGGCTCGTTTCCTGGGATTTCGCGTGGGAGGCAATTGAGGCAATGGCCGCGAAGGGGATGGACGAAAAGTCGCTCGCAAAGGAGACTGCGCGCGTTTTCAAGAACCTTCCCCAGCCGAAGGCCCGCATTGCCGAGGAGATGAACTATCGGCGCGATGCGCTCGGCCGTTTTCTCAAGCGTTTTCAAAAGAATGATGAGATAGTGATGAAGATTCTTGCCGTAGCGCTTGATGCGAATAAAGACGGCTCAACTTATATGGGGCAGATATTCGCTTACTCTCTCGAGCGCTGGTCGAAGGATAAGGAGAAAATTGGAAAATTTCTCGCAATTGCCTCGACTTATTCCGGAAGCGACACGGATGCTGAGAAGAGTTCCTTTAACTGGCGCACGATTTCTACAATCAAGGGCCTGCGCGAAGATCGCGTTCTCTTTAGAATGATAGCGGCATTTAGAAATGAAGATGATCCGCCTACCGGGACGGGAAATGTTTCGCAGAATGACTATGCCCATCCGATTGCGTCGAACGATGCGCTCGTTAAGATTTCAACAAGTGGACGCGGCGATACGCCTGAGGACTATGCCCGGGTTTCCGACTTGACTCCATACGATCCGAAACGCACCGGGCTTTTCGTCACGAAGGCGGAAGAGTCTCCCTGGGTTATCGTTGAGCTCGCAGGTGATGTATCCGTTTCTGGCATAACGGTTGTCGGGGATGCTCGCGGACTTACGGCTTGGGTGTCGCAGGACGGTGCTGAATGGCAGGAGGTTGCGTCGAACGGTGTCGATGAAAAGCATTGGAGGATTAATCTTAGCGCTAAACCTCCTCAGGCAAAGTTCGTAAAGGTCGGTCGTGTCGGCGGCGAAAAGAAGCCGCTTAGTCTTATAAAGGTTCTCGTGTACGGGAAGCGGTTATTTTGAGGAGTGAAGGGAAGTGGGAATATAATATAAAAGGAATGAAAATGAGAAAAACGATAGTTGTTTTAATCGCGGCAGTGTCCGCATTTGTCGGTTGCGTCAGCCTTGATTCAGGTGCCGAGGCGCAGAAACCTCTTAGGGTGGCTGTTTTCGTGGATTCCGGAGCGAGAAACATCGGCTCGTTTCGCTGGCTTGAAATTACAGCCCGTGCTAAGAATGTTATCGCTGTGCCTGTTGACGGAGAGGCGGTGCGAAACGGTGCGCTTGATTCGGCGGATGTTTTTATCATGCCGGGAGGAAGAGCGCATCAAGAGGCGATCTCGCTCGGCCAGGAAGGGCGTGAGCGCGTGAAATCTTTCGTGCGCGGCGGAGGCGGCTACATCGGCACCTGCGCTGGTTTCTATCTTGTGACTCAACCTGCAGGCGGCAAGAGGAAAGATTATCTTGGC
>JAGBZQ010000058.1 GCA_017628165.1 Kiritimatiellia bacterium | reverse complement strand
TGTAGCCCTTATCGAACTGCATACCCTCGACGACATCGAGAGAGCTGTCGAGCGTCTTTGCCTCTTCAACGGTGATCGTGCCTTCCTTGCCGACCTTGTCCATCGCCTCGGAGATCATCTTGCCAATCTCTGCATCGCCATTGGCGGAGAGAGTTGCAACCTGAGCGATCTCATCGGCAGACTTGACCTTCTTCGAAAGCTTGGCGATTGCCTCGACAACAGCCTGCGTAGCCTTGTCGATACCGCGCTTAAGAGCCATTCCGTTGGAGCCAGCCGTGAGGTTCTTAAGACCTTCACGATAGATCGCCTGCGCAAGAAGCGTGGCGGTGGTCGTTCCGTCACCGGCGACATCATTCGTCTTGGAAGCGACTTCCTTGACCATCTGAGCGCCCATGTTCTCAAAAGGATCGGGAAGCTCGATCTCCTTGGCGACGGTGACACCGTCCTTGGTGATCTGGGGGCTGCCGAACTTCTTGTCGAGGATCACATTGCGGCCGGAGGGACCGAGTGTGGAGGAAACTGCGTTAGCCAGCTTCTCAACTCCGGAGAGGATCTTCTGACGCGCTTCTGCATCAAACTTAATCTGCTTAGCCATGATATTTTCCTTATTAATGTTGGAATGTTGGAATGTTAGAATGATTGAATGTTAGAATGTTGGAATGTTGGAATGTTAGAATGATTGAATGGGGAAATGTAAATAAGGTAAATCTCCTTTTCATTCAAAAATTCGAACATTCGAACATTAAAACATTAAACTCTCACTTCTCAAGCACGCCAAGGAGGTCTTCCTCGCGGACGAGCTGGAGCTTCTTGCCGTCGATCTTCACTTCAGTACCACCGTACTTGGGAAGAAGAACAGTGTCGCCCTTCTTGACATCAAACTTGATTTCCTTGCCGTCCTTGTCGAGCTTCTTGCCAACGGCGAGAACCTTGCCCTGCATGGGCTTTTCCTTCGCGGAATCAGGAATGATGATGCCGCCAACGGTCTGTTCCTTTTCTTCAACCGGTTCGATGAGAACGCGATCACCCAGAGGTCTGATATTCATTTTTGTTTTCCTTTCAGTTTTAATCAAATTTTAGTTCTAACTTACTTCATCGTGAAGTCTGCATCGACGACATCGTCTCCGCCCTTCTCCTTCTTAGGCTCCTCGGCAGGTGGCGGCTCGGCGGAAGCTCCAGGCTGAGCGCCGGGCTGCTGTGCGGAAGAATACATCTCCTGCGCGACAGGCTCGACGGCCTTCATAAGAGCTCCCTGCTTTGCCTTGACCTCTTCGATAGGAGCGTTCTTCGAGAGAGCCTCCTTAAGGTCCTTGAGAGCTGCCTCTACCGGAGCCTTCTTGTCTGCGGCGATCTTGTCGCCAGCATCCTTAAGAGTCTTCTCGACCTGGAACGCAAGGCCGTCTGCCTTGTTACGCTCCTCGACTTCGGCGTGGCGCTTCTCGTCTTCGGCAGCGTGTGCCTCGGCGTCCTTGCGCATCTTCTCGATTTCTTCCTTGGAAAGGCCGCCAGCAGCAGTGATCGTAATCTTCTGCTCCTTCTGCGTGCCAAGATCCTTGGCGGAAACGTTGAGAATGCCGTTTGCGTCGATATCGAATGTGACTTCGATCTGAGGAACTCCGCGCGGAGCCGGAGGAATGCCATCGAGATTGAAGTTGCCAAGCGCCTTGTTGTCGCGAGCCATCTTGCGGTCGCCCTGGAAGATGGCGATCGTAACGGCAGGCTGATTGTCGGCGGCCGTAGAGAACACCTGGCTCTTCTTTGTGGGGATCGTCGTGTTGCGCTCGATAAGGGGAGTGAGAACACCACCGAGAGTTTCGATGCCGAGCGTAAGAGGCGTGACATCAAGCAAGAGAACATCTTTAACTTCGCCCTTAAGAATACCACCCTGAATTGCCGCGCCCATAGCGACGACTTCGTCGGGGTTGACACCCTTGTGAGGATCCTTGCCGAAGAGGCTCTTGGCCTTCTCCTGAATGAGAGGCATGCGCGTCTGGCCACCAACGAGAACGACTTCGTCGACCGAAGAAAGCTCTGCGTCGGACATGCACTTGCGGCACGGCTCGGAGGTGCGGTTGACGAGATCCATCGTCAGAGTCTCGAGCTTCTGCTTGGTAAGGGAAGCCTGGAGGTGCTTCGGACCCGTTGCGTCGGCAGTGATGAACGGCAAGTTGATGTCGTACGAACCTGCGGACGAAAGAGCGCACTTGGCCTTCTCTGCCTCTTCTTTAAGACGCTGGAGAGCCATCATGTCGTTGCCAAGATCAATGCCCTGCTCGGCCTTGAAATCGTAGATCATCCACTTCATGATTGCCTGGTCGAGATCGTCACCACCGAGGTGCGTATCGCCATTGGTGGCCTTCACCTCGAAAACGCCATCGCCGATGTCGAGAACGGAGATATCGAATGTACCGCCACCGAAGTCATAAACGGCAATCTTCTCGTTCTTCTTCTTATCGAGGCCGTACGCGAGCGATGCCGCGGTAGGCTCGTTGACGATGCGCTTAACTTCAAGGCCTGCGATCTTGCCGGCGTCCTTCGTCGCCTGACGCTGCTGGTCGTTGAAGTACGCAGGAACAGTGATGACTGCCTCAGTGATCTTCTCGCCGAGAAACGCCTCTGCGTCCTCTTTGAGCTTCCTGAGAATCATCGCGGAAATTTCCTGCGCCGTGTAGACCTTGCCGTCCACTTCAACTGCCGCGTCGCCGTTGGGAGCTTCCACAACCTTGTAGGGCATCATCTTGATTTCGTCGGTCATTTCGCTGAAACGACGGCCGATGAAACGCTTGATTGAATAAATCGTGGATTTCGGATTCGTCACAGCCTGACGCTTTGCAGCCTGGCCGACGAGAATCTCGCCGTTCTTAGAAAACGCAACGATCGACGGCGTTGTGCGAGCACCTTCCTTATTGGGGATAACCGTAGCCTCGCCACCTTCCATAACAGCCATGCAGCTGTTGGTTGTTCCCAAGTCAATTCCTAATACTTTTGCCATATCTTTCTACCTTCTTTCTAAGCCCACCGTGGGCTACGCTATTTTTAGCAGCAAATACCGTGCCAACTTGTTTTGATCATTATTTTTGGCGCACATAATAAAAAAATGTCACACTCTCGCGCACCACTGTGCAACTCTGTCACACTTTAACATTTCACAGTGACACACTTTCATCTATTATGAGGCATAATCCATGATAAAATTCTGGCACAAAATTGGCAGAAAATTTAGTGCCAATTTTGTGCCAACTTTACAGAAAACACACTATTTGCACATTTTCAACAATAAGCACAATAAAAATGAAGTTTTCTTGAAGTCCACACAGAATATTCAGCTCCTCGGCCAAGATGCTATTCAACTGGGATGGACGGAATAAGTTTTTCCGTTTCCTTTGACAGGTCTGATTCTCTGTACGGCACCCATACCTGATTGCGGCCTAAAAAGGCGATTTTGCCGCGCACAACCAGATTTTCATCCTTGCGCCACATTTCACATGAATAAACCTTGCCCTTTTTAGGGTCGAGGATCTTTCCGCCATCTAAATTCCCACCATCTTTTTTCATGTTCCAAATTATATCCAACCCGCATATTTTGGGAGCGCCAGGCAGTTTGGCGACAGCATCCTTGTTCTTGAAAAGCTTCACAATGCGCCCATAATACTTCCCGTCATGAACGTAAATATGAACAACGCTTTTCTTCTCTTTTGTCTCATCGTCGATTGTCGTCCAAAATCCGACAAACCTATCTGCCATAGCAGACATGGACACAAAGACCGCTGCAAAGGATAAAATTATAGCCTTCATATGCATATTCGAGACTTGATTCTTGAATTTCCATCTGTGCTTGTCAACGAGCTTACGATGTAGAAAAGCACGGAGTGCGCAGATTACGGCAGTAAGCACGACACACAATGCTGATATCCCTATCGCAATTTGCCATTGAGGCATTCCGTTTACCACCGCCGAAAGCAGCGGCAGGACGAATGAAGATAAAACCGCCATACGCAGGCTGACAACGAAAGGAAGGATAACTACCGGCCAGAAGAGCGGTTTAAGTATTGGTCCGAGCCCCGGATAAAAACGATGGCATACGGCAGCTGCAAGCAGCGAAACCGCACAGATGAAAACGCAATAAACCGTATTTTTTTTCATTACTTATATCCTTTCAACGCCGCTGCAAGTTCCTCGCGGTTGGCTGTTCCGGTTGTTTTAAGTTTTTTGATGGTGACGGACGATGCACAGCAGGCGATGCGAGCGGCATCGGCGAGAGAAAAACCGCCGGCAATTGAAGCGGCAAGCCCCGACAGGAAGGTATCGCCCGCGCCGCAGAAATCAATCTCACCCGTAACACGCCGGGCGTTCACATGCGTCACCCGGCCCTTTTCAGATACATAGCACCCTTTGTCGCCGGCTGTAACGATGGCAGGCCGTCCGGTCCGCTCCTCAAGTGCTACAGCGAGCTTCGCAAACTCAGTTGGCGAGATCTTATCTTCGAAGCAGCGGGCGGATTCGATTTCGTTAGGCTTTACGATTACATCTGAGTAAAGGGCGATGCGGTCGCGGCTGTCGACAATAATCGTATGCCCAGCCCTACCAAGCTCAATCAGACGTGAACGGATGACCGGTGTGATGCAACCAAATGGCATCTGATCGCAAACGCAGATCACATCACACTTTTTCACAATGCGATTAAGCGCGGCAAGCAAACGCTTTTCACTATCCGCTGAAAGCGCGTCATAGTTGGTGAAATCGAGTCGTGGGTCTTCGTAAACGACATTCTCGGCATATCCCTGCCGCAAGGGTTTGATATAGGTGTTTGTCATTCGGGCGGGATCGGTGACAATGCCTGAAATATCCGCCCCTGCCTCTTTCAACAGAGTGCGAAGAGCATGTCATCTCCAGTCATTTCCAAACACTCCAATTGCCGAAACCGACTTGGGAGCAAGTGCGAGCAGATTCATTACGACATTGCCGGCTCCGCCCGGCGAAAGACGCTCGGAGACAACCGGCAGCGGAAAATGGGGCGTTTCGCGGGAAAGCTCGCTTTTCGTCATATCGGCATGCCAGTAGACATCGAGACAGAAGTCGCCGATTACCGCAATGCGCCCTTTACCGAGCTTTTC
>JAGBZQ010000057.1 GCA_017628165.1 Kiritimatiellia bacterium | reverse complement strand
GTTCGCCCTTGCCTGTGTCGGCGTCATCATTCCCAACATTTCGTGTGGGCGTTTGGTGTTATACGATTCAATCGCTTCGCGAATCGCCCGCTTCGCCTCGGAAAATGTCCTGAAGCACCTATCAAGGGCAAATTCTAGTTTCAGTATTCCGTTGACTCGTTCTGCGGCGGCGTTCTCATAAACATGCCGCTCCTCGGTCATGCTTGACCTGAATCCCAGGCGGCTTACCAATTTACGGTATGCTTTGCTGGCATATTGACAGCCGCGATCGGAATGCTCGATCACGATCGTTCCGGAGGGTACGGCCTTTGCCGCCATTTTCAGCGCTGCAATCGGGCCAGATGATTTGAGACTGCCAGAGAGGTGCCACCCTATGACATCCCTGCAGAAACGATCCGTGACAAGCGACAAATACGCATAGTTGCTTCCCACCTTGATGTATGTAATGTCCGACACGTGAACCTGATTGGGGGAATCGACCACAATATCTTTTACAAGGTTGAGTGAAACCGGCAGACTAGGATCGAATTTGGTCGTTTTAGGCACAAAAGCACGACGCCGTTCAATCAGAAGACCTTGCTTTCTGAGAATCTCGAAGAATTTGTCTCGTCCAATCTTCACGCCATCGTTCGCCAGCGCTCGCTTGACAAGGTGAAATGTTTTGCGTCCTCCTAAAAACGGCAGTTCCATGCGCACTGCGTTTACACGCCTGACGACACAGTCCGTGTCCACGGCTTTACGCAAGCGTTTTTTCTCTTTGCCGTAAAAGGCGACCGTCGATTTGCCGAATCTGCGGCAGACCGCGCGCACCAGCCGCGGCCTCTGGCGTCCATTGGACGCAGCCTCCGTTGCGGCAATAGAAACCGTCAGGCGCGCGATAGTGTGCCAGCTTTTTTTTTGAGCTCTTCAGTGCTGATCCCTATAATACCGGCTGCAACCTGCACTGTCGCCTGCTCGATCTGACGGGAAAGCGTTTCTTCCGCCAGCGCCAACTTCAGATCCTTTACCTGCTTCCTCAGAAGCTTGAGCTCATCGATTTCTTCCATCGTTTTTATCTCCATTACCTTCGACTTCAAATGAGAGAATCCCATTGCGTCTATCCATTTATAGACCAACGAGTCCTTTATGCCGTACATTTTAGCAGCATGGCTGCCACTTTTCCACCTGCCATCACGGATTTCCTCCATGATTTTCATCTTGAATGCATGTGAATATCGCTTTCTTATTCGTTCCATGATACTCCTTGACTTAAAGTTCAAGTGTTAATGTATCATAGGACGGGACACTTCACTCTTTTCTCTTTACACATCTCTCTCACTGTACAACAGTGCACATTCGACTAACCGCTTACCGCATGCGCACTTGCGCCTGTTGGCGGAAAGTGATACAATTTGATTAAATGTCTTAAGCGGTGAACGAGATGCCGCGGATACGGAAATCAAAGGAGGTAAAATCATGGCGTGTGGTTGCAAGAAATGCAAGGGAAACTGCGAGTTCGTCGCTCCGATGAGCGCGCTCTGGCAGGT
>JAGBZQ010000056.1 GCA_017628165.1 Kiritimatiellia bacterium | reverse complement strand
GATGGCAGAGTATATCAAGATAGCTGAGCGTCGCGAGAATTTGGCAAAGCTTGAGGAGATGCAGGCGCAGGGTGATTTCTGGAACAACCAGAACAAGGCTCGTGAAATCATCGCCGCCACAAATGCGGAGCGCGCCTATACTGTTCCCTACGATTCGCTTCTCAAGACGATTGACGATGCGCAGGTGATGTTTGAGCTTGCAGAGATGGAAGAGGGCGAGGCGCACCAGACGGCGCTCAAAGATACTCTTGCCGAATGCGACAAAGCAGACGCGTTCTTTTCGAAACTTCGTATGCAATCGCTTCTTGGCGGCAAATTCGACCAGGGCAACGTCTTCGTCAAGCTTCATGCGGGGCAAGGCGGTACGGAAGCCTGCGATTGGGTGGCGATGCTCTACCGCATGTATCAGCGCTACGCCGAAAGCCAGGGTTGGAAGGTGGAAGAGTACGATGTGCAGGTTGGCGAAGAAGCCGGATACAAGGATGTCTACTTCCGCGTTGAAGGACCGTATTCTTTCGGAATGCTCAAGGCGGAGCGCGGCATTCACCGTCTCGTGCGCATTTCGCCTTTCGATGCGAACAAGCGCCGCCAGACATCTTTCGCTTCAATGGAAACGGTGGCCGAAATCAACGACGATATTGATGTTGAAATCCGGGATGAGGATTTGCGCATAGATACATACCGCGCGGGCGGTGCGGGCGGTCAGCACGTCAACAAAACGGATTCGGCCGTGCGTCTTACGCACTTACCCACAGGCATTGTGGTGGCCTGTCAGAAAGAACGTTCGCAGCACATGAACAAGGAAAAGGCCATGAACATGCTGCGCGCTCAGCTCTACGAATATTACGAAGACCAGAAAAAGGCTGAAATGGATCGTTTCTACGGAGCTAAATCCGAGAACGGTTGGGGCAGCCAGATACGTTCCTATGTTTTCTGTCCGTATACCATGGTCAAGGATCTGCGTACTGAGACGGAGACATCTGATGTGAACGCCGTTATGGACGGCAATATCCAGCCGTTTATCGAATCATGGCTACAGATGAAAGCGAGCGGGAAGTAAGTGGCATTTGAGAACGGAGTGCATTGGAATCCGCGTGATCCTGAGAAACGAGGGCGCCACTCTACGTTTGATTCGGCTCTTAAGAGCGTCGTCGCTTCAATCGCGCATACGATTGGGCGTGACGAGTTTTTCGATTCCATAGTAGACAGGTGGGCTGGCCTTTTCCCCGGATGCCAGGCCCGCCCAGGGCGCAGAGATTCCGACAGGATTGTTCTTTACGTTTCGAGCGCCCCCGTTCTTTTTATGATGCGCCCCAAACTTCCGCAGATGAAAAGGGTGCTTGCCGCGCTTCCAGGAGCGCCCAAGCGCCTTGCTCTCGTTTTGGAGATCCGGAAATGACATTCTCTTCATTTTTTCTGCTTTCCGCCGTTTTTACGCGCGCGATTCAGAGCGTGGATACGATTGAGCCTGCAATGGTGCAATCCACATACGACTGTCACGCCATAAGTCTTCTCTATGAAACTCCTCTAGAGATCGATTATACATCGCGCCCATACAAAATTAAGGCAGGTGCCTGTGAGCTTTTGGGGATTTCGGATGACGGTCTTGAATATCGCTTTCGGATGGTTGACTCCACTCCCCTTACCGCGCACGATGTGAAGCGCGCCATTGACAGGCTTCGCGACCCTGCAAATCCGTCTCCGAGCAGCTGGACGATGAAGCGCGTAAAAGAGGTGAAAATTACCGATGAGCGCAATTTTACGATTACCCTCTCCGAGAAGCACCATGTTTTTCCGTGGATGCTCACAATGGCGCATTGCGGTGTTGCAGACGCTTCCGGCAACGGTACGGGGCCATATAAGCTCAAGTCATGGTGGAGAAACCATGAGATGGTCTTTGAAAGGAATTCATCGTGGCGTGGTTGGTATGAGGCGGAAGGCAGCGCCCTTGAGTCGTTTGATGAAATCCGCTACATAGTCGTAAGTGACGTTACCACGCAGTGGCTAATGTTCCTT
>JAGBZQ010000055.1 GCA_017628165.1 Kiritimatiellia bacterium | reverse complement strand
CATTTAGAAAGTCAGCCTCCCGAAAGCCCGAAGACAGAACAAGCTTTTCTATGTATTTCCGCAATGCTTCAACTTCTGCAAGCCTAAACTTCGGACGAGAGTCGGAGGGATTGGAATGAACGCGCGTTAAATCAATCGGCGAAGCGGCGGAAACCGCGCGCGATCCCGGACGCGCCTTGCTCTTGGCAAGACCAGGCAATGCGCGATAATAATTTGAAAGCGTCATAAAGGCAAGAAGAGGATTTGCCGAGACATAGAACCCGCCTTTAATGCCAAAATACCATTTCCGGTAATGCCATGAACCGATGAGTCTGTCAGATTCGGAAAGAAGCGTGACACCTTTGACCACAGTGCCGCCTGGCGGCAAGGTGACAGTAAGTTCATTCTCGCTATATCTGATTCCGCGCGCGCTCTTGGCGTAGGCACGCACATAATAAGTGGCCCCCGGATTAAGATCGATTATCCGTGCATCATATCTATCGCGGTGAAAAAGCCGAAAGAGCTTTCCCGTCTTCTCCGTGGGATTTTTCTTGAGCCCATAGCAAAACCCATACTCATCCAAGAGGGGCTCTCCGCGATATCTGACATTCATCACGGCGCGAAATGAAGTGGGCAGAGCGTCAACAGCTTCAAGCATCTCCACCTGCGGCAAAAGAGCATAATTCAAATCGGCAGGAGCAAGCTTGGGCTTCGTGAACTCAAGCGCGAATGAACATGTGCCGTCATCATTGAAGCGAATATCCCGAATGGCGATGCCAGCTGGAAGAAGATTCGGAAGGATAGCGGCAGGATCGCTATTCGCATCAAATTCGTCACCTGGCTTTAAAAACGGGCTTCCGCGGCCGATTGCCTTGAAGTCGCGATCGCCCGCTCTGTACGTATAGCACAAATCGGGAGGTCCCATCATCGGCGATGTCATTGTGACGTTTATCACATGAATGAGAAGCCCATGATTCGTCGGGTCGCCGACGGGCTTCTGCTCGCCCTTGCAATACTCCACATAGAAAAGATAATGCGGATGCGCTGAAGGAATAAAAATTCCAAGGGGAGGTTTCTCCGCACCTCCAGCGCGAGGATATTTAGCAGAACGCGGGCTTAGCGTATAATCACCCGCCTGCGAAACCTTCAGATAGGATCCCGCGGGAAGAAACGCATTGTAGATGTAGCGGCAGTACGCCATGCCGGTAGGCCCGTACGCCCACGGCAAGCAAGGAGTGCCGGGAAGCCCGTCATGCTCCTCTGAAGCGTGGTAGAAATCTGGAGCGCCGAGAAGATGCCCTATCTCATGAACAAGCGTGCCTCCATTAGCCGGATACTTCACCTGGGGAATGGAATTAGGCCACAACGGATCTGCCCAGGCTACTCTCGGCGCATAAAGCTTCAATCGATCCTCCGCTCCGCGCGTAAGCTCCTCTGGCGTAGGTGCAGGAGGATAAAGCGGACGGAGAATACTCTCTAAGACAGAGCCGTCCTTCGTAACGCTCTGGCAGTACACATAGCAAACGTACGCCCCCTTCTTTGAAATACGCCCCTTTGACTGCACAAATTTGAGCGCATCCTCGCGAAGCTTGCGCGCGCGTGCGCTTCCATCACCCTTGTAGCCGATCAGGTTGGTACGAACATCATAGCGGCAATAATACCCGAGCGGATGCGGCGCTTCATAAACTACGGGATAAACATCAAGAACCGGCCAGGTAATTCCCTGGGAATAATCCTTGTAATAGTCTGAAATCGAAAATCCCCCGTCAAGCGAAGAGAGCGAATCCTTAACTTCCGCCACCGATGTGGGCTTTTCGCAATCGGGAAAAGAAATCACAACAAGATCAACCTTGAACTCGCCGGTTTTTACAGGGGAGGTGCGGACAGGCTTAAAGGTGGCGGCGGTAACTTTGGAAGCCTTACCGGCGCGAAATTCAGAGGAAAGCGCCTCCGCTTCTTTACGCGGAGCCGCAAGAGCCCCAATCACGAGAACAAGAGTGAATACAGATGTTAAAAGGTATTTTGACTTCATTTGGCTCTTATGATATCACAGCAAGGACACTTCAGTCAATTGGCATTTATACAAGCGAAGGGCGTGGAAAACCACACCCTTCGCTTTAATCATCTTCTATCTGCCATTAGCCAAGAAGATCATCGCCACCATCGCTCATGACGCCAAAGTCATCAGACGTAGGCATATCCAACCCATCGGCGGAATTATCGCCCGTGTCCGCCAAAAGAACGGACGGGATTGGCTGGAGGTCGTCCTCATCGTCGTTATCCTCACCGGGAATGCCCGAAGTCGGGATGCCGTAAAGCTCCTCATGGCGCTTACGCTGCTCGGCGCGAAGCTGATCCATCTCTTCGTCGGAGATCGTCTCGGCAAGGGGGACGAGCTTGATGTGACGATGGAGAGGGAAGCCGGTACCGCCGGGAATGAGATGTCCAAGAATGACATTCTCCTTAAAGCCGCGCAATTCATCGACTCGGCCCATTGTGGAAGCCTCGGTCAAGACTCGGGTCGTATCCTGAAAGGACGCGGACGAAATGAAGGAATCGGTCTCGAGAGCCGCCTTGGTGATACCGAGAAGCGCAGGCTGCGCCTCTGCCGGACGACGACCATCATCCATCATCTGCTCATTGACCTTAAGGAACGTCTGGCGGGAAACCTGATCACCCCAAAGGAAGTCGGTATCGCCTGGCTGGGTGATACGAACCTTGCGGAGCATCTGGCGGACGATAATCTCAATATGCTTATCGTTG
>JAGBZQ010000054.1 GCA_017628165.1 Kiritimatiellia bacterium | reverse complement strand
TTTTGCGCGGAAAGAATTTCTCTCGGCGCTGCAGGGCGTTTAATCTCCATCGCTGCTTGAAACTCCGGCGCCGGAGCGGAAGGCTCTGAACGCGAAGCCGTTTCCACAGGGAGAAGAAGGGAGCGGTCACACTCAAACGCCCGAATTCCAAGCTCGCGCTCAAGAACAAGGGCGTTCTCAAACCCCTCAAGGATATAGTCGAGAACCGTCATCCCCTCAGCCAAGACATCCTATCAAGCCTTTGGCTTGTTGAATCCGTATGGATTCTTCTTCTGCCAGCGCCAAGCGTCCTTGCACATCTCCTCAATCCCGCGCTCTGCCTTCCAGCCAAGCTCAGCCGCAGCGAGCGAAGGATCGGCCCAGCACTCGGCGATGTCGCCGGGGCGGCGCGGACAGATTTTATAGGGGACAGGCTTCTTGGAAGCCTTCTCGAACGCCTTGACGATCTGAAGGACAGAATAGCCGTTGCCTGTGCCGAGATTATAAACCTTAAGCCCAAGCGCAGGCTCGCGCTCAATCTTCTCAATGGCCTTCAGGTGACCGAGGGCAAGATCAACCACATGAATATAGTCGCGAACGCCCGTGCCGTCAGGTGTAGGATAGTCACTGCCGAAAACGTTCAACTCCGGACGACGTCCGATGGCCACCTGCGCCACGAAAGGCAAGAGGTTGTTCGGGATGCCGGCGGGATCCTCGCCGATAAGCCCGGACTTATGCGCACCGATCGGATTGAAGTACCTCAGGAGAATCACGTTCCACTCGGGATCCGCCTTCTGCACATCCTTGAAAACCTGCTCCATCATAAGCTTCGTCCAGCCGTATGCGTTCGTGCATCCAGGCGTGGGGAAATCCTCACGGATCGGCACGGATGCGGGATCGCCATAGACTGTGGCGGAGCTTGAAAAGACGATATTCTTGCACTTGTGATCCGCAAGGCACTTAAGAAGCGTAAACGTGCCGCCGAGATTGTTGTTGTAGTACTTCAAAGGAATCTGCGTAGACTCGCCCACCGCCTTGAGCGCGGCGAAATGGATGGTGGCCTGAAAAGGCGCTTCCCTGTCAAGCATGGCGTTAAGCTTTTTCTCGTCGCGAATATCAATCTTGTAGAACGTGACATCCTTGCCCGTAATCTTCTTGACGCGCGCAAGAGACTTCTTGGAACTGTTGCAGAGGTTATCCACAACAACAACTTCATGGCCCGCATTGAGCAATTCAACAACAGTGTGGCTGCCGATGAATCCTGCACCTCCGGTAACGAGAATCTTCATTTAATACTTCCTTTCGATAAAGACATATTATAGCAAAAAAATCATCGTGCACTATCGCGCTTCCTAAGTACCACCAAAGCCTCAAAGCGTGCCGTACGCGGAAACATATTGAACCACCTGACGTCTTCCACCTCGTAGGTGCGCGTCAAAATGCTCAAATCGCGCATGAGAGTCGCAGGGTCGCAACTGACCGCAAAGATCCGCGGAGCTGCCGAACGCGCAAGATGAAGCGCCACCGAGCGCTCCATCCCTCCGCGCGGCGGATCCACAACCACGGTCGTCTCCGCCGTAATGCGCGTGCGGACAAGATTACGCGCAGCGTCTCCCGCAAAAAAACGCACGTCCCTAAAACCCTGCCTCGCGGCATTGAGCTTGGCAAATTCAATCGCCTTGCGGCCCGACTCCAGGCCCACGAGACGCGATGAGGGCATCAAAAGCCCAAATACGCCAACTCCGCAATAAAGATCCAAAACCTCAGGAGTGGGAACGCTCTTGAACTTTGAGACAACGGACTTCACCAACTCTTCACCCACACGCGGATTGACCTGATAGAAGCCGTCGGAAGGAACCTCAAACACCTTGCCGCACGTCACCTCTTTAAGCGTCACGGAATCAGGAGCATCGCCGAGCCACCAGACAACGCCAGAAAGAGCGCTCCAGCGGATTGTCACATTAGCCTTCTTCTCCACAGACTTGCGAACGGCCTTGGGCCCCGTGGAAAGAAGCCTAAAGACACTCTCGCGGATCTCAGGAAGCTTGGCGTTGATTTCCTTGCACGCAAGCGGATCTTCAAAAACGTCCACAATGTCGTGCCCGGGCTCTCTGCGATATCCGAGAACCCGAGAGCCCGGCGCAAGAGAAAAATGATAGACCACCTTGTTGCGATAGTTAAGCGCGTTTTCCTCCGTACATTCCTCGGCAGGCTTATCAAAGCAGACGCCTTCTGGAACCGCAATGCGCGCGCGCTCGAAAGACTCCGCGAGCTGCGCGCCTTTTGCGGCGCACTCTCCCTTGACCGAAAGATTGGAATACACCATCCCCGGAACGGCCACAGGCCCATCGCCTATCCTCTCGGAGCTCGCCTCCTCAATTTCGACAAGACTCGCCTTTACGAAGCTCTTCTTCTCCTGTATAATCTTCGCCTTCACGCGCTCGCCCGAAAATGCTCCAGGCACAAAGACTACACGCCCGTCCCCGAGACGCCCGAGTCCATCGCCGCCGTAAACATTTTTCTCGATGTAGACTGATGCAACCATAACCTTACCTCATGTCGCTCGGCATCTTGAAATCGCCGCGCGGAGAAAAACCGACCGCAACCACCTTAGGGCCGTCCGGCATGCAACTGCGCTTGAACTGCTGCGTCTTAAAACGCCTGAAAAACACATCAAGCCACTTGGAAACGACTGCTCCGTCATACTTCCCCGCAAACGCGTTCACGGCAAGGAATTTTATCTTGACAGCAGACGCTCCGCGCTGAAGATGATGGTAAATGAAGAAATCGTGAAGCTCGTACGGCCCCACCTTATCCTCCGTCTCCTGCGCGATCGTGCCGTCCGCACCGGGAGGAAGAAGCTCGGGCGAAACGGGCGTAGCAAGAATATCGCGCAATGTTTCGCCAGCCTCGGGAAACTCCTTGGCGCCCCATTCCACGATTGCACGGACAAGCGTCTTCGGAACGCCCGCATTAACGCCGTACATACTCATGTGATCGCCATTGAAGGTGCACCACCCGAGAGCCAGCTCCGAGAGATCGCCCGTCCCCACAAGGATCGCACCGAGCTGATTGGCCTTGTCCATGAGGAAATATGTTCTTGCGCGCGCCTGCGCGTTCTCGTATGTGACGTCCTTGAGGGAAGGGTCGTGGCGCAAATCCTTGAGATGCCCGAGCGCAACGGGTGCAATATCCACCGTCTCGATCGGGATGCGAAGCTGCTCGCAAAGAAGGTGCGCATTATCCTTTGTGCGCCGAGTCGTCCCGAACCCGGGAAGCGTATAGGCCATGATACCGCTTCTGTCAAGATCAAGAATCTCAAATGCCTTGACAGCCACAAGAAGCGCAAGCGCGGAATCAAGACCACCTGAAATTCCGATGACAACACGCTTCGCTCCAATCGCGGCAAGACGCGTTGCAAGCGCGGACGCCTGAATCCGCAAAGCGTCGCGAACCGCAGCCTCACGCTCTGCATCATCAGAAGGGACAAATGGCAAAGGATCATAATGCCTCAGGAAATCGTTAGCCCCTTGAGCCTCTACAGAGCCTAAATCCACAACCCTCGAAGGAGTACACTCAATTGCCTTCATCACCGCGCTGCGCAAACGCGCAAACTCAAGATACCCAATATCGACCTCCGTGGCCACAAGGCTCCCAGAACGCGCGAAAAGATCGCCTTCTTTTAGAAGCTCGCCGTTTTCAGCAATCAAGGCAGGACCTGCATACGCAAGATCCGTGGACGACTCCCCCGCGCCCGCCCCGGAAAGAACATACGCCGCCGTAAGCTGACGCGAACGCGCAAGAACCGCCCTACGGCGAGAAAGAGAAGCGCCCAGAGTTTCGCCATCGGCATAAGGGCATGCCACAATGTTTGCATCTGAAAGCGCGTCAAGGGAACAAAGAGCCCCCGACCCAATCTCCACCGCGATTCTTGCGCGGCCTGCCCTGAACACAAGATCACACCCGAAAGGCACATCCGCGAAGCCTGCGCACTCTACAAAACGCGGAAGCTCTCCTGCAATGGGCGCGAAAACGCGCGAATCCGCATCAGCCCCGACATCCTTGAGAATCCGCTTGGGCACGACTCCCGCCAAAGAACCTGCGCAAACAAGCGCCGCGCAGTTGAAAAGACGTCCTGCCGCACGAAGCGGAAGGCCAGCTACAACCGCAACAGAAGGAACGCCGCGGGAATACTCGACCAATGACGCAAGCGCCTCCTCGGCGGCATCGAGGAACTCTGGCGCAAAGAATGCATCGCCGCAAGTAGCACCCGTACTCGCCAACTCTGGCAACACCACAAGGCGAATGCCTTTATCATTCGCTTCGTCGATAAGATTTTTTATCTCCTCAACATTTCCTGACATATCACCCGGACGAACCGGCGGAACGGCAGAAGCCACTCTAAAAAAATCCTTCATACTGTCAATTATACCACTTTAAGCCGTAAAATAAAAGCGCGTCGCATTCGCATCGATGGACGCTTTGAACGATGCGAAATCCTCACCTCTGATTTCCGCCGTCTTGCGGGCGATCTCCTCTATCGAAGGCGCTTCAGATGCGTTATCGGCCGTTGCATCGCTCTCGATAAGAATGATTTCACTTGGAAACGAGCGGACAAGCCTACGATAATTGACGGCGTGGTCGTTTAATACCGCCGGGCCGACAGAGATAAAACCATTCATCTTCACGATATCCGGCACAAGCCCGCCTGAGCGCGAAAATCCATGAAAAAGAAAAGCCGGGATTCGTCCAACATACGGAGAAACAGCCTTGACCACCTCCCCCCAGCACTTCGCGCCATGAAGAACCACTGGGCGCGAAAACTCGGCGGCAATCTCAAGCTGCGCTTTAAAGACATCACGCATTCCCTCTGGAATTTCACGGTCCTTCAAACGGTCAAGCCCAATCTCTCCCACGCCAGCGGCAGGATTTGAAGCAATGCGCCCTCGGAGAGAATCAGTACCCTCCCACTCTTTCCAGAGCCATGGGTGGCACCCGTAGAACACAACATCGTTTGCGCCAATCTGTGACTCACCCGGCTCGCACAAAAAATGACGCTTCTCTCCGCGAAGTATATGGCAATGCGCATCCGTCATTTGACAACTCCATGGTCTCCAGGCATATTCTCTCCGAGAAGCGCACTTTTAGGATTGCTCGACTCATATCCCTGAATCCAGCCGTTCTCAAAGCCGAAATCCCGGGCCGCCTCCACTACGCTCTCGTACTCCTCTTCAAATACAGCCCGATTGAACGGCGGAGTTTCAAGAGCCTTGTACGCCGGAGTAAATTGACTCATGATCGAAACAGGAATTTCGCTTGAAAGCTCTGTGGCCAGCCATGCGAGATTCTCGATCGCTTCATCTGCATGCCCCGGCAAAACGAGAAGACGGGCTATCAGATTCACTCCTTCGCGATCGTATGCCCACTTTACCGCATTGCGCGCCGCCTCCACGTATCCCGGTGCATTTGATGCGGCAAGCGCCGTTTCATTGCGCGAATATCTAAGATCAAAAAGCGCCCATGAGCAAAGCTCTTTAAATTCCTCAAGAATCTCAATGCGCTCATACCCGGAGGAGTTCCACACAAAGGGAAGCCTGATCCCATCCTTCGCCAGTTTTGAAGCCGCCTCGCGAACAAAAGGCAGATAAGGCGTGGGAGAAACCAGATTCCAATTCTCAACATTGTCGTCCACCGCAAGAGAACGCATTATCGCCGCGAGCTCGTCTATACTTTTATCTTCGCCTGCGCCCTTCCAGCTCCACGGCGAATTCTGGCAATAGAGACATTTCATCGTGCAGCGCGAAAAGAATATGCAGCCACTGCCGCGCTCTCCTGCAATCGGAGGCTCCTCGCCGAAATGCGGCCCCCACCTGAACACGCGAGATTTATCGAGCGCACCGCAATAGCCCGCTGCAGCGCCTCCGAACCGATCTGCTCCGCAACACCTGGGACAAAGCTCGCAAAGATTCTTCACTTGCGCGGATCCTCACTGAAATATTCCAGATACGGAACTTCCGAAGGCTTGTCACTCGTTCCAAGAACGGGCACAAATGTCCCGATCCACTTCCAGCCGCCTTTCTTCGGGAGCGTCATTCTGATATGGTTCACCCCCTTCTCAAGAACGATGCGCGTCTGGGGACGATACCAATAGTCCTCATCGGAAAGAGGCAATTCCTTTGGATTGCCGCCGGTTCCCGGCCGCTTCCATTTTGGCGGTGCAATGCGCCTGCCGTTTATCTCAATCGTCGCGCCGTGCTTGTTCCACTCGCCATGCTTCGGTGTCGGAGCGTCGCGCGAGCGGCCATCGCTACGGGAAAAACCCGTCATTCCTATCCAAGCCCCGCACTCCAACCTCTTTGGGGATCGTATCCAGGTCTCAAGAACAACAGTCCCGTTGTTCGCGGCAATATACTGCGAAGCGGGAAACCAGAAATGGCGCGGATAAATCGTCGCCTGCGGAATATCGCGCGCAAGGACTTTGCCCGATGCCGCGTCGGTCATTTTCCAGCGCATCTGCGTCTGCGCCACAAACGGAAATGGATGCGGCACCTTAGCAAGCACCTTATCGCGCTGAGCAAGCGTCCTTCGCTCAAGATCGGCCGCAAGAGCAAAGCGCGGATCGGAAGGCTCCGGAAGACGCGCATAGAGTGAAGGCTCGTCCTTTTCTCGCCCGCGCCAGAAATTGTCAGAGAGCAGCACTACCGCAGGATAGACCGCGTTCATCCGCGCCACATCCTCGGTATCGGCTATGCAATCGTCATGCCAGACACCGATTATCGCCCCGAGATGCTCGTCCTTAGAGCCCCAGCGGCACGGCTGCTGATACGCCGCGACTGAGAGAAGCTCCTCGGGGTCTACATGGTTGATGTAGTAACTGTTCTGAGAATCTATGTAGGGACACTCGTCGCCGCGCGGATCTCTGGCGCCCATCCAAAGCTGCTTGATACCCTGCCCGGGAAGCTTCAGCCCGGGCGACCATCCCATGAGAATACGGCCATTGCCCGTCACCTTGGAAGCCCAGTAATCAAGGTGGCTTTGGGGAACTCTTTCGCCGCGCTCGCGCGCTTCATCCGTCCCGAGATGGATTATCGGCATATCCTCGGCCGGTACAAGAGAGCAAAGCTCGTCAATCAATTGCCCAAGAAGCATTTTGGCCTCGTTGCAAGCCAAATCTTCAATGCCTGTCGCCTTGCGAAAAGCAAGCGTATGCCCAGGCATATCAAGTTCGGGAATGACCGTAACGCCACGCTTCTTTGCGTAGGCGACTACTTCTTTAAACTCCTTCTGCGTATAGAACTTTCCTGTTTGGCGCGAAAATGCCATATCCTTCTGCAACGCAGGGCAAACCTTTGATTCCAGACGCCATCCGTAATTATCCGTCAAATGCCAATGAAAAACATTCATCTTGTATTTGGCGAGATGATCAATCAAATCAAGAATCGACTGGACGCTCTGATAATTTCGCCCGCAGTCCAGCATTAGTCCGCGATATTTAAGCTCCGGCCAATCCGCAATGGTGCAATCGGGAATTGGCGCTCCCTGGGAAAGTTTCTTAAGCTGGGACAGGGTAACTCGCGCATATCGCCGGCCCTCTTCATCGCCGGTGATCTCGGCTTTTCCGCCGCTGATGCGAAGAGTGTAAAAAGCGGAATCAGGCTTCCTGCCGATATTCAACTGCGCATCGGCGCTCCTCTTTACGATGCGCGGACGCGGCATAAGCTCATCAAGCGCGTCGGCCGAAAGAAGCAAGGGAAACAACGCAGCAAAAACAAGAACGCTTTTTTTCATGACTGCCTCATAAACTTGGGATTGCTGCCGGCAATGACGACAGCCACTTCACCTTTCACCTTGGCTCCGGCAAATTCCTTTGCAAGATCTGTCAAATATCCACGCGAAACGCGCTCATGCACCTTCGTAAGCTCGATGCATACGGCAGCCTCGCGGTCGCCCAAGACTTCTGCCGCCGCTTCAAGCGTGGCCCCCACTCTAAAGGGAGACTCAAAGCAAATAAGAGTATGCTCCTTGTCTTTATCTTCAGCAAACCAGTTTCTTATCGCGCCTGGGCCACGCGGGGGGAAACCCCTAAACGTGAATGATGACGTGGAAAGCCCGCTCATCAAAAGAGCCACATTGACCGCACTTGCGCCGGGAATGACTTCGTAAGGAATATTCCTCGCCGCGCATTCGCGCACGAGCCTGTATCCGGGGTCTGAAATCCCCGGATATCCACCGTCGGAACAGAGCGCCACTTCGCGCCCGGCCTCAACGGCAGAGATAACACGCTCTGCGACTCGCTCTTCATTGCCCTGACGGTACGAAACCATCTCCGGACGCGGAATTTCGAAATGCGTAAGGAGCTGCCATGTGCGGCGCGTATCCTCACAGGCAATAAGACTTGCGGACTTAAAAGCCTCCAGCGCACGCGGAGTCAAGTCGGCAAGATTCCCGATTGGCGTAGCTACGATATGAAGCATTACGGTTCAAATGTTGCGTGTGGATTTTTCCCGAGAACCCTAAAGGCCTCCGGGAGAAGATTGGCAGATTCAATATCTGCAAGATCGCGCCATTCAAATTCTATCCAATCCTCCGCTGCGGCTACCGCACCCTGATTGGGAAGAATCGCCATCTCGTAGACGAGATTTATTTCCGAATGGCGCTTACCCTTCTGCAGAAAAGAATTTTCGACGACCCCGAGAAATCTGCCGGTGGAAACATCAAGCCCCGTCTCCTCTTTCATCTCGCGAACGAGCGCCTCGCGCCCGCTCTCCCCAAGCTCAATATGTCCGCCGGGAAGATATGTAGAGGAGCCGCCCTTCGCTTTACAAAGAAGTATGCGCCCATCGGAGATCGCTACTCCCCGAGCAATCGTCTCGATAAACGCACACTCGTATTCGGCCGCGCTGCTCACTTTGCAGACTTGTCCTTTGCAGGCTTCTTGCCTTTACCCTTGCCCTTGCGTACAGGCTTAGCCATGGATTTTTTCTTGGCGGCCTCAGCCCACTGCTTGTACTCCTTGAGAGAATCCTCAAACGAACTGGCAACATACTTCTCCATGCTGGCGACAGTTTCCTTCATCATGCCAAGAAGCTCAGCCTTCTTGTCTGCGATCTCCACGGGAAGTTCCGCAGCCTCAAACTTGGCGGCAAGCTCCTTGACATCATTGATGCACACGCGAACTGAGGCGATCACCTTGTTGAAACCTGCACGCTGCGCTTCCTCAGACTCCTTGGCGAAGAAATCGCCCTCCGCGCGCATAACCTTCATGGACGCGGTCATAAGCTTGTGGAACTCCGCCTCGACGGGGACGATATGCTTTGCGATGACAGGCGCGAGCTCGAACTCCTTCACAAGCTTTCCCGCGAAATCCTTGGGCGACATCCCCTTGTCTGCGCGCGGAGCAGGACTCGCCTTGCCCTCAGCGTCGATATACTTCAAAGTAGGAAAGCCACGGATGCCGTATTTCTTTGTAAGCGCCTTATTGTTCGCCTTGGCCTTCTCGCTTAACACAGACTGATCTTTAGGCGAATCGATGAAAACAAGCTCAAACTTCTTGGAAGCCTCCGCCACAAACTCAGGCTTGGAAAGGTAATCCTTCTCGAGAACCTTGCACCAATAGCACCAATCACTGCCAGAAAATACAGCGAGAACCGCTTTGCCGGATTCCTTGGAAGCCTTGATGGCGGCATCAAAATCATCAGTGAATCCATTAGGGGTGGAGGTCTTGGCAGAAGCCGCGAACCCGAGCGCCGCGACTGCGGCAAGAGCAATAATCTTCTTCATTGTTTTCCTTTCTTTGTGATTTATAGTATCATTGAATGAACTTAACAGTCAATGGCAAATTTAGTTTTATATCGGGTTTTCTTCACCTCCGGTGACGACACGGCAGACGCGCCGCCCGAGAGAACAAATGATATCATACGAGTGCGTGCCCTTTACCTCCGCCCAGTCGTCAGGCGTTATGGCATCGCCTCCGCACTTACCGAAGCATATCACTTCATCGCCGCTTTTTACATCAGGAACATCAGTAACGTCTACCGACGTATAATCCATTGAAATTCTGCCGAGAATCTTACAACGCCTGCCGCCGATAAAAACAAAACCCTTGTTCGTAAGGGCAAGCGGAAGCCCATCGGCGTAACCTGCTGAAATAACCGCCACCTTCGTGGGACGCGCAAGACACCATGTCCTTCCATAGCCGATTGTAGTCCCCGCCGGCAGGAAGCGCACCTGCGCCACTCGCGTTACAAGCGAAAGGACGCTCTCAAGCTCTAACGCCTTAATGCCGTTCGGATCAAAACTTCCGTGAAGATTGATTCCCGTGCGAACCATCGTGAAAGGCTCTCGCGCCGTTTCAGGAAAGTTATTCACCGCATCGCTCGCGGCAATATGCACCTTCGCAAAAGAAATGCCGCGAGATCCAAGATCGGAGAGAAGTTTTTTGAAAACAGAAATCTGCTCTTCCGTAAAAGGATCCTTGATGTCATACGCCATTGCGCAATGCGAAAAAATGCCCTCACACTCGATATTAGACAGGCGCTTAACGGCCTCAATCGTCTCCACCGCCTCCGCGGCGCGAATCCCAAGACGCCCCATACCGGAGTCGATCTTGAAATGCACCTTGGCGGTTCTCCCAAGCTTTGAGGCCGCCGCACTGATAAGCTCCGCCGATTCCAAATCCACCACGGGAAGCGTGACGCCCACCGCCACCATAGGCTCAATCTCATCCGGCATGACGCTCGAAAGAATCTGAACAGAAACATCTTGAAAGCCGGTTTCACCAAGTATTCCCACAAGCTCGAGAGCCTCCTCGGGATCTGCCACGCCGAACGAGCGGCATCCGACAGAGACAAGGGCCTTCGCGTAAGCTCCCACCCCAAGCCCATAAGCATTAGCCTTGAGAACGCACAAGACCTCCGCAGGCGCAACACGCCTTGCGATTTTCACATAATTCCGCTTGAGGGCATCAAGGTCTATTCTGACAACAGTTCTTCTCTTCATACCGCTACTTATGGCTTGACGGCAAACGTCCGCCCGCACATGTGACAGGTGATGTCGATCTTTTCAGGGAGAGACCTGCGCTCCTCCTCGCTCAAGGACGAAATGAGAGCAGCAGCACGCTCCGGCGAACAGCGGCAGCCGAACGAAAGCGGCGAAGTCTTCTTGAGCTCCGCTCCGTCAAGCCCAAGCCTCCCGAGAATATTTCGCGGCGCAACCGCAAGTATGCCGCCTTTCTCCTTCGCGAAATCATCGTGCAAAGCAGCCGTCCCCAGAGAAACCGCCCATTCGCTATCAGGGAGCGCCTCCACCATTAGACCGCGCGCTTCCTTGACCTCCACCTCATCCGTTACGGAAGCCTCAAGGAATATGCACGCCTTACGCTGAAGCGAGCCTGCAAGATATCCGTCGAGAGAATTTGAAATTCCCTGAGAGATTATCTTTCCCGGGCGCGAACGAGTCACCTGAATCTGACGCTCTCCTATGACATCACGATCCTTAAACGGCCCCATACCGTCAAAGCCGTCGAGAATCTTCTTCTCCGTATAACCGCGAAGCGCACCTGCCGCCGTACATTCAACGTTAAAACCGCCAAGCGGACCCTTGCATTTCATCTGAACGATGACCGTCTCATCATCCTCGGAAATTTCCGATCCGAGAAGCGCCGCCGCGGCCAAAGCCCTCGCAAGATACGTAGTGGCCACAGGCCCTGAAAGATGCCCTTTTGCCAATGCCTGCGCAGCATTTTTCACATCCACAAACGTGACGGCGACGCGCTTTTGGGCATCATACCATTCCTGTCTGCAATTTTCGAGAACCATAAAAACCTCCAATTAAAATGAATACTGGACTCCAAGCGCAAACGAATAAATCATCTCGTCTTCGCTCTCTATTCCAAACATGGCATCGGCATCGAAACGTAATGAAAGATTATCGTTGAAATGCCAGAACGTCCCCCATCCGGCGGCAGGCCCGAGATCGCCGTCAAACCACCCCGCAACACCGAAAGTGAAAAACGGATCAAACTTCTCATACCCCCACCAATGCCAAAGACCGCGCAATCCCAAACCAGTTGCCGCATCCGTCCGGGCAACAGATCCTTCAATCGTCAGAAAGTCGCCCACATAATATCCGGCGCGTATAGCCGCACCGCAGCTTTCACGCATATTCGAAGCTCCTCCAGGCACTACCGCAAGAGCCTGCGCACTTGCATACCAGTGTTCGTAATCGTACTCGGCATAATCGGAAAGCCCTTGAGCAAAGAGCGGGAGCGAACAGGCGAAAAGCGAAGCGACGGCAAAAAGAAGAACCTTAGCCTCACGGGCGAAATCGGAAAGCCATTTCAGCTCGCGCCTGCGCATTATTGCGCGGTTTTTAGAATCCAGATCGTCCGCGCCGGAAAGATGATCCATTCCGTGCGCCACATAAAGAAGAAGCTCCTTCTCCGCCGGCCAATCCTTCTTAGACCGGGAGAAGCGAAGCGCTTGGTCTGCATTTACGTAAAGCTCGCCGTAAACCCCCGCCGGCTCAGGAGGGATCGCCTCGTAACCCTGGGTTATAACATCGGTTGCGCCCTCAACATCCATAATTCCGCGATGAACCTCGTCGGAAGCGGCGTCATCCTGCAGAATAACGGCTACTTCACGAAACGGCTTGCCTATCCGAGCGGAAGAGCGTTCTGCAAAAAATACGGCCGCTTTTCGAAGAGTGGCCTTTGTCATTCCGAACGCGCGCGGCAAAACACCGTCTATAAAAACCCTACAAGACATACCCTATCTCGTCGCTTCTGCGGGTGCCGGAATTTTAAGCCTCTGCCCTATTCTTAGCCCACTCGTAGGCTTTATCTTATTGAGCTTGGCAAGTTCGGTTACCGTGCAGCAATGAAGCGCCGCAAGCTTAGTAAGCGAATCGCCCTTTACCACTGTGTAGACAATTGTATTAGCCATCGGCTGCACGGGAGGCGCAGGCTGCACCGGCGGTCTTGCCGGAGTGACGTCCGCCGGGCTTGCAGGCTGCGCCGGAGCCTCCGCCGTCTGCAGAGCCGGAGAGGAATGCGGCTCGAACGGGCGCGTTTGAGGCGCAGGCGCAACCTCCTCCTGCTGCGGATCCTCCGTTTGCTTTGAAGAGCCCGTACAAGACAGGATAAAGGCGATGCCAACTACATGAACCGCCAAACTAACGGCGATTGCAAGCGGCCAATTAATTATGCCTGAGCCTCCTCCTGCCATGCTGCCCGTCAAAAGTCTTTACTGAACAAGGACTTGGCGCTGTTCGTAATGCCCGGGCTGCCACACGCGAAGGACAACTCCGTTAGGCTGCACCTGGTCAACATAGCGCCCCTCCACCCATACGTTCTGAGTGGTATAAACGGGTGCTGTAACCACTGGCGTCACAACCACAGGCGTTGAGACCACATGCGTAGTGACAACAGGCGTCGTGACCACTTTATCCGCAATTACACCGCCGACTACACCGCCGATGAAACCGGGCAGGAAGTTACTGCCCCCCTTGCCCCAAATGCTGTGCTTGTGATGATGCCTGACGGGAGGCGGCGGAGCTGGACGATGCGCCCGATGGACGACGCGCGGCGGGGGCGGCGCCTTGCGGACTCTATGCGCCGGCCCTTTGGCAAAGCCTGCGCCTGCGATCATCACGGCCACAATGGCCATCGCGAACATCTGTATTGTCTTGTTCATATAATCCCTCCTTTTTCTCCGCTGACAAGCGGTTAATATCCGTAAAACCTTTACCTAACGCTCACAGTATATACCATCCCACCGCAGATTGCAACAACGAACATAAAAAAAACAAGTTTGAAAGTTGCAAAACTATCTGCTATAATTCAACTATGAAAACGACAACACTTACATCTGCGGTTCTCTTTTTCACACCGTTCTTTCACTTGAACGCCCAAGACCTCTTGACCGAGGCAACGTTCGATGAGGCACTGACCAACGAAACCTATTGGGTCTATAGCGGGACGCATTTTGCTTCCTCGCACGACAATGAAATGTACATCAATAATTCACATGCTTTCATACAATCGCCGACTTTTGACTTTGCCGTCACTTCAATTTCAGTCACCGCAAAAAAATCCAGCGCAGAAACATCACGTGACTTGAAGCTTATTCCTCTGACGATAGAAGGAGAGGCTCTTGAAAGTATCGACATAACGCCCTCCTCTGTAGCATACGCTTCTACAGACATCACTCTTCCGGCCGAAAAACAAATTCAAAAGTTTAAAATAACAACCACATCTGGGGCTGGCAACATCTACTTAAAATCCGCAATCATCTGCGGAGTACCGATTCTTGACATCCCCCAAGACCTCCAATCATCCGAAGTCTACCGTGACAGATTCACCGCCTCATGGACTCCTGATACGGCGGCAACGTCACACAAGATCGAAGTGACGAAAACGGTCGAATCGCCATTTACTGCACAGTACGCGGCAAAATATGACTTAAGCGCCCTTGAAAACACCGGCGGCAACACAAGAAACATAACAGACGACATAGGCACCCTCCTTGACGCCTTTGAGGGACATTCTATTTACATTCCGGCACGAACAAACGGCATCATCCAAATTGGATCTACTGAAAATGTAGGCGTTTTAGCGCTTCCTCCGCAGGAATCATACAAAAACTTAAAACTTGTCATTCGCGCCAAATATTGCGACAACGACCC
>JAGBZQ010000053.1 GCA_017628165.1 Kiritimatiellia bacterium | reverse complement strand
GCATCAAGGCTGCGGTCTGCACCAGAAACTTCTGCTCCAAGCTTCTTGAGCGCTGTTGCAAGAGCACTCATTCCAACGCCGCCGATACCTATGAGATGTTTTTTCATTCAGCCGGCGAAAACTCTTAAAGATTACGGCGTCCCTTTGATTCAAGATACTTGATAAGCTCTACAGGGCGATCGGTCTGAATGATGGTGGCACCCTGCTCAAGGCACCATCCCCAGCTTCCGTCGGGATCGCCTCTAAAGCCGCGCTCATCGGTATGGCCTGCGCAAAGCGAATCCCAGAGAGTATTGATCCAGATACGCGCAGCGCCGCTGCTTTGCCCGGCCTTAAGCTTCTTGAGGACGTCAATCTGCTTCTCGTTGACGATACAAAGCTCATATGCGCCAGGACGCCTGTCCGCATTCTGCCACTTGTTAAAAAATTTCATAGAATTGCCGTTATTGATCCATATAATCGGCATGTAGTAAAGAGAACCGTCCGTAAAATACTTATACGAATCACCCATCGCCTCTTTAAATTTGTCTGGCCAGAAGCTCCCCTTGAGAATGACCTCCTTTTCCATGCCATGCTTCTTCACGAACTCTGCAATACCCTTGGGGTCACGCGGAAACTTGTCAAGATTGACGAGAATCTTGCCGCGCGTCAGGTCAAACGCCTCCTTGAGGGTGAGAATTTTGTAGTCGGTTATTTTTCCGCCAGAGCCTTTAAGCCTGAACTTGCGAATTTCCTCAAGGGTCAAATCCTTCACTTTGCCCTTGCCATTGGAGATTCTGTCGATATGATCGTCGTGAACAAGAACATACTCGCCGTCTTTTGTGACGGCAACGTCAAGTTCCACAACGTCGGCACCCTTCTGAATGGAACCGAGAATGGCGTCAACGGAATTTTCAGGCGCATTTCGCCAATCGCCGCGATGCATCACCACAAATACATAATCCCTATCCTTGCTGTCGAGCTTGGCACGTATCTTCTCCGCTCTTGTGGGAGCGGCAGAACCCGCAAATGCGGCTGCGGAAAAAGCCACGGCCATCATAAGGCGCATCGCGTTAGAATAAAAAGCTTTCTTCATTTTTTTCTCCTTTATATGAAACAAGTATCTTCTAATTATACCATTTTTGCGCGTTTCTTCGGGCAAAATTTGAATAAAAATAGGCGATATATTTGCTATTTTCCGGAGGCAAGGCGCCCGAGCTTCATTGCGTTTGAAGCTTTAAGAAGAACAATATCCCCCTCCTTGAACAAAGACGAAAACGCTTCTTCCAACTGGCTGAAATTCTCAAAGGAATGTGTGGCACGGCATTTAGAGGCTAACGCTCCAACTGCGATTACCGCATCAAGACCAAGGCCGGATGCATAATCGAAAACTTCTCTGTGGAGTTTCTCTGCGGCCTCACCGAGCTCAAACATATCGCCCAGTACCGCGATCTTTCGCCCATCGGACCTTTCGGCGCAAAACGCCTTCAACGCCGCCTTCATCGCATCGGGATTTGCATTGTATGTGTCGTCGATGAAATTCACTCCCGCCTTTGAAACTCTCCGCCAGCGCGCACCCGGGAGCTCGAAATTTTTCAGCGAATCCGCCGCGCCCTCCTCTGTGACACCATACCTTGAAGCAAGAGCATACGCAAGCGACGCATTCACAAGATTATGCTCACCTGGAAGAATCTCAGCAACCGCCTGAGCCAGCTTACCTCCAATCATCCCTGCCTCAACAAACTCTCCGCGGCATTTGGCTTTCAATATCTCTTTTTGGGGACATTGCGAACAGACCACACCGAAATCCTTCACTCGCTCAAGAAGAGTCCCTTTTTCGTGTGCTATTGCTTCCTGCGTAAGGAAAAATTCAATGTGGGCTGTTCCAATGTTGGTAATAAGCCCTGAATCAGGAAGCGCGATGTCTGTAAGGAGAGAGATTTCGCCTGGATGGTTCGTCCCCATTTCCAACACAAGAAATCTGGCATCCTCCGGACAATTGAGAATCGTCATCGGCAGTCCGAGGTGATTGTTGAAATTGCCTTGAGTGGCCCATGTCTTGCCTACAGAGGAAAGAAAACATTTGAGAAGCTCTTTGGTGGTCGTCTTTCCAGCCGAACCGGTAAGCCCCACAACAATTGTATCCTTGAGCGAAAGCCTGAATTCGCGAGCAAGATTCTGAAGCTCCGCCAACGCATTTTCGCCGCCGATTATCCGTGCAGCCCCGGCCTTTTGAGCCATTGGGATAAAATCGTTGCCGTCTACGTTTTCACCTTTCAGTGCCACATAAAGCATCCCCGGTTTAACAAGACGGCTGTCAAAGACAGCACCGGAAAACCCAAATTTGTTCATGAGATTCAAATCCCCCGCGATTTTTTAATTTTAGCCCATGCGTCATTTATAAGAGCCATTCGCTTTGAAGCGCGCTCAAGCTGATCGGAAGAAAGACCATCCGCCTTCATGACATCGGGATGAAAATTCTTGGCAAGCTCATGATACGCGCTTTTGACTTCGACGTCAGATACAGAGGGATCGACGCCAAGTATGGCATACTCGCGCTCAAGAGGATTTATTGAAGGCGTCTTAAGAGATGAATGCCGCGAATTGGAGGAATGCCGTTTCGGAAGAAGAGGACGAATGAATTTTTCCTCTATCCACGAACCTGCAACCGCACCGACGAGCGCACCGATGATGCTCCCTTTCGCTCCTCCGATCACAGACCCGGAAAACGCTCCCCAAAAACCCATCCTAATATCTCTTTAGAAATCGAGATTACGAACGTTGAGTGCGTTGTCCTCGATAAACTTGCGGCGCGGCTCTACCTCATCGCCCATAAGAAGAGTGAACATCTGATCCGCAGCCACAGCATCAGGTATCGTAACTCGCAGCATGCGACGCGTCTCGGGGTTCATCGTAGTCTCGTAGAGCTCATCGGCATCCATTTCGCCAAGACCTTTAAAGCGGGTGATGTTAAGCCCCACCTTGCCTGCGGCGCGGACATCGTCAAGAAGCTTCTTAAGAGAACCGCCAAACCAGTCTTCCGCCGCGAACCCGAATTTGGAAAGCGCGAGAAACTCCTTCTTCAAGCTGGAAGCTCCGGAACCCTGAGCAGATTCGTCAGAAAGGAGAGCCTCAGGCTTGAATCCACGCTCCTCAACCATCTTGGAAGTGGCCTCTATCTCAGCCAAGAGCATAAGCAGCTCCTTGGCCTTATCCTTCTCGAGAACTTCACCGGCCTTGTTTTTCACTTCAAAATCGTCGATGCCGAGCGTCAAGAGCTTAATCGTCAGATCGTTGTCTGAAAGGACGTATTCGCTCTTGTTTTTGCGCTCCACCTTATATAACGGCGGCTGGGCGAGATAAACATACCCACGCTCGATAAGCTCGGGCATCTTACGATAGAAGAACGTCAGAAGAAGCGTTCTAATATGCGCGCCGTCGACGTCGGCATCGGTCATAATGACGATCTTGTGATAGCGGGCCTTTGAAACATCCCACTCCTCGCCGAAGCCGCATCCAATCGCCGTGATAAGAGTCCTGATTTCATTGTTTGCAAGAACTCTATCAATGCGCGCCTTTTCCACGTTGAGCACTTTGCCGCGCAGAGGAAGAATGGCCTGCGTCTTGCGGTCACGCCCTTGAGATGCGGAGCCGCCGGCGGAGTCTCCCTCGACAAGATAAAGCTCGGAAACTGCCGGATCGCGCTCGGAACAGTCCTTGAGCTTGCCGGGAAGCGAGAGCCCGTCCATAACGCCTTTGCGGCGCGTCGATTCGCGAGCGGCTCTTGCGGCCTCGCGCGCACGAGCCGCAAGAAGCGTCTTTTCGATAACCGTCTTGGCTACGGCAGGGTTCTCCTCAAAGAACGTCATCAACTTGTCAGAGACGATCGATCCCACAATGCCGTCAACCTCGCTGTTGCCGAGCTTCGTCTTCGTCTGCCCCTCGAACTGCGGCTGCGGAACCTTGACAGAAACCACTACGGTCAGGCCTTCTCGCATGTCTTCGCCGGTCAGATTATCCTTATCCTTGATAAGCTTGGTGTCTGCACCGTATTTGTTGATGGTGGCCGTAAGCGCACGGCGGAAGCCGGAAAGATGCGTTCCGCCCTCGATTGTGCGGATGTTGTTGCAGTACGTCTGCTCGATAGTGGAATAAGAGTCGTTGTACTGAAGTGAAATTTCCGCTTGCACAGTGCCAGTAGTGCCCTCGCGCGAGCCTTCGAAATGTATTACGGGAGAAATTGCCTTTTTGTTTGTATTGAGATACTCCACGAACTCATCGATTCCGCCGTCATAGTGGAATGTTTCCTCGTGATGATCATCGCCCTCATCGTCACGGAAATGAATCGTCACCCCCTTGTTCAAGAATGCAAGCTCCCTGAGGCGGTTGCAGAGAATCTCCCACTTAAACGCGCGGCACGAGAAAATGGAATGGTCAGGGAAAAACGTAACCTTCGTACCCGTCTCATCGCCACATTCGCCTGCTACTTCAAGAGGCTTGGTCACAAGCCCGCGCGAAAATTCGATGCGGTGAAGCTTGCCTGAGCGCTTGACTTCCACCTTCATCCAATCAGAAAGCGCGTTCACGCAGGAAACGCCGACGCCGTGAAGTCCACCGGAGACCTTATAGTTCGAACCATCAAACTTGCCGCCTGCATGAAGAACGGTAAGCACGACCTCAATAGCACTCTTGCCTTGCGTAGGGTGCATGTCAACGGGAATTCCTCGGCCGTCATCCTGAACCGTGAGCGAGCCGTCGGGATTGATGATGACATCGATCATCGAGCAATATCCTGCAAGCGCCTCGTCTATGGAGTTGTCCACAACTTCGTAGACGAGATGATGATAGCCGCGCTCGCCCGTATCGCCGATATACATGGCCGGCCTCTTGCGAACAGCCTCCATGCCCTCAAGGACCTGAATGTTTGCGGCGTTGTAATTGCTCTTTTCTTCTGACATTTTATGAACCTTCAATTATGATTACTGTCCTAAAGCGAGACGCTCCGCAAGATGCTCCGGCAGACCCGCTGCGAGTATGCGCCTCTGCGCAGATTCGATATCGTACTCGATCCTGCGAAAATCGAGCGTCTTTGCACGGATGTCGTAGATGACGTATGCCGCGCGCGGATCTCCATCGCGTGGCTGTCCAACGGATCCGACGTTGATGAAATATTTGCGCCCCGCCGTTATGGTGAAAGCCTGCGGCTCTATCATGCCAACCCCGGAGAACTGGCGCTCGTAGATCATGGGGCAATGCGTATGGCCATGGAAGCAGACGGGCGTTATCTGATTGCTGAAATTAGTCTCCGCCTGCTGGATATCGAACACGTAGCCGAAACGCTCGGGCCTGTCCATCGTGGAATGCACAAGAGTGATGCCCTTCGTTACCACGCTGAACGGAAGATTATGAAGATATTCCAATTCCTCGCCGGAAAGCTGATCACGCGTCCATCTGACAACGGCCGCCGCATAAGGGTTAAAATCCTCGAGGCTCGCTCTCGAAGCAATGTAATGATCGTGGTTGCCCTTGACTACCGGACAACCGAGAGACCTTATGATCTCTAAACACTCGTGCGGGCAAGCGTTGTAGCCCACCACATCACCGGTGCACAGATACTCGTCCACGCCCTCACGGCGGCAATCCTCAAGCACAGTCTCGAGGGCTTCGAGATTGGAATGGATATCGCCTAAAATTGCTATTTTCCCGCCCATTTATTTAAGCAGAGCCCCTGCAATCTGGAGATCCTCAACCGTGGTGATCTTGATATTTGGACGGCGATTCTCAACTATCTTCACCTGGCCTCCGTTGAGCTCCACGGCAAGACAATCGTCAGTAACATCCGCCTTGCCGAGCGCTTTGTAGGCCTCGCGCAAAATCTTGATCTGGAACGCCTGCGGAGTCTGCACCGCCCAAAGCTTGTCTCTGTCCTCCGTGGCCACGACAACGCTGCCGCGATCAACGCGCTTGACCGTATCGGTAATCTTGCGGCCGAACGTCACAGCGCCGGAACGCTTGACCGCCTTGACGATTTCTGAAATCTCCTCAGGGGAAATGCACGGACGCGCTCCGTCATGAATGACGACATGACGCGTATCGATATCACACGCTTTAAGCCCTGAGAGCACGGAATCTTGGCGGCGTGCTCCACCCGCCACAATGGCGTGAATCTTTGAAATGCCAAACATCTGCACTACGGCTTTGCACGCCACAAGCTGATCCTTGCGCACTACGAGGACTATCGCGTCAACATCGGGGCAACGTTCAAACGCCAAAAGCGACCAGGCGATCACAGGCTTATTCACCAAAGAGAGAAAAGCCTTGTCCGTTCCAGCCCCCATCCGCTCGGACTTGCCGGCGGCAACAACAATAGCAGTAACCATATCAACTCCTCCCGCAGCATTTTTTGTATTTCTTGCCCGATCCGCACGGACAAAGATCGTTGCGCCCCACAGACTGGGCACGTACCGCCGGCGCAGAACTCTGCATTGAACCCTGCTGATGCCGCCCAGACATCATAGAAGCAAAAACATCGGCTACGCTC
>JAGBZQ010000052.1 GCA_017628165.1 Kiritimatiellia bacterium | reverse complement strand
GCGATCCTTCTGACGGGAGTTCATGCGAAGCGCATAGTCCGTCCCCCAAGGATCCTCGAGCGCACCGCGCCCGCCCTCGATCACCGGCGGCTTGTCGCCGGACTCGTCCACAAGATCCTCGAGCGACTTAGGCATCTTGTTGCGGTTCTCCATCCTATACTGGACAACGCCCTGCGCGAACGTCTTAACATCGCCCTGCGCCTTCGTCTTGTTGGTCTTGTCCAAATAGCCGTTCACGTACATCGTAGCGCCCGTGGCAAGAATGCCGAGAATGGCCACCACAACGAGCAACTCCACGAGCGTAAAGCCTTGACGAACAGCACTGACTAAAGTTTTTTCTGTCTTCATTTCTTTCTCCTTACTTTTCTAAATTATAATCTTTTTTACGGTTTTCCACAAGGATCCTGTTATGAGGGAATACCGTTCTGCATAGCCACGAGCCCGTCACCTCCATAGCGCTTGCGCAGAAGCGGCTTTTCTATCTTGCCTGTGGGATTACGCGGAACGTCGGCGAAAATTATCTTGCGCGGACGCTTGTAGCGCGGAAGCCCGAGGCAGAAAGCGTTGACGTCGCTCTCGGAAAGCGCCATGCCTTCCTTAACCGAGATAATCGCAGCGGCAATCTCGCCGAGACGCTCGTCAGGAAGGCCAATCACGGCAACATCCTTAACGGAAGGATTGGCTCTTAAGAAATCCTCTATCTGAACGGGATAAAGATTCTCGCCGCCGGAAATAATAACATCCTTCGCCCTGTCAACAAGGTAAATGAAGCCGTCACGCTCCTCGGCCATATCACCCGTCAAGAGCCAACCGCCCTCTTTGAGAATCTCAGCCGTAGCTTCGGGATTCTTGTAATACTCCTTCATGACTCCAGGTCCCTTGACAGCAAGCTCGCCCACTGAGCCGGGCGCAACAGGCGTCACGCCGTCCGGACCGACAATCTTCGTCTCCCAGCCGAATCCGGCAACGCCTATTGCGCCCACGTGGTCTACATTCTCAACTCCAAGATGGACAGCTCCAGGCCCCGTAGACTCGGAAAGGCCGTAGTTCGTATCGTAGTCATGATGCGGGAAGAGCGTCTTCCAGCGCTTGATGAGGGCTGGCGGAACAGGCTGCGCGCCGATATGCATAAGCCGCCAGCGCGAAAGATCAAACTCGTCAAGCTTTACTTCGCCGCGATCTATCGCATCCAGAAGGTCCTGCGCCCACGGAACGAGAAGCCAGACTATTGAACATTTCTCTTCGCTTACAGCCCTCAAAATCCACTCTGGCTTAACACCCTTCAGGAGAACCGCCTTGCCGCCCACGAGAAAACTTCCGAACCAGTGCATTTTTGCGCCGGTATGGTAAAGCGGCGGTATACAAAGGAACGTATCTTCCTTAACCTGCGAATGATGCTTCTGCTCAACGGCCGAGCTGTGTAGAAGGCTTCTATGGGTAAGCACAATCGCCTTGGGGAAACCCGTCGTCCCGGAGGAGAAATAAATCGCAGCGTCATCGTCGGGCGTCATCGGCACTTTAGGAGCGATGGACGAAGCGTACGAAACGAGGCTCGAATAGCTCTCTGCGAAGCTTGGGCAGTCACCGCCAACATAAAGGCGCATTTTAAGCCGCGGAACGAGATCTGCGATCTGCTCTACACGCCCCGTAAACTCGGGGCCGAAGACAAGCGCGTCTGCATCAGCAAGCTCAAGACAGTATTTGATTTCATCGGCGGTATAGCGGAAGTTCAAGGGAACTGCCATGCATCCCGCCTTCAAAATGCCGAAATAAATCGGCAGCCACTCAAGACAATTCATCAATAGGATGGCTATCTTGTCGCCGCGCTTGAACGAACGGCTTAAAAGGAAATTTGCGAAGCGATTGGCCTTCTCCTCGAACTGGCGCCACGAAATTTCACTGCGAAACGCCTCTACGGGAGAGCTTTCGATCAAAGAATATTCGCGCCAGGTGGTATGCCGGGCTTCAAGCTCCTGCGGATTAATTTCCACAAGCGCGACATCCTCAGGCCATGATTTAGCATTTCTTTCGAGAATTTCCGTTATGCTTGAAAAACAGGTATGCATCACTTCGCTTTCTTCTTTTCCGCCGCAGCCTTTGCCTTCTGCTCTATGAGCCAGGCCTTTGCAGTCTTCCTGAGCTCTGGAAGCTGAGCCTTAAGCTCGAGCGCTTCATTGTCCTTTGGAAATGATTTTGCGTAAAGTTCGATGTACTTAACGGCATCAACAGGATTCGTGGTCTTCTTTGTTTCAATCTCCGCAAGGACGATCTTCTTTCCCTCCTCAATTGCGTTAAGAATCTCCTGCGCCGACACTGCCGCATCCTTCTGGGCCTGCGTCGCCTTGCTCTTCGCGCCCTTCTTTATGTCATTTTCAAGCTTTTTGATAAATGGGGCAACAGGTCTGCCGAGAGAAATCTGCTTCACCAACGCCTTATGGGGGCTTTTATCATCGATGGCGAGAGTACCGATAAGATTCGGCGGAAGGTTAATGGCCACAAGCGCCTCCGTAAGCGCAGTAATCGCGTCATTGGAGCTGTGCCCACTGTAAACCACCTTGCCGCGATGGTCCACCACGTAAATAAACGGGATACCTCTTGCCGCCGGCTCATTCACGGCAAGCCCCGCGCCCTCATAGATTGGGAATGTCAGCTTGTTGGCTTTAACGAGTTCTGCCACTTTAGCATCGCTGCGACCTTGGCAGTGAGATGCAATGAGCATAAAATTCTTATTCTTGAACGAATCCCAAAGCTTCTGAATCTTGGGCAAAAGCGCCCGGCAGGGCGGACAATTGACGCCCCATTTATCAACAAGCACCACTTTGCCGACAAGATCCTTCTCGGTAATCTTCGGACCGGAATACCAGTTGGAATCCGAAAGTCCACGCCACATACCTGCATGCAGAGTGAATGAAATCGCAAGAAACAAAAAAGCGAACAGAGTTTTTTTCATAAAATCCTTTCTTCTATTGCTTGTAGCGTATCAAAAAAGCCTTCTGCCGTCAATGAGGAAGAGCCTTTCCGGACATAGTAAGCCCGATATCTTCAAACATTACATCACCATCACGTCTGAAATGTACTTAGCACCGAAAAGGATCATGAGAAGTCTGTCAATTCCAAGGGCCACGCCTGAAGCAGTTCCAATCTCCCCGACCGCAGCGAGAAATTCGCCGTCTATCGGATAATCCGCCTCGCCAAGCTCAATGCGCTTTAGCTTCGCCTCATTAAAACGCCGCGCCTGCTCAACTTGATCGCAAAGCTCCCCAAAACAGTTCGCGATTTCCATCCCCTCCCAATAAAACTCCCAACGCTCAGCAACATTGCCGCGCGTCCTTGAAAGCGCAGCAGCCTCCACTGGATAGTCTGTCAGAAAAACTCCTCCGCCGATTTCTTTAATCGCAGGTTCGATCTTTGAAGCCATATCAAAATCAAACCGATCATGATCCCACTCCTCCCACGGATCCCAGCCGGCGAACTTCAAATACGCATCACGAACGGCAATCTCCCGCACGCTGAATTCTTTCTCCGGAGCAAACTCCGCGATAAGCCCTCTCAAGAGCGCCGCAGTATCATCCTTGATGACTTCATATCCCACCCCTTTGCGATACCATTCAATCATCGTAAACTCCGGATTGTGCCGCGATCCCTTCTCGCCGTCACGGAAACAAGGGCCTACCTGATAAATAAGCTCCATGCCAGATGCAAGAAGTTTTTTCATCTGAAGCTCTGGCGATGCACGAAGAAATCCACCCGTCGCAACAGGCGGACAATCTATAAACGGCTCAGGGGCAGGCGCGGCAATCCTAACGGGAGTTACCACCTCGATAAAGCCGCGAGAATCGAAGAACCTCCGGATTGCGGCAATAACCTTCGCTCGCTTGACGAGAGTGTCGACCGATACCATCGCTTATTCGTAACGCTGGAGAAGCTTTCCAATCCTGTCACCGAGGCGGCTCTCAAGCCATGGGGTAACGCGCCAATAATCTCGAAGATTGAGGTAGTCGCTTACCGTTCCCGGCTGCCCGGGCTTCACCCCCCAGACACACTTGAGAAGAATATTGCGCGCCGTCGCCTCGCCTGAGACAAACTCGATAACCTGCGTCCTAAAGCCCATAATGCGCATAATCTGCGCGCGGAAAGAGTCTGTAAGAATATCACAGAGCCTCTCACGCAAAATAGACTGGCGCATGAGGCCGGAAAACGCGCCTTTGTCATCAAGCGTCTTTTGAAGCTCGTGCTGACAGCAAGGCGCAGAGAGAATGTAGCGCGCCTTCCATTCAATGCCCTTGGCAAGCGCTTCGTCAGTCGCCGTATCGCACGCATGAAGCGAAACCACAAGATCTATTTCGGGACGCTCGCCGCGCTCGCACGAAAACACTTCCGACGGCTCGAAAACTGCGATGTCGCTTTCCGCAAAAACAACCTTGTCGGCAATATCAAGCTGCTCGGCCATCCTGCGCGCAGAATCAATCACATCGCGCCTCTTATCAACACCCACAACCTTGACGTTGGAATATCCAAGAACCTCCGTCAGATACGAATAAAGACTGAGCGTCAGATAAGCCTTCCCGCAGCCGCAATCAACCACCGTAAACGCCGCGCCTTCTGCCTTGCCGGCCTGAGACGCCTCGCCGACAGTCTCCCCTACGACTTTCAGGAATTCATTTACCTGATCATACTTTCCGCGCATCGACTGACGAATCGCTCCCTCGCCATCAGTAAGCCCGATCGTCCTGAGAAGCGCAGCGGAATCGAAACGCGAAAGCGGAAGATTCTTCACGCGGTCATGTGGCCTGACAACGACTTTACGATCCATCTCGGCCGAACGCGAAAGAAGCACCTTTCCCTTTTTCGTGACGCGGAGATGGAGATCGCCCTTTGAAGTCATAAGATGGAGATCTCGCGCGCCACGCTGGGCGATAATCTCCTCAAGACCTTCGATCGCGCCATCACGGTCGAAATTCTTAACCCTCACCTGCCCCTCATCAGTCATCTCAGCCTGAAACATCCGCCTGCCGCCGATATCCACAGGACGCATGGCAATCTTAAACGTCTTGCCGTTGCGCCTCACGGATTGGACAATTTTCATAAAGCCCTCGCCGAACACACTTTGGCGAATCTCGTTTTTCAGCGATTCTTCAAGTTCGAAACGTTCCATCTTTCCGCATCCCATTAATAACCGCAATTCATAATTTCGTTCTCATAGCCGAATGTGGCGGCGATAAGCGCAGCGCGTATCCACATGCCATTACGCATCTGGCGCCAGTACATGGCGCGCGGATCGCGGTCGCAGCAGGTGGCGATTTCATCGCGGCGCGGCAGAGGATGCATAATCACCCCGTCAGGATTAAGAAGCTCAAGCTCCTGCGCTCCAAACTTGAAGCGCGATGTGTCTATCTTGGCTGACTCGCCCTTGGAGGAATCCCACTCGTCCTGGATGCGCGTCATGTAGACGGCGTCCGACACGCGAACCGCCGCCTGCAAGTCCTCGGTAATCTCGAAATCGACAGCCTTCTCACGAAGAACATCCACCACATCATCCGGAACGCGCAACGCCTTAGGCGCCACAAAAATCTGCTTCACATCCCTGAAATTTGTCAGAAGATAACTAAGGGAGCGGACTGTCCTGCCGCGGAGAAGATCACCGCAGAAAGTCACCGTCCTGCCGTCAAGACCACCCTTGTTCTCAAATGACCTGACGAGCGTATAGATATCGAGAAGCGCCTGCGTAGGATGCTGATCCTTGCCGGATCCCGCATTGAGAATCGGAATCGGACGTGAAGAGTTGGAAAGCTCCCATGCCATCTTCTCTGCAAGCCCCTGCTCTGGCGATCGCATGATGATCATGTCGAAATATGACGAGAAAGTCCGGATGGAATCCTCGCGGCTCTCACCCTTAAACTCGGAGGATGTGGCAGCATCGCGCACAGAGCCCGTTGTAATCCCAAGAATCTGACAGGCGGCGAGATGCGACAGAAACGTGCGCGACGAAGGCTGCGAAAAGTAAAGCATCGCGCGCTTATGCGCAAGAACCCCCTTGAGATAAAGCGCGCCCTCGCGCGACTTGTTTATGAAGCGGATGCGGTTCGCAAGAGCCGTAAGGCGCTCAAGAAGAGAGCGGTCGAACTGCTGCGCGAAAAGCGTATGATACGGCATCGCGTCGCCGCCGCCACGCTCGAGATACGGCTTTTTATCAGCCAGAGAAAGTCCCTCGAAAACATCCCATTCAATCTCTTTGATGCTTGCCATAAAAACTCCTTGATTTGCTCTTTAAACCTCTTCAGCGAACACCCGCCCACGCTTCAAAACGTTTCGCGGCGAGCGCCTTGTACTTTGGAGACGACCCGCCGTTCACGAACGGATCGATAGAGATTCCGCCACGCGCCGCAAACGCTCCGAACACTTCAAGGTACTTTGGCTTCAAAAGCCTGAAAAGGTCATTATAAATCACGTTAATCACATCCTCGTGAAAATCGCCGTGATTACGAAATCCGAAAAGATAGAGCTTAAGAGACTTCGACTCCACGAGCTTCTTGCCGGGAATGTAGCGAATGGTGAGAGTCGCGAAATCGGGCTGCCCCGTCTTTGGACAGAGCGTCGTGAACTCAGGTGCCGTGAAAGTCACCCAGTAGTCACGATCGGGATGGGCGTTGGAAAACGCCTCAAGCATCTTAGGGTCATAGTCTTTGCTGGCAACAACCGTGTTGCCAAGGCTCGAAAGCTCACTCAGATCTTTTCTCATCTTTTCTCCTCCAAATGCAAATTCTCGTTTTGCCGTAGACACGGTCACGAACAAGATCCCACCCCTCCGCTTCAGCGGATTTTTGAACAGCCGTCATCTCAGCCACAAAAACCCCACCCGGCTTTACGACGCCGCGTGCCGCAAGCGCCGCAAGCACAGACTCGTAGCCGCGCTCCTCGCCAAGTGCGTACGGCGGATCCGCGAAAGCAATGGAAAACCCTTCGCCTGAATAGCGATCTATCCACTTGTAAGCGTCAGAGACAACAACCTCCGAACGGCTGCGGACATCATTCTTCAGAATGGCGTTAAGATTATCGCGCAAGTATTTCACATGCCGCGAAGAGGCTTCCACAAATACCGCACGTGCCGCGCCGCGCGAAAGCGCCTCAAGCCCCACCGAACCCGAACCGGCAAAAAGATCGAGAAACACGGCTCCGCCGATCTCAGGAGCAAGCATGGCGAACACAGATTCCCTAACGCGATCCTGCGTGGGACGGATCGCATCCGACTTCGGAACCGCCAAAATACGGCCGCAGAATTCGCCGCCGGTTATTCTCATGGCCTGAACTCCGCTGAACTGTCTGCCGTCTCCCAGACTTTTACGCATGAAAGCCCGGGGATTTTTTCTTTAAGCTCGCCGTAGAAATACCCTGCCAGATTCTCCGCCGTCGAACGAAACGGAAGCGCGATCGTGCGCATAGAATGCTTTTCCACTACGGCCGCAATTTCACATTCTCCCTCGGATTGCGAATTATAAATGAAAGCATGGTCGAATCTGTCGCAGATGACTTCGGTGGCGATACGCTTCAAATCCTTGAAATCGATTACCATATCGCCTTCTCCCGGAACATCCGCCGACACAGAGACATCCACACGATACGTGTGCCCGTGAAGATTCTTGCAAAGCCCGCAGTGATTCGTCAGAATGTGAGCTGCATCGAATTTAACACTTTTTGTCACGATAGTCATCTGAAACTACTCCCCTTTCCGCCAATACGAAAGATACTCTATATTGCCCATTTCTTTGCCGCGTATCGGCGACTCCTCAAGACCAAGAAGCTCAAGGCCCAGCTCCTCGCGCCCAAAGCGGACAATCTCGTCGCGAGCCTGAAGACGCAAGGCTTCATCCCTCACAAGCCCTCCGGGGGCGTTGCCCTTGCCCACTTCAAACTGCGGCTTAATGAGCGCTACGATTTCCCCTCTCGGCGCAAGAACATCCTTGATAGGAGGAAGTATGAGCTTAAGCGAAATAAAGGAGACATCCGTCACCGCAAGCTGAGGCTCGTCGGGAAGATCATCCTTCTTCATGAAGCGTGCGTTGTAATTTTCACGAACCCAGACGCGGGAATCGCTTCTCAAGGACCACGCGAGCTGGTTCGTCCCCACATCGACAGCCATAACCTTGCTTGCCCCGTACTGGAGAAGGCAGTCTGTAAACCCTCCTGTGGAACTGCCCACGTCAAGGCATGTCTTGCCGTCTGCGGAAAGCCCCGCAAACGCCTTGAAGGCGCCCTCCATCTTTTCGCCTCCGCGCGAAACGAATCTCGGCGGAGCCTCAATCTCTATTTCGCAGGCATCATCCACCTGCCGCGACGCTTTGCGCTCCACCTGACCAGAAACACGGACCTTGCCTTCCATCAAAAGCGCCTGCGCCCGCGATCTTGAATCGCAAAGCCCACGCTCTACCAAAAGGATGTCCAAACGTTTTTTCACGGTCTCCTGTCTATATACTCGTAGCTGCGGATGTTTTCACGCTGAATAGTACGCTCCACGCCAGGCTTCGTCTCAATCGTGATAAAGCGCGGATTCTGCGACTTCAAAATACCGTCAATCGTGTCTGTGGCCGTCCTCACACGGAAGTTGGGCGTAAATACATGGCGAAGCCTCACTTTAAGCGGCACAGTACGCGAAGGCTCAAGAACAGGATGTTTGACAACCTCGGCATGCGAATAGGCGGAAATTCGCACGGTATGCTCTCCAGCCTTTAGATTGGGGATTATGAGCGCCGAGCTCCACTCCCCTTCGACAGCGCCAGGCTTCGTAGTCCCGACCTTCCTTCCGTCCACCTCAATCGCAGCCCCGTGCGGCCATGTAACAATCTCAAGCTTGCCGAGATTGCTCTCAAGGCGAAACTCCTCGTTCACGGTCTGCCCATTGCCTACGAACACGCCTCGCTCCAAAGGAGAATATCCGTCAAGCTCCGCGCGCACGGTATAATTCTTTTCAGGCTCAAGATCCGCTATTCTGAGCGGCCCCACCCCACGGGGGGAACCGTCGATATAAAAGCGCGCCCCAGCAGGAACGGAAGTGAGATAGAGCGTCCCGGGAAGAGCATCCATCTTTATATAGAGATTCTGCGTGTCTCCCGCGTTAATGGAGATTTCGCGGCTGACGGTCTTAAAGCCACTCTTCTTGAGAACCAGCGAAAGCCTGCCGTTTGGAATATCGGAAACCGTAACGGGGGTAACTCCGCGCGAAATTCCGTTCAAAATCACCTCAGCTCCGTCCGGCTCACTCTTCACGTGCGCTACGCCAGAGTTAAGAACCATTTTGGCTTTATGATGAAGAGGCTTGCGGCCGGAGAACTTCACCTCGACCTTCGAATCAAGATACCCCACCTTCTTTAGGACAAGATTGTGAACACTCTTCACGTCAAGCGAAGTAATAAGCCGCGGCGTCTCACCAAGCGAATAGCCGTTAAGGAAAATTCCTGCGCCTTCCGGCTCGCTCGTCACGAGAAGAATCCCCTTCATGGGAAGAAGCTCCACGTACATCGAGTCATTCAACCCCTGAACGGGCGTAAAGACAGAGTCGTGCGCCTGATAATCGTCAGCCTCAAGGCGAAGATGATGCTTCCTGTCGGGCTTAATATCCGTAAGCGTCAGAGGCGTGGCTCCCTTGAGAGTGCCGTCCACAAACACAATCGCCCCAGAGGGGGAGCTGTCTATATCGATTTTGGCAAGAGGCGAAACATTTGCAAAAAGCGCAAACGAAAAGAGAAGAGTAAAAATTGCGGCAACCTTTCTCATTTGCGTTTTCCTTTCTTGTTGAGAGACTGGATTCGGTTTTCAATATCTTCGAGATTTGCGATCGCCTCGCGATGGCGGTCGTCATCACGCGCAGGAATCATCTCGCGGATTTTTGAAAACTCCTCCTTTGCCCTATCCCAGTCTCCGATCTGGCGAGCGCGCTCAGCCTCGCCGCGAACATCGTCATAGCGCCGCTTAAGCTCGCCCTCGGCTTTTTCGATCTTGCTCTGGATGCGCTGCACATCCTTGGTATTCGAACCTAGCGTAATCAGATCGTTCTTCGCAAGCTTGAAGAAGCGTATCGCTTCGCTTAAGTTGGCCATCTCCACATCGCGCTCCTCCCACTTCGCGTCTCCAAGCTCCTCGCAATGCTCGCTTGAACTTTCAAGCTCTGCGCGCGAGCGCTGAATGGACTGCACCCCAAGCTCGTTATTAACCCACGCCTCCAAACGCTCGCGTATCCGCGGGAAGCCATCAGGCTCAAGCCTATTCTCCACAATAACCTCTTTGACGCCTTCGCGCCCGACAAGCTTAATGCGGCGGCTCTTGAGCGCATTCTCCGATTTGACATCCGCTCCGGAATAATGACTTTCAAGCTTTGCCCAGTCACTCTCTGCAAAAATTTTCTCAAGCTCCGACCTGGCGGCATCCGTCAGCTCCTTACGGCGGCTCATGTGGCGGTTCTCGCCAGGGAGATCGTCAAACTCAACGCTCAAGACGCCAGAATGATCAAGGCTGGCAAAATAACGAAAAATACGCTTGGAATCAGCGTCAATTTTCTCGTATTGGAAAGAAATGATTTTTTTCAAAGATTCTTTCGGCGCCTCTTTTACTACAGTAACAGATTTTCTCTTTGAAGACCCTACGGAAATCAGCTTATCGCCAAACTCGAGAACGAGCGCAATGGCAATCACGAGAAATGCTATCACCCCTAAAAGAACAATACGAATCGCAGGAGAACTCTTCTGAACATTATCGGAAATAACACCGCCAGAAGAAGCCTCATCTGAAGGCTTTGCGCCGCCAAAGCCAAGGTCAATGGAGTTAGTAGCGGGAGAGGAAGGTGAAGGTGAAGAGGATGATGAAGAGGCAGTAGCGATGGTAAATACGCTTGCACCAATGGAAATCTCATCACCTGCCTTGATCTGCTTTGTTTCACCCTCAATATTAACGCCGTTCACAAAAGTCCCGTTGGCGCTTGCAAGATCAGTTATCGTCAACACACCATCGGAAGAATGCTCAACCATACAATGATTACGCGAAAGCTCCTCATCTGAAATCTGAACATCGTTGGATGACGAGCGCCCAATACGCAAACAGGCGGAAGAAACTTCAAAGCGCCTGCCCCTGTTAGGACCCGTCAGAAATACGATTTCAAGCTTTTCGGCCATATCAGCAACTCCTCTCTACAAAAGCATGCCCTTCACCGCCTGGGCGACAATGGGTCCGAGCAAAATAATAAATACCGCGGGGAAAATGCAAAGCATAAGAGGACCGAGCATCTTCGTGGGCGCTTCATTGGCAAGCTTCTCCGCGCGATCAAAACGGCGAGAGCGCAGCTGCTCAGACTGTATGCGAAGAATCGAGCCGATGGAAACTCCAAGCTCGTCCGCCTGAATAAGCGCGTACGCCACAGACTTAAGATCCGACTGTTTCACTCTGTCGGCCATGCTCTTAAGGGCTGTCTTGCGCGATGAACCCACCTGAATCTCCTTCGTCATTCTGAGAAGCTCTTCATTCAACGGATCGAGCTTGCGGGCCTGGCAGTTACGCTGAAGCGCACTGATGAAATCCATGCCAGCCTCTACGCTCAGAGTCAGAATATCAAGAACGAACGGCAAAGCCTTCATGATAGAGAGGTGGCGCTTTTTGACGGCTCCATTGAGCCAAAGCGTAGGCTGGAGTGCGAAAAGCACAACTCCCATAATGCACAGCTCAAGGCGCATAGTCACAAACATCGAATCGGGAATCACCGAGCCCATGAGAAAAATCATAAGACTCCAGATAAGCCCCATCACAATCGGACAGAGTATTCTAAGCGCCATAAACTCGTAGCCGTTGATAAGCCCCTCGTAACCGCCGGAGATGAGCTTCTCATCTGCCTTGGCCACCTCCTTGGCGAACTCGGCACGCCTCACAAAACGGTCGAGATTCCCAACAAACGGCAGCAGCATCTTGAAGGAAAGAGGAAGCGTGCGCTCCTGACGGCGGCCGTCAGCAAGAGTGACATACGTCACCTCACGCGCAACCGTAGCCGCATAGCCCGCGACTCCCGCCGCGGCCAATGCCCAAGTCACGTATAGAGCAAACTCCAAACCCATCAAGATGCAGCCTTTCGGATGATTATGTGGCTCTCGTGCCTGCGCCAGCAGAGGCGAACGGAGAGAGCACCCCCCCATTAACACCGGGCTCGCCGGCAAAAAGAATCATACCCTCGGAAACGCCTACGGACATTTTGCGCGGAGCAAGGTTTGCCACAAAGACGACTTCCTTGCCAATGAGCGCAGAAGGATCTTCATACGCCTGCCTGATGCCGGAAAAAATCGTTCGCTTGCCAAGCGATCCTGCGTCAATGACAAACTTCAGAAGCTTGGAACTCTTGGGGACTATCTCGCAACTCTCCACTACGCCTACGCGCAGATCAACCTTTTCAAAGTCAGAAAATGCAATCTCCGGGGCGAGAGATGGAGCTTCAACAACCTTCGCCTTGTTCTTGCTGGGACGCGACTCGTGAGCCACCTCTCCCGTCTCGGCAGGCTTCGCAGTGGCGGCAGCGACCATCGCCTCCACCTGCTTCGCGTCAATACGGCTTGCAAGATACTCATACTCACCCAAGGTGCAATTCTCAAGCGCCGTAAAAATCCCCTCCCATTTCCACTCTGTCTCGCCGAAAAGTTTCATGGCCTTCTCAGCATAAACAGGAAGAATGGGCTTCAGATAGATTGCAATGATGCGGAATGCATTGAGCGCCGCCGTGAGCGTCACGCGCGTGGTCTCAGGATCCGTTTTGACGGTCTTCCACGGCTCACGCCTGTCGAAATACTCATTCGCGGCATCTGCAAGACGGCAAATCTCCACGACAGCCATGTTAAAGCGGCGATCCTCGTAGTATCCGGCGATAGCCTCAGCCGCGTCGCGGCACTTCTGGACAAGCTGTGCACCATCCGCATCGAGCGCCCCGAGGCGGCCGTCAAGCTTCTTCTGAAGCATCTGGCCTCCACGCGAAGCGATATTTGTAATCTTGCCAACGAGATCGGAATTGACGCGCTGGACAAAATCCGTGAGATTGAGATCCATGTCATCCACCGTGCCGCCGAGCTTCGCGGCGTAATAATAACGCAAGGCTTCCGGCGGAAGATTGTCCAAATACGTACGCGCATTGACGAACGTACCCTTTGACTTCGACATCTTCTCTCCGTTGACCGTAAGAAAGCCGTGGACAAAAACCTTATTCGGCCCCTTGAAGCCTGCAACACGGAGCATTCCAGGCCAGAAAAGGCAGTGGAAACGGATAATGTCCTTGCCGATGAAATGATAAAGCTCGGCATCAGGATCGTTCCACATCTCTAAGCGTCCGAGATTCTGAAGCGAGGCTATGTAGCCGATAGGAGCATCCACCCAGACATAGAAAAACTTATCTTTATAGCCGGGAATCTCAAAGCCGAAATAAGGCGCGTCGCGGGAAATGCACCATCCTCTCAACGGCTCCTTGAACCACTCAAGCAATTTATTGGAAACATCGCTCGTGGTATGCTCCTGAATCCACTTCTCAAGATATTCGTGCTGCGGCTCAAGCTCGAAATAAAGATGCTCGGCATCCTTCACCACGGGCTGCGAAAAGCACGTCGTACACTTGGGCGACCCCAAATCCTCTGCGCCGTAGGTGGCACCGCACTTGTCGCAGCTGTCACCATACTGATCGGGCGCGCCGCATTTAGGACAGACGCCTTTCACGAAGCGATCGGGGAGGAACATCTTGCAATGCTCGCAATAGAGCTGCGGCGTTGTGCGCTTTGCAATTGCCCCGGACTTCTCCATCGCTTCGAAGAACTTTATGGAAAGATCCTTGTTCTCAGGAGAATTTGTAGTGTAGTAATTGTCAAAACTGATCTGGAAATCGGAAAAATCCTTAAGGTGCTGAGCATGGGAGCGCGCAATAAGCTCCTCGGGGGTGATACCCTCCTTGCGCGCGCGAATCATGATCGGAGTGCCATGCGTATCGTCTGCGCACACATAAACACAGTCGTGCCCCCTCAATTTCTGATATCTGACCCAAAAGTCAGTCTGGACATACTCCACCAGATGTCCGATGTGAATATCGCCATTTGCGTAAGGCAATGCGCTCGTGACTACTATTTTGCGTTTCTCGCCCATATCTCTCCATTTTTATTGACTCGTAAGATTATACCAAATCAGGGCATATTTTTATAGCCAAAAAAGCGGCGCGGCTTTAAGGCCGCACCGCTTTTCATTTCACTCGCTTACGCGAATCAGGCTCCGAGCTGCATACGGCAGAAGCGCTTGATCGTGATGGGAGCACCGATATTCTTGGAAATGCCCTCGAGATACTTCTCAACAGTCATTTCGCCATCGGCCACATAATCCTGCTTGGTCACGCAGACCTGAGTGCAGTACTTGGAAGCCATACCCTTCTTGATGCCGACGAGAGCGGCCTCAGGCGGAAGCTTGCCCTTCTGCTCCTTGAGAGCATTGAGCTTAATCTCAAGCTCGGCATCAATCTCGGCCTGAGGGACATCCTCGGGATTCACATACTTCGGAGCGTTGGCGGCGATCTGGAGGCAAATCATGTGAGCAGCCTCGGCAAGCTCTGCGCTGTCAGACTTCTCACAAGCGAGCTCAGCGAGCACGCCAATCTTGCCGCCCATGTGGATGTAACCGGAAAGAACGCCTGCACCCTCGAGCTGATAACGCTCGCTGCGGCGAATCTTCACGTTCTCACCCGTCTTGGTGAGGAGCATCTTGTAATCGTCGTTGAGCGTAGCTTCAATATCCTTGCCCTCGAGAGCCACCTTGGCGGCATCGTCGACAAACTTGATGAAAGCTTCGGTCTTCGCCACAAAGTCGGTCTCGCAGTTGACCTCGGCAAGAGCCATCGTTCTCTTGTCGGCGGCTTCGGCGAGAGCGATAATGCCCTGCTTGGACTCCTTGTCCACACGCTTTGCAGCAACGGCAAGACCCTTCTCGCGAAGATACTTGATCGCCTCTTCCATGTTGCCGTTCGTGGCGGTAAGAGCCTCTTTGCAAGCGCCCATGCCGGCGGCAGTGGCTTCGCGGAGTTCCTTGATTTCCTGAATAGTGATAGCCATTATCAAATTCCTTTCTGCTGGCGATTACTCGGCGACAGGAGCCTCGGCGGCGCGGGCAGCGGCCTCGGCCTCAACAACGGCGGCCTGACGCTTCGCCTCAAGATCGGCCTTGGCCTTGGCCTCGGCGGCCTCCTTGGCGGCGCGGGCAGCGGCCTTAACATTAACGGCTACGCCTGCCTTCTTGGGAGCGCGCTTGCCCTCCTTCCCTGCGGCGGACTTAGCCTTGCGCTCGGCGCGGGCAGCCTTCTCAGCCTCGTCACGCTTGGCGCGATCAGCCTCACGCTTGCGGCTCTCCTCGGCAGCCTTGGCGCTGTACTCGTCACCTGCAGTCTTGATAACCTTGACAAGACCGCCGAGAACGAGCTCGATACCGCGGACGGAATCGTCATTGCCGGGAATTACGTAGTCGATCGGCTCAGGATCGGCGTTCGTATCAACGATAGCAACAACAGGAATACCGAGACGGACAGCCTCCTTGACAGCGTTGGCCTCACGGACGACATCCACAACAACAAGCGCACCAGGCTGCTCGGACATGTCAGCAATACCGGTGAGGTTCTTCTCAAGCTTGTTGAGCTCACGGCGGAGCATGGAAGCCTCCTGCTTGTGCTCGGAGAGCTCGCCGCCGTTGGCCTTTGCTGTAGCCTGGAGCTGACGCATACGCTTGACAGAAGAGCGGATGGTCTTGGCGTTCGTGAGCGTACCGCCGAGCCAACGCTCAGTGATATAGAACTGTCCGACGGAAGTGGCGGACTCCTTGACGAGCTCGGAGACCTGCTTCTTCGTTGCGACGAAAAGGATATTCTTGCCGGAGAGGACGGTGTCACGGAGGAACTGGGCAGCCTCATCGAGAAGCGTGACGCTCTGGGTAAGATCGATGATGTGAATACCGTTGCGCTTGTCGAAGATGTAGTTCTTCATCTTCGGGTTCCAACGCTTGGTCTGGTGACCGAAGTGAAGACCGGCGTCAAACATGTCCTTGAGACTGATACCCGTGAGGGCAGATACAGGCATTTCCATCTTTTTGTTCCTTTCAATCTTTAAAGGGTCAGATTAATCCGCTTTGTCTGGGGTATGGAGAGACCCAAATCATTCGCTTCATCCTGCCCACCGTGGACAGAATGGTAAGTAGTATATCAAATTTAGCCTTCAATGCACAATAGCGAATTTCTCCTATCGAGCTCTTTACTCATCTCTCATGACTCATATCCCATCTCTCACCGCACAATCACCTTCGTTCCCATCGGTTTTACGTCAAGAACAATATTACCGTCAACAACCGAAAGGCTACGCACCCACTTAGGAGCACCGTCAACAAGTGTGACTTTCTCGGCATC
>JAGBZQ010000051.1 GCA_017628165.1 Kiritimatiellia bacterium | reverse complement strand
AGGCTCATGGCAAATTCAACATCCGCCATGAGCTCAGCAGGCGTGGTAGCCTTGCCGGGGTAATTGCCTGTAGTCTGAATGCCGTTGGATGCGCCGCCCGCAGACTCGAATCCGGTCACGTCGTCACCCTGCCAGCAATGCATAGAAACGGGAATTGCGGAAAGCGCCGCAATAGCCTTATCAGTATCGACGCCGATCTTGGCATATTTTTTCTTAGCCTGACTATAGCTCATAAGCTCGCTCCTTAATACTATGTTGTAAATGTAGTTTTACATAGTATACCAAATCAAATACAGGAAATGCGATAAATCAGAAAAATCTTGGACCGTTTATTGATGACTGCAAGCGATTTTTGGTATACTCAAAGCTTAACAGAAAGGAACAACTAAAATGAAGAAAGTTATACTTGCCGGAGTATGTGCGTGCGTTGCGATGATGCTTCATGCGGACATGTGCATCAAAAATGGTGATAAAATTGCTTTTATGGGCGACTCCATAACTCAGGGCGGAAATAAGACGCCTGTTGGGTATGTGAATTTGGTCATGTCCGGGCTTAAGATGTTCGGCGTTGACACTGCCGTAAAGATCCCAGCGGGAATTTCCGGTCATAAGTCTGTTCAGATGCATGGGCGCCTGGAGCGTGATGTTCTTTCTAAAAAGCCTCAGTGGATGACATTCTCCTGCGGAGTCAACGATGTGTGGCATGGCAGGAACGGTGTCCCGCTTGACAAGTACAAAGAGCTGGTAAGCAATATCTTTGACCGTTGCGATGCGGCACATGTAAAGGTGATTGTGCTTACCGCCACGATGATTTTTGAGGATCAGAACGGAGAGCTAAACCAGAAGCTCATTCCTTACAACGCATGGCTTCGAGAAGAGGCCGCCCGCCGCAAGTATCCGCTTGCAGATTTAAACGCCGACATGCAATCAGAGCTCGAGCGCATTCGCAAGACAGACAAAACACCAGGCAACAAACTCACCCGCGACGGCGTGCACATGAGCTTCCCCGGCGATGTGATGATGGCATGGGGCGTGCTCCGCGCAATGGGCGCGCCGGCGGCCGACAAGGCCCGCTTTGTCGCAATGTGCCGCGAAATCCCCGAAGCAACCAAGCTCTCCGTTCCGATGTCCATAAACGAAAAGGAGCGTCTTGATGCCGTGGCAAAGGAAAAAGGCATGGACGCCAGCAGCTATGTACGCTCGCTTATCTTTGGAGCCAAGTAAAATTAATCTTATTTGAGGCAAAAAAATGAAAAAGAATTTTATTATTCCTGTATCTTTCCTTTTTTTGGGAGCTGCTTTAGGCTTTTCTTTTGCCGCCGTTCATTCCGAGGCGCCCAAGTGCAAAAAGTGCGCCGAATCGGCCCGGGAGGAAAAAGCTGTAAAGACGGCAAGGCAGCGCCGAGCCGAAAACGACGCTGAGAACAAATCTCTCAGGCGCCGTGTGAGGGAGCTTGAGGCTGAGAAGGCTCAGGCGGCAGTGTCCGAAGAGGCGGTTGGGCAGGATCGTGCGGAGCGCCAATTGCCTCCGCGCATGGAACGTGGAGGCAATTGGCTTGCAAACCTCAAGACGGAAGATCCCGAGCGCTACCAGCAGATCACGAACGGCATGGCGCGCTGGCGCAACGACCGTGCGGCGCAAACGAAATCCCGAATCGATTTCCTTTCTTCGGTGGACACTTCCAAAATGTCGCGTCAGGCCAGGGAGACTCACGAGAAACTTCAGGCTCTTTACGTGGAGCGCGAGAACCTGCAAGCAAGCCTTGATGAAATGATGATGGCCGGAGGTGAAATTTCCGGCGAGGACCGGCGCAAGCTCTTCGAGCAGATGCGCGATACAACCCGGGAGATCAATTCGCTCTCGGCTCAGGAGCGTGAGAACCTCATCAAGCAGACGGCTGAAACGCTCGGCTTCAAGGGCGAGGACGTCGGGGAAATAGCGGCCACCATCAAAGGAATTATCGACGCCACTGAAACAGGCCACAATATGCAGCGCTTCTTATCTCCGCGCAACGGCGCACGCTCAAGGCGCGGCGGTTCTCGTTGAACGAGACCGCCGTCGCATCAGATGAAAATTCGCCGTAAGAACATCTCCTGAAGCGATGCGCCAGCGAATAAGCCAGATTCTGTTCCCTCTTGGGGTCGCCAAGAGGTCTGGTCATTCATCTAAGCAATCAACCCGGAATCTGAAGACTGCGCTAAAAGCGCACGTCGCCGGACGGGCAGCCCGTCGATTCCCTATTTGATCTTGCTCCGGGGTGGGTTTACCTAAGCGCGTGTCGTTTCAGCCACGCCGGTGGGCTCTTACCCCGCCTTTTCACTATCACCTCCAAAGGAGGCTACTTTTT
>JAGBZQ010000050.1 GCA_017628165.1 Kiritimatiellia bacterium | reverse complement strand
TTCTCCACCAATACAAATGCGTTTGACCTTGTAAGGTTAGACGCATTTTTTGTTTATGCGCATCCATTCTCGCAAAATAAAGATTCCGTTTACAAGAAAGAGAAGCCACATAAGAAGAACGGAAATCATTCCTTCGCCGGAAAGCCACACTTTCGCCCACATAAAGACTTCTATCGCGTTGACTGCTATCCAAATCACCCACTCCTCAATCGCACGCCTTACTGTCAGATACATCGCGGCTATAGACAGAACATTGGTCATCGCATCGCACAGCGGACGGCTTCCTCCGAGATGATGAAGAACTATATAGAGCCCCAAAGTAGATACAGCACACACGGCAAAAAGCTTAAGCCGCCCCTTGGCTGCAAGGCTCGTACGAGAAATCCCCTCCTCCGCTAAATCTGATTTATGCAGCACCCATGTGCGCAATCCTACAAACATCATAATGAAATAATAGACATTGAGCGCAAAATCACCGTAAAAGCCCTGACGAAACGAAAGATAGGCATAAATCGGCGTGTTAACGAAGCCAAAAAGAAAACACGCACTTTTTCCCTTACCTGCCAGAACCGTATACATCATCCCTGTTGCCGCAGCCGTAATCGCAATAGGCGAATCACGCCAATACAAGGATAGACCCGTAATGGAAAGAATTGCGAAGAGAAGCCACAAGACCTCACTTCTGCGCCAACCTTTGAATTGAGATAGAAAAAAACCGCCGAAAATCATCAATAGATAAAAAGCATCTCGCGATACTTCGGCAGAGGCCATTTGGTATCGTCCACAAGTCGCTCAAGCCTGTCCACAGTTCGGCGAAGATCCTCCATCTCCGCAATAATCGCACGGCAGTCTGTTTTGCCAAGCGCCTTCTCAAGGCGCTCACATTTGACATGCAGATCGTCAAGCCCAGCCCCCAGCTTAAGAGAAAGAGCCTTGAGCCCTGCCACCCCGACTTTAAGACCGTCTTTCTTCGCCTGGCCGATTGCGGTGGCAAGATTCGTAAACTCGTCCGCCACCACAGGACGGATCATCGCACGGGCCATATCAAGCGCAACTCGCCCCTCGATGAAAACGCGCCTCTCGTATGACTCGGCAGCAATCTCATAACGGCTTGCCATTTCGCCATCGCTCAGCACCCCATACTTGGAGAAGAGCTCCCTGTTGGCGAGATCGTTGAGAGGCTCAATGGCTTCAAGCGTATCGCGAAGATTTGGAAGAGAGCGTCTCTTGGCCTCCTTCGGCCAATCAGAACCGTAGCCGTCGCCAGAGAAAAGAATACGCTTGTGCTTCTTTATGAGACGCTGCAGAAGCTTCTGGAGCTCTTCATGGAAATCTCCTCCGGCAGCATCAAGCTTATCGCAGATAGCGTCAATTGACTCGGCCACAATCGTATTGAGCACCATACAGCTTGCGGCGCAGTTCTGCGAAGAGCCGGGCGCGCGGAACTCAAACTTGTTGCCGGTGAAAGCAAACGGCGAAGTTCTGTTGCGGTCTGTCGTATCCTTTGGAAGAGAAGGCATCGTATCTACGCCGATTTTCATCGTGGTGCGCCCAGCCTTCTTGCCCGCTTTGCCGGTCTCGATCTCACGCATAACCTCGGAAAGTTCGTCACCAAGGAAAATGGAGATGATCGCCGGAGGAGCCTCGTTCGCGCCGAGACGGTGATCGTTTCCGATTCCTGCTGTCGCCATACGGAGCATATCAGAATGAAGATCCACCGCACGGACAACAGCGGAAAGAACCGTCAAGAAAATGGCGTTGTCGCGCGGATTATCACCTGGAGAGAGAAGATTCTTCTCACCATATGAAATGGACCAATTGCAATGCTTACCAGATCCGTTCACACCATCAAACGGCTTTTCATGAAGAAGACACACAAGACCATGTGAATCGGCAGTCTGCCTCAAGACCTCCATTACAAGCATGTTGTGGTCTACGGCAAGATTCAAGTCCTCAAACATCGGAGCAAGCTCGAACTGAGCGGGCGCCACCTCATTGTGGCGCGTCTTCGCCGGGATGCCGAGCTTCCAAAGCCGCTGCTCCACCTCAGTCATGAAGTTGAGAATCCGCGGACGGATTGCGCCGAAATAATGATCGTCAAGCTGCTGATGCTTGGCGGGCGCAGCGCCAAAGACAGTCCGCCCCGTCTGGAGAAGATCGGGACGCTTCAGATAAAACTTCTTGTCGATGAGGAAATATTCCTGCTCCGCGCCAAGTGTCACCGAGACATGCGCCTTCGGACGGCGGAACTTTTGCATAAGGCGCTCCGTCGCGCGCGTAAGTGCCTGAATCGACCTCAAAAGAGGCGTTTTCATATCAAGCGCGGCACCGGTATAGGCACAAAACGCAGTGGGAATGCAAAGCGTGGCTCCATTGCCGTGACGCTTGATAAACGCCGGCGAGGTAGGATCCCATGCAGTATATCCGCGAGCTTCGAAAGTGGATCTAAGGCCGCCGGACGGGAAGGAGCTAGCGTCGGTCTCGCCGCCTATCAGATTCTTGCCGGAAAATTTGTGGACAGCGCTTGCAGGTCCTACCGGCTCAAGAAAAGCATCATGCTTCTCTGCAGTTCCGCCAGTCATCGGCTGGAACCAGTGGGTAAAATGAGTAGCACCACTCTCGAGCGCCCAATTCTTCATCGCATTGGCCACATCATCGGCAATGGACGGGTCAAGAGGCTTGCCTTCACGCATCGTCGCCTCAAGCTTGTCGGCGACTGTTTTGGGCATATATTTACGAACGGCCTTCCCGTAGAAGACATCCGTTCCGTATGTTTTTAAAGTCGAATCAGGCATATTGATCTCTTATGCGGGAATTCTATTAAATCGGGCCGCTATATCAATCTTACCACATCAATAAGCGCTGACCCTTTTGGCCATTACTTGAAGCGAGTTTTCAAAAACGCCTTTAGCTCAGTGATGGAAATGATTCCGAAATGGAAAACGCTTGCCGCGAGGAGGATGTTTGCGCCAGCTTCGGCCGCCTCGGCAAAGTGCTCCATTGTGCCCGCTCCGCCAGATGCCACGATATTCGCGTCGGTTATTGCGCGAATAGCCCTGATAAGCGGAAGATCATATCCGGTCTTGGCTCCGTCAGTAGACTTGGAAGTAGGAATAATCGTCCTTACTCCGTAATCGTTCACTCTCTTGGTCCACTCAATAGCATCGACCCCCGTGGCCGTACGTCCGCCGTCGATGAAGACTTCGTATTTGGACGGCATGGCAGAATTCTGCGCCACATCGATCGCCACAGTCACCTTCTCGGCGCCAAACTCGCGGACGAGCTCGCCGATCATATCTGGCGTCCTGAAAACCGCAGAAGAAGTGGAAATCTTATTGGCGCCGGCCTTGAGAACCTCCTCAGCCGCCTTGACAGAAGAAATGCCTCCGCCCATCGTAAAAGGAATCGTCGCCACTTCTGCAACCTTGCGAACCGTCTCAAGTGTAGTCGCGCGTCCTTCAACAGTGGCGTTAATGTCCAGCATGGCAATTTCATCTGCCCCTGCCGCGCAATACGCCTTGCAGCACTCAACGGGATCTCCGGCGTCCTTGATGTTTACAAAATTTACTCCCTTTACAACGCGCCCTGCAATCATATCCATGCAGGGCATAATAATCAATGGACCATTTTCTTTCATTTTGAAGTAACTCTTTTATGTTTTTGAAAATCAAACTCTTTTACGGCGAAGAGCCGCCAATGCCGTGCCAAGCATCAGAAGAAGAGCGCTCGTAGGCTCTGGAACGGCCGTATAAGTGCCGCCGCTCCACCGCTTTATATCGGCAAGATTAGACATGTCGATTGATTGGGCGATATAATCCCGCAAAGCGGAATAGGACATGGTCTGAGATTTGCCGACAGCCGCATTGGCGCTATTGTAAAGCTCTATATAGAAACTCCAACTGCTTGCACCATCACCAAGCTGCGCCGCTACAAGTGCAGATGAGAAGATGTCGGCCGTAATCTTTTGAGTCGTTCCGTCATACGCGCCGACTAAATTATCAAGCTTCGTTGAAGCGCTGTCGTTTACATAATAAAGCGAAGCATAGCTCCATTCACCAATCTTCGCTTCAGATACGGCTGCTGTATCCACCTCCCAAAAGAGAAGATCAGCAAATGAAAACGCAGATATCAGAGCTGCAGATACGGCAGTTAAAAATTTATTTTTCATTCGTATTTTCCTTAAAGATTATTCCATGTCACCGTGGGGACGCTCTCACCGACACTCCTGTACCAGAAACCCTGACCGGCGGGAACTTGATCGCTCGTCAATTCTTTCGTCGCAACAAGAACATCGTTTTCCATCTTCATCGTCAGAGCAACCCAGCCAAAGTTATTCCCATCCACGCTTCCCCATATATATTCCTTGACGCCCAATCCTGTGGATGCCGGGACAACGATCTGATCGCCTACGGACGGGCTACCACCATTTGCAGTCCAAAAGCCTTCCTTGTTGATGGGGAAATCCGCCGGCAGAGCATTGCCCATGAGCGTCCACCCTTCTGCAACCGGCGTCTGCGTTTTCGACTCATTCTTGAACTCTCCGTAAAGATAAATCGGCTTTGTGAGATCCCCGGTCCTTCTGAGAATTATGGAAGTCCCGCGGGCAAACGCGGCATCGGGCAAAGATGCGTGAGCCTCGTCGCCGCTGACCGTAGTGACGCCACTCCAGACTCCGCCCCAAAGACGCCAAGTCTGCCAACTTCCATCAACTTTAGCCATCAAAGTATCGCCATCGCTCAAATTGTCCGTCAGCACAATCTTGGTTATATTGATCGAATCGCCCGAAGCGCCTACATCCACAAGAGGAAGCGAAATGAGCGTATCCCTCGTAGAACTCTCAACTTTGATACGGCAAAGCGTATTCCCAGTAGTTACCGCGGAAAAAAGCGGAATCGAAACAACCGCTACAAAAAAAAGCAAAAAAGTCTTGCGATTCATAGGTGACCTCACTTGCTGCGAATGACCTTGAAGAAACGGAAATCCCCGGGATTCTCGACGAGAAGATTTACAACGCCCTCCTTGCCGTTGACACCGTTGGCGACGACCGTCCCTTTTGCCCCAAGCTCCAGATATCCCTCAACGGTGTACTGTACAAAGGGAACTGTATTGGAAACCTTGAGAAGGACACGCCCATCGGCATAGTCAAAACTTTGGATGACTGGCTGCGGAACATCAGCGGGAAGAACGGATGCAAGTGCCCCCTCGCCCGATGCG
>JAGBZQ010000049.1 GCA_017628165.1 Kiritimatiellia bacterium | reverse complement strand
GTCGCTGAATTTTTTAAGAGCTATCCCTTCGGTGAGGATAGGGCTCGCTCCGAGTTTGAAAACGGCATCCTCATTGACAAGATGATCAAGGATGCTCAGACCAAGGCTCCTGCTGTTGATTACAAGGCCAAGGCAGAAGAGATCATCTCGACCATTACTTCCAACAATGCTAAGGTTGCTACGGCAGATGCCGATGCTCTTAAGAAGATTAAGGACATCAAGGCTTCTCTCGACAAGGTTCCCGCCGCGGAGCTCGCAGCTAAGTTTGCTGATGCTGCCAAGGAGAACTCCGAGTGCCCGTCTTCCGCAAAGGGTGGCGATCTTGGTCCGTTCACGCGCGGTGCAATGGTTCCTGAGTTCGACAAGGCTGCGTTCACTTTGCCCGTCGGCAAGCTCTCCGAGCCTATCAAGACTCAGTTCGGCTATCATCTCCTTCTCGTCACCTCTAAGACTCCTGAGGTCAAGGCTGAGGGCGACAAGCCCGCTTCCCCTGAGAAGGTTCAGGCCAGCCACATTCTCGTCAAGGTCGAGGGCGCAAGGCCCGTCCCGAAACTCGAGGATGTTGTAAACAGCTTGAAAAAGGAAGCAGAGCGTTCTTTTGTGCAGAAATTCGTTCTGGACGAAATCGGTAAGGCGAAGATTGAGGCGCTCGCCGACGATTTCAAGCAGTTCGTCCCTCAGAAGGACGATATGGCGGTTGAAAATCCGGCCGAGATATGATATACTACGCGCCTGTTGAAAGGAAAAGAAGAAAATGAGCCAGCATGCATCTCTTAAAGGTTCCGGCAAGATAACCGCGAAGCGCAATGTTCTTAAGCGTTTCGAGAGGGTCGATCTCCTCCAGAAGCGTGGGGAGTGGAAAGAAGGTTCCCGTGGCCTTGGTCTCAAGAAGACCAAGCCCGAGGGCTGAGCCGCAATCCTTGTTTAGACCGATGCGCCCGGATAAATGTGTCCGGGCGTTTCTTTCAAAAGGAAGCGACAAATGGGACTTTCCGTCGGTATCGTCGGTTTGCCGAATGTCGGCAAATCGACTCTTTTCAATGCCCTGACAAAAAAACAGCAGGCGGCAGCCGAGAATTATCCATTCTGCACAATCGAGCCCAATTCCGCTATTGTCGAAGTGGCCGATTCGCGCTTGGAGGCTCTCGCCGAAATTGCCAAGCCTGAGCAGATTATTCGTGCGACTGTCGAGTTCACTGATATTGCAGGTCTCGTCAAGGGTGCGTCGAAGGGCGAAGGTCTTGGGAACAAGTTTCTCGCCAATATCCGCGAGTGCGATGCGATTTTGCATGTAGTTAGGTGCTTTGAAAATGAGGATATCATTCATGTTCAGGAGGGCGGAAACAAGTCTGCTCCGATTGATCCTGTGGGTGATGCTCAAGTTATTGAGACGGAGCTCGCTCTTGCCGATATGGAGCAGCTTCAGCGCCGCTACGATCGCGTCAGCAAAGAGGCCAAGGCAAAAGTGCAGATGCGCCCCGAAGCGGAGGCGTGTGCAGCCCTATTGAAGCATCTTGAAGAAGGTGGTAGCGTAAGAACATTCCCTCGCAAGGAGGGCGATGCAATCTTGCCCGTCTTGAAGGATTTGAATTTCCTTACAGACAAGCCTGTTATTTTCTGCGCTAATGTGTCGGACGATGGCGTAACCGGCGAAGGCAATCACCATGTTGAAGCTCTCGCCGAATATGCTCGCTCCCACGGTGCGCCGCTTGTTGTTATTTGCGCACAGATGGAAGCAGATCTCGCAGGCCTTACCGACGATGAAGCGAAGGAGTTCTTGCAGAGCTACGGGCTTTCGGAAAGCTCACTTGATCGCACGATTAATCTCGCTTATCATACGCTCGGCTTGGCAAGCTATCTGACGGCAGGGCCGAAGGAAGTGCGTGCGTGGACATTCCGCCGCGGGTGGAAGGCTCCCAAGTGCGCAGGCGTCATTCATACAGATTTTGAAAAGGGCTTTATTCGTGCTCAGGTCGTTTCGTTTGATGATTACATCAAATACGGTGGCGAGTCTGGTGCGCGCGAGCATGGCGTTCTCCGGCCGGAAGGCAAGGAGTACGAAATGAAAGACGGAGATGTAGTCGAGTTCTTGTTCAACTAAAGGGGGGAACATGAGAAGTTTGTGCTTTCTTGCCTCTTCGTGTCTGGCAGTATTGCCGCTTTTTGCCTCGCAGCAGACTTTCTGCAATCCCATTGTGATTGAGAATTATCCCATCGGGATGTACTGCCGCGGGCTAAAGAATGGAGACACGCCTACACGAGAGATAGAGACTTGGAAGACGCCTGGCAAAAAGGTCGTTCAGTTCCGCGAGTTGGCCGATCCTTCTGTGATATTCGAAAATGGCGCGTGGTACATTTATCCTTCGGTGGATATGTGCTACAAGTCCACGGATATGGGCGCGACATGGACGCACATTCCTCTTAATCTTAGCGGTGCTTCGGGCGAAGAAGATAAAATAAGTTACGCGCCGGCCATTCGTAAGCACAGGGGCAAGTTTCTACTCATCGGCGGCAAGGCTCGTCTCTTTCAGGGCGATTCGCCGGAAGGGCCCTTCGTTGAATTGGGTACGCTTAAATTGCCCAGCCCTCCTGCTCTTTGGGACGCAGACTTTTTCTCCGACGATGATGGAAGGCTTTATTTCTATTGGGGCTGCACGCCGACGAATGGGATTTGGGGCATAGAGCTTGATGCTAAAAATCCTCTCAAGACAATTGGCGAGGCCAAGCGCCTTATTCCTTTCGAGCCAGAGACGCAGCCGTGGGAAATCGCCAAGGGCAAGCGTCCTCGCATGGGCTATCTTGAAGGCGCGTGGATGGTGAAGAATAATGGAAAATATATTCTTACCTACGCCGCGGCAGGAACGGAGAACAAAGAATATGCAATGGGGCAGGCTATCTCTTCAAGTCCCATGGGTCCTTTCGTAAAGCCGAAGAACAATCCTTTCTTCCGCAAAACCAAAGGCTTTATAACTGGCACATCGCACGGCTCTATCGTTAAAGGGCCAGATGATGGCTGGTGGGTCTTTTATACTATCAATGCCAACTCTGTCCATTGGTTCGAGCGCCGCCTCGGTATGGATCGCATCAAGTTTGATAAAGACGGTACGATCGCCGTTGCAACGGCTTCGGAAGTGCCTCAGTTCTTGCCGACTAAAGGAACTGGTCCCGTTGGTTGGAGGAGGCTCGTCTCCAGAACGCAGCTTGGCTGTGAGGAGGCGACAGATATGCGCTTCAAGACATATTGGAAGGCTCCGTCAGTTCCTTCTTCGTTGAGGGTCGATTTCGACGGCGTCATGATCATGCGCTCATTCCGTATCATTTGGCGCGATGTTGGCCTTGATGTCGAGCGTCAGGTAAAGCCAGGGCCGTTTCTCTATCGCGTCGAAGTTCTTCGTACTGACGGGTCGTGGAAGACTGTTTGCGATGAGTCTGCCAATAAGCGCGACTTGCTCGTCGACTATCGTGAGATCGAGCCTGTGTTCTGCACGGCATGCC
>JAGBZQ010000048.1 GCA_017628165.1 Kiritimatiellia bacterium | reverse complement strand
GACGACGCGTTTGGCCTTGCCCTCGGAACGCGGAAGATATCCCACCGGGAAGACATCACCCTTCGGGAGAAACCCAAGGCGATCGCGCAAATGTTTAGCCACCATATGCCCGGTGACGCCGCTCTCCGCCTCCACCTTTATCGTAACATCGGTAATCCCGTCCTTTTCCTCAAGGACGATCTGAAACTCATCCTTGACCCCTGGGATCTCCATGAGAGCCTCCTCCACCTGGCGCGGATAGAAATTGACACCTTTGACGATCAGCATATCGTCCGTTCGTCCAGTGATGCGATCAAGCCTGAGCGAGGTTCTCCCGCATGAGCACTTTTCGCGCGAAACAATGCGCGAAATATCACGCGTGCGATAGCGGAGAATGGGCATCGCCTCACGCGTAAGAGACGTAAACACCACCTCGCCGTATTCGCCGTCCGGGAGCACTTCGCCCGTGACAGGATCGATAATCTCAGTTATATACTGATCCTCCCATACGTGAATGCCCGCATGAGCCTTGCAATCCTGCCCGGTCGTGCCGATGCCGCCAGTTTCCGTCATGCCGTAAATATCAAAGCACTCGATATTAAGACGCTTCTCTATTCTGCGGCGCATTTCATCGGAAAATGTCTCCGAGCCAAAAATGCCGACCTTCAGCGATGGAATGTCGAAATCGCCGTTCTGATCGGCGTCAAGCTTTTCAATAAGGCGCGGGACATACGACACCACCGAGCAAAAGCCTTTGACCTTGAAGTCGCGCATGAGCTTGATCTGGCGCTCCGTATTGCCGCTCGAAGCGGGCACCGCAAAGAGGCCTGCCTTGCGGCATCCGTGATAACAGCCGAATCCACCGTTAAAAAGCCCGAATGTCGGCATGATCTGAAACGCATCGCCTTTTTCAAGCCCAGCCATCGAAAAGCAGCGCGCCATGCACTCCGCCCACTGATTGAGATCGTTCTTTGTGTATGCCATCACCACCGGCGTTCCCGTGGAGCCCGACGACTGATGAAATTCAAGAAGATCCCTGCGCGGCACGCAATTCATTTTGAGCGGATACGCTACGCGAAAATCCTCCTTTGTCAAAAACGGAAGCTTCGAAAGATCATCAAGACTCTTGATATCCTCAGGCGATGCCACGCCGCCCTTCTTGAGGCGCGAAGAATAAAACTCGTTTCCCCATACGCGCAAGAGCGTCTTTTTAAGACCTTTAATCTGAAGTGCGGCAAGCTCGTCACGCGAAAGCGTCTCAGCCTTTCTATTCCACATTGCCATATAATCCTCTCATTTCACCTTACTGGAAAAATCCAAAAGATGTCCACGCAAGTATTTGAATCCACGGTAATAAAATGAAAAATCAAAAAGGTTGCGCCTGAAAATATGCCAGAGCGCCATCGGCTGAAGAAATCCGCGGTAAACATCGCGGATGGCTTTTTTGATATCGTCTTCAGACACCTTCTCCGTGCGCGTAATGGCAGTGCGCTGATCGTACTCGTCCCAATCAAGCGTAGTAAGGCCGTCCGTCTCCTTAAGGTCGCGGAAAAGAGGCGTCCCCGGATATGGGATCGTAAGCGTGCACTGAAGCGTAGCCGCATATCCCTTTGCCAGAAGCCTGCGCGCGAACTGTACCGTTTTTGCGATTTCTTCCGCCCCTTCCCACCTGTGGCCGAACATGAACGTCAGATGCACGGCAAGCGAAGCCTTGGTGGCAAGGCGCGCACCCTCTTCAACATCCTCCACCTTGAGCGCCTTTGAAAAGCGGTCGAGCGTCTCCTGATTCGCAGACTCCACCCCGAAGAGGACAAGTCTGAAGCCGGCACGACGCATAAGCTTGTATTCCTCAAGCCCAAGACGCCCGAAGCGCATATTGCAGTCTATGCGCACACGCTTATTAAGCCCGCGCCTTATCATCTCACCGCAGAAGTCATGAAGCCACTTCCCGACCGGAAGCGTCCCCGAGTCATCCATGATCTCCCTGACGCCGTAGCGGCTGACAAGCATATCGATTTCGTTTACCACATCAAATGCGTCGCGCGTACGGTACTTAGGATAGAGCGTCGTCCAGCTGCAGAACGTGCACTTGGCGTGCCAGCAGTCGCGCCCAGACATGATGTACGTCCCCGGCGTGCGCTTGAAATTTCCGTTCTTGTAAGCGTAAAGCTTCCAATTTACAAGATCGCGATCAATCCACGGAGCAGAGTTGAGATCGTGATCGAGCTTAAAAGGCCCCGTATTTTCCACCTTGCCGCCTGCACGGTACCAAATCCCACTTTCAAACCCCTTGGGGTCAAAAGCGGAATCCACGATGTTTTTTAGAAGAAAATCCCAGTCTCCGCCCGTCAAAATGAAATCTACAGGCGAATTCTCCATCGTCTCCTCTGGAAGCGCGGTCACGTGATCGCCCACGAGAACCGTCCGCGGAAAAAAAGGAAGAATCTCCCTCATGCGCGAAACCCACTTCCAATGGCGCTTGACCACGGGCGTCTTCGTCTCCATCACCACGAGATCCGGCTCGAACGCAATAAGCTCGCGCTCGAACTGATCCACCGTCATCTCACGCGCGATCCCGTCAAGGAAAAGAACATCGTGCCCAGCCTCATGAAGCATCGTAGCCGCCGTGGCAGGGACGACAGGAAAAATATATGTAGGGCGTGAGAACCACTGAAACTGGCGGTTCTGCGTTAGGAGCGCAACACCTTTTGCACTCTCAAGCGGAGGATAGACTATGGCAACCTTCAATAACTTACCACTTGTAGCCAAGGCCGAGGATGTATCTCAAATCGCTATGCTTGACGCCATTGGCAACTTTGCTCTTATAATCCCATTCCAACTTGGCGGTAAGCTGCCAATTGGCCCTAAACGCCCACGAAATTCCCGCATCCGCATCAATAATATAATTTTCTGCAGGGTCGTTCACATCAGGAAGGAACTCAAGGTTGTGGAAAAATTTCATGCCGTCAAACTTGGCTACGCCCCAGCCGTAATGATGGGCGTAGCGAACCGTGGCGAAATCATCGGAATAACCGCGATCGAACTCCTCCGAAACCCAGGCCATACCGACTTCCTGATTAAAGTCCATCTTGCCGAGCCCGGCCACATCTACACCTTCAATCCACTGATAGCCGAAACCGGCACCAAGCCTGAGGCGATAATCAAGCTGCATAATTTCGTCATGCTCATATTTGCCGCTCACATAGCCGTAGAACTTGGGAAAGAAGAAATAATCCTCCTGCGCCTGAATCTCAAAGCGATTCTCCGTCTTCTGCTTATCCTCCTTCGTATCTCCGCTCTGCGAGAAGTAATATCCGAACGACGAAGTAAAACGGTGCGTCTCCCAGCGGCGAGAAGCATCCGCAAAGAGGCTGACAGATTCAGAGACTGTATTGCCGCGCGCCATACTTGCCGCAAGATTGACACTTCCGTGCCACGATTCGAACACAGGGTCTATGGCCTTCACATTCGCCATATCTAAGAGATTCTCTCCCTCCACAAACTTTCCGTCCTTAACGCCGAGAACCTTCTTCTCTATCTTCATGTCCTTATACTGAACTACATGCGTGCGCGGCGATTCAAGCTTCGTGATGCTGGAAAGAGCAATCTTCAATTCGCCAAGATCGTCTGAATTGAATATTATGGAATCGCCGGAAACATCACCGGCCGTTCCGCTTAAAACCGAACCCGATTTCAAGTAGACCTTATCAGCCATGAGAGCCGCGCTCATCAGCGAAAAGACAATCGCGCAAAAATTCTTGATCTTCATCTTACTCCTTGTGTTTTATGGTCATCTTCTTTGATAAAAGGCATCGGTAACTCATTGAACGACCATGATGCCCTGCTCTGTATATTGGTTCTGCGAGGATCAGAATACTGCTCCTCAAGAGATCTCAAATCAAGAGACTTGATTCCTTCAGGCCTTAAGCGCACCCTGTCGCCTGGCTCGCGGCGCGTATCCTCCGTATACTGGCGCCCAAGGACGGCATTCTTCGGAAGCCCCGCGTCCTTGGAGATATTCTTTGGATCCACGATGCCGACCGTCACGAAAACAATAATCTCACGCTGCTCCTTGACGCGGATTTTTGAACCGAAAAGTTTAGGACCGATCCACCACCAGTCCCTAAGCCACGGGATGCCGTTATCCTTCTGCGTCTCAACAGTAAGCGAGAGCCCGCCGATAACGGCTGTGGTGCCGGAGGCCATATTAAACTCTGTCACAAGACGCTGGACATCGATCACCGGATACTTTGCTGAGATAGTTCCGCTATCCGCCTGATCGGAAGTCCCGGACACCACCCAATCCGTCTGCGAAGAAATGGTTGGGACAATCTGAACATTGATAAGACCGTTCGTACCTATGCGCGGAGTCACATCAAGCGATATGCCCCAGCTGAAAAACGACTCCTTGGCGAACATCATCTTATCCTCTCCCGGGATGACAGCCATCTGCATGTCAAGATCAAGGGAATCGCCGCCCGTATTTGTGGTTCGCTTAGCAGAAATCTTCACATTGGGATACTTTGTAGTCATATCCACCGTTGCCTTCTTGCCGGACGAGACGATAATCTTGGGATTTGAAAAAGTTCTCGCATCCTCGCTCGATTCAAGGGCCCGGAGAATCACGAAAAGCTCTGACATCCCGATAGTGCCGTTCACATACGACAAATTGGCTCTCGATTTTGGGGGCTTCACTAAATTCCCATCCTGACCGACTGTATTTCCAATGGTATACGAGCCGTCGCTTTTATAACTGGATACGCCCTGCATATTGCGCTCGTTCCATCCTGCGTCAAGAGAGAGCGAACCTTTCATCCCGCCAAGCATCTGCCAGTCAATGCCGAGCTTATGCGAAGCGTTGTTGGCAAGCTCAATAAATCTGGCCTCTATATAGACCTGGGGAATCTCCACATCTATCTCACTGACGATATCGGCGCAGGCGTCAAGGATTGCCGCAGGCGCGGTGACAATGACGCTATTTGACTCGGGAAACGCCTGTGCGATCTTGCTCACTTTCCAGGTAACGCCGAAATCCCCATTCCACATGGCATTAAGGCGCTCGGCAACCTCCTCGGCATTCACATGCGCCAGGCGGAACACACGCGTTGTTATGCGCCGCCTTTCAAGCGCTTCCTCGGCCTTGCGCTCCAAAAGAGCCTTCTCGGCGGCAAGATGACGCTGGCGCACCTCCTCTATCGCAGCCGCCGAGATCGAAGCGAGAGCCGCATTATTCGCAGCGGCAACCACCGGATTGGAAACGAAAAGCCCAGCGGAGGAATAATCATTGAACGAAACGTCTGATACCACAATATCCGCAGCAACCTCGGCAGAAGATCCCCCCGCCGCAAAAATGGCGACTGAAAGAAAACTCAATATGCGGATAGGATGGAAATTAAACATGATTCATCCTAACACGAAATTGACCATTCGCTTCGGGACCGCAATCACCTTGACGATGGTTTTCCCTTCAAGGAACTTCATGATCTCCACATCCGCCTTGGCAGCGGCCTCCATCTCAGAGGGCGTTGCAGAAGCAGGAATTTTGACGCGGCCGCGCAGCTTGCCCATCACCTGGACGGGAATTTCGATCTCATCCTCCACAAGAGCGGCAGGATCATAAATTGGCCACGGCTCATAAGAAAGCGTCTTCTCCCCGCCAAGGAACTCCCAAAGCTCTTCACCGAGATGCGGAGCAAACGGCGCAAGGCACTGGACGAACTTGACGAGATACTCCTTCGGGAGACCGCCGGATTTCGCAAAATCCTCAGCCTCGTTGATGAAGACCATCATCGCGGAAATCGCGGTATTGAAAGCCATCGCCTCAAGATCGTCACCGACCTTCTTGATCATGGCGTTAAGGCTCTTCGCCTCCGCCTTCGTCATCGCGCGAGACTGAAGCGGAGTTTCCGTTACAAGACGATTTGCGCGCTTGAGGAAACGATGGACCCCCTCGACGCCCTTGGTGGACCAGGGCTTGACCGCCTGCAACGGCCCCATAAACATTTCGTAAAGCCTCAAGGAATCTGCGCCGTAATCACGAATGATGTCATCAGGATTGACGACATTCTTCAAGGACTTGGACATCTTGGCGGGGAACTCGGTAAGCTCCTCCATTTCGCAGCCCTCTTCAGCGCCCCAAGGCTTGCCCTCGCGCCATTCGATCCGATCCATCGGTATCAAAACGCCGCGCTTTGTCTTGTAAGCCATTCCAAGAATCATTCCCTGGTTGACAAGGCGCTGGAACGGCTCCTTTGTGGGAACAAGCCCGAGATCAAAAAGAACCTTATGCCAGAAGCGCGCATAAAGAAGGTGCAGTACGGCATGCTCGGCACCGCCCACATAAAGATCCACAGGCAACCACTTCTTCAAAAGCTCCGGATCGGCAAAGGCGTTGTCGTTCAAAGGATCGATATACCTCAAATAATACCAGCAGCTTCCCGCCCACTGAGGCATCGTATTCGTCTCGCGGACACCCTTCCTGCCGGTGACGGGATCAACCACATTCACCCAATCCGCTGCCTTCGCAAGCGGCGGCTCGCCCGTGCCAGTGGGCTTATAGTCCTGAAGCTCGGGAAGCGTAAGCGGAAGATCGCCCTCAGGGACGAGGCTCTCAGTACCGTCCTCCCAGTGAATTACAGGGAAAGGCTCGCCCCAGTAACGCTGACGCGAGAAAAGCCAGTCGCGAAGCTTGTACTGCGTCTTCGCCTTGCCTACACCCTTCTCCTCAAGCCATGCGATCATCTTCTTGCGCGCTTCCTCCACAGAAAGGCCGGTAATGAAACCTGAGGAAACCATTACTCCTGCGGCGATATCCGTGAATGCGGCCGCGCCTGTATAAGGCACTGGATCAGCAGAAGCCATCTTCGCAGCTTCACTGCCTTCAGGGGCTACCACTTGAACGATAGGAAGCTCAAAAACCTTCGCGAACTCAAAATCGCGCTCATCATGCGCAGGCACGGCCATGATCGCACCCGTGCCGTAACTGGCAAGAACGTAATCGGAAATAAAAATCGGAAGGCTTGCCCCATTGACGGGATTGACACCTGAAACGCCTTGAAGCCTAACGCCCGTCTTTTCCTTGTTGAGCTCCGTGCGCTCAAGATCACTCTTCGAAGCGGCCTTCTTCTGATATGCCGCCACTGCCTCCGCGTTGGAGAGGAATCCGCCGTCCATCCACTTCTTTACAAGCGGATGCTCAGGACTCATCACCATGTACGTAGCGCCGAAAAGAGTATCGCAGCGCGTAGTGTAAACCGTGACGGTATCCTCACCAAACGACGAAACCGCCTTGAAGTCCACAAGTGCGCCTGTGGATTTACCGATCCAGTTGCGCTGCATCTCCTTGATGCCGTCAGACCAATCAAGCTCGTCAAGATCATTCAAAAGACGCTCTGCATACTCGGTAATCCTAAGCATCCACTGGCGCATGGGCTTGCGGATGACAGGATGATTGCCGCGCTCGGAGCGGCCGTCTATGACCTCCTCGTTCGCAAGCACCGTGCCAAGCGCGGGGCACCAGTTGACGGGAATCTCTGCAACGTATGCGAGCCCCTTTTCATAAAGCTTCTCGAAAATCCACTGCGTCCACTTGTAATACTTTGGATCGGTGGTGTTGATTTCGCGATCCCAATCATAGCTGAAGCCAAGCGCGCGAATCTGCTCACGGAAGCGGTCTACATTCTTCTTCGTGGTGATCGCAGGGTGCGTGCCCGTCTCCACGGCATACTGCTCTGCAGGCAAGCCAAACGCATCCCATCCCATCGGATGATGGACATTAAAG
>JAGBZQ010000009.1 GCA_017628165.1 Kiritimatiellia bacterium | reverse complement strand
TGCGGGCAAAACCGGCGCAGGTGAGGATTCTCGCAAGGTTGTGGCGGCAGAGAGCCTGAAACGCTGGTGGGGCGCGTTCGGCGATCCTGTTCTTGACGGTCTTGTGGAGACGGCGGTTTCAAACAATGTATCCTTCAAGATAGCTCAAGAGAGGCTTGTGGCCAGCAGGTGGGAGCTTTTTGGCTCGTATGCGGCGTTTATGCCGTCTGTAGCGCTTGGAGGATCTATTCAGCGCATGGAGAAGGGGCCGAACACGTCGTCCATGTGGGGGACGGGAAAAACGCTCCATCGCGATTTCTTCACAGGCGGCTTTGATGCCATTTGGGAGATAGATATTTTCGGCGGAAGCCGTAGGGCTACTGAGTCTGCTCGGGCAACGTATGAAGCCTTTGAGCTTGATGTGGCCGATGCGTGGGTGGCGCTTACCGCGGAGGTCGGCCGCCAGTACATCGAGCTTCGCACTACTCAGCAGCGCATTGCCGTGGCGCAGAAGAACTTGACTCTCCAGACTGAGACGTATGAGATCGTAAAATCGCGCCTTGATTCTGGTATTGGAGACGAGCTTTCCGTGAGCCAGTCCAAATACATTGTGGAGCAGACCCGCGCCGCAATTCCTCCGCTCTATGCGCAGGAGGAGAAGCTTATGAATTCCATCGCGATTTTGACAGGTGCGATGCCGGGATCGTGCCGTGAGCTTCTCAAGCGCTGCCCTGATCGCGAATGGATTCTTCCTGCCTCGCGCTTTGCCGAGGCTCCCGTGGATCTCATTCGCTCCAGGCCTGATGTGAGGGCTGCCGAGCGTCGGCTCGAAGCGCAAAGTCACCGCATCGGTGTGGCAAAGTCCGTGTGGTATCCGAAGCTCTTTATCAATGGAACGCTTGGGCTCGAGTCTGTTAAGGCCGACAAATTCCTCCGCCGCGATTCCCTCTATGGTTCATTCGGCCCTTCCGTGAGCTGGCCGATCTTTCAAGGCGGAAGCATTTATGCAAACGTCAAGCGCGAGGAATCCCGCACGCGCGAGGTCTGCCTCGCCTACGAAGCCCAGCTCCAGCGCGCTTATGCGGAGGTGCGTGACGCATACGCCGTCTACACGCGCGAGTTTCATCGCTACGAGGCGCTTGAGAGCGCAGTCAAGGCTGCGCGTGATGCTGTGGCAATCTCCAACGATTTGAACAAGAATGGACTTAAGGATTTTACCGCCGTCATTGACGCGCAGCGTTCGCTTCTTTCTCTTGAGGAGGCGCTCGTTGTTTCGCGCGGCAACATTACGGCGACAGCCATTGTCCTTTATAAGACGCTCGGAGGCGGGCTCTAACGTAAAATGAGTCAGGGGATAACAGAGGCTACGATAGAGGAGATTAAGCTTCGCACAGATCTTGCGGAGCTTATCTCTTCGTATGGGGTGGATGTGCGTCATGCGGGATCCTCCCTCAAGGCCTGCTGTCCGTTTCATAATGAAAAGACGCCGAGCTTTCACATAAACCAATCCAAGGGCTTTTATCATTGCTTTGGGTGTGGCGAGTCTGGCGATGCGATTAAGTTTGTCCAGAAGATGGAGGGGCTTTCGTTTGTGGAGGCGGTTAAAAAGTTAGCCCCAAGATGCGGGATTGAAATAACGGAGCGCTCCGATCCCGATGCCGGAAGGCGCAAGCGTCTTTATGCGCTCATGGCGGAGCTTGCGCAGTTTTACCATCGTTGTCTTCTCAAGACAAAGGAGGCGGCTCTCGCAAGGGATTATCTCGCAAAGCGCAATCTTGGGGAAGAGGTTCAGAAGGAGTTTCTGATTGGCTATGCGCCAAACGGCATGGCAACGATGTCTAAATGGGCGGAGAAATATGGCTTTACGCTTGAGGAGCTTGAGGCTGCCGGTGTGATCAAGCGGCCTGAAAGGGCGGGAGATAACGGCTATCATCGCTTTGGCGCTCGTCTGATGTTTACCATTTGTGATAGGCAGGGGCGCACAGTGGCGTTTTCCGGGCGCCAGCTCATAGAGAGCAAGCGTTCTGGGAAATACGTCAATTCTCCTGAGACATTGATTTTCAAGAAGGCGAATGTTCTCTTTGGGTTTGACAAGGCTTCCGGATTCATTGCCAAGAAGCGCGAGGTGATCCTTTGCGAGGGGCAGATTGATGTTATTCGTCTTCACATGAGCGGATTTAAGACGGCGGTTGCCTCCCAGGGAACGGCATTTACGGTTGAGCATGCCAAGCAAATCAAGCGTGTCGCCGATTCTGCGGTCCTCATGTATGATGACGATAAGGCCGGAAGAAAGGCCACGGTTGCTACTGCACAGAAGCTTCTGGAGCTTGATATGCCCGTCAAGGTGGTGAGTCTTCCCGGAGGGGCTGATCCAGATTCGTTTCTGTCGCAGAATAAGCCGGAGGCGCTTCAGGCTCTTATTGATGGTGCAGAGTCGATCGTGTCGTTTCAGTGTCGGACGGCGATGGCGGAAGAAACGGCTCCTTTTTCGGTGGCGTCTATAAGCCGCGTATCGAACGAGATTCTAAAAACGATATCGCTTTCGTCGTCGGCGATTCTCCGTGCGGCGTTTGTGGATGAGACCGCGCGAATTCTTTCTTTGCCTGTGGCGGCGCTTTCCGAGGAGCTTCAGAAGATAAAGCTTGAGCCTCGCAAGGAGTATGTTCAGGAGCCGATTGATGAAGATGTATGGGAGGAGGCTTTTGACGGCGAGGAGGCGGAGGATCGGTTTTTGTCTGGCGAGGGGATGAATGCGCGCATCGCCCCGCCTCCAGAGCGTGAATTTGCGCTAATGGAGTTTTTGATGGCCAATGAGCGCGCTACCGAGATTGAATCGGCAATTGCTGAGCTTTTGCCGGAGTTTGTCTTTGAAAATGATTTCACCAAGCGTTTTGTGCGCGTGTGGCGTGATGAGATCGCAAACAGCGGTGATATGTTTGCTGATTTTGCGGCGTCCCTCAGCGATTTTGAGAAGGGGTGGTTTGATAGGACCCTCCTCAACGCCGGCAGAGTAGAGGCAAGTTCGCTTGAGGCGGTGGATATTTTCAATGATTTCGTCCGTCTTTTGTGGGTGGATTATCTAAAGCGCGCCCGTGATGCCATGCCATTTGAAGGCAATCCGGACGACGATGTCAAACGGATGAGGCTTTCGATGAATATAAAGCATCTCATGCACCTTGACTGGGAGGGGGCCAGGCGTTTGATTCTTGAGCTTAAGGGCGCATAATATTGATTGATTAAAGAAAGAGAAAAATATCCGCGTTGGGACTGTCCCCTGGTGTCTTAATTTGATATACTTTTCCGTATGGAAAACAAAGATGCAGCAAAGAAATTTTGCGAATATTGGATATTTCGCCCCGGCTCGGAAAAGGGCGAGGATCAGCAGTTTTGGAATTCGCTTCTTCGCGATGTTTTAGGCTTGGAGGATATCGAAAGTGCCATCAAGTATCAGCTGCCCGTAAAGCTTAAAGCCACCACAAAATTTCTCGATGCCTGGATTCCTTCGACGCAGGTTTTGATTGAGCATAAAACACGTGGCGTTAAGCTTGATGCTCCGCAGGCTGGTCATGGTGGCATGACGCCGTACGAACAGGCCAAGGAATACGACGATGCGCGCGGGTTTGATGAAAAAGCTCGGTGGATTGTTCTTTGCAATTTCGATGAGTTTCTTGTCTATGACTGTACTAAGCCCCTTGCTGCGCCAGAGCGCATAACACTTGCCGATCTTCCCAAAGAGGTCCATCGCCTCTCGTTTCTTGTAAACAAGAAAGTCTCGAAGGTAGATTCAAAGGAGCTTGAGATTTCAGTTCAGGCAGGGCGTATCGTTGCGAAGCTCTATGACGCGCTTTTGAAGCAATACGAATCCGGC
>JAGBZQ010000008.1 GCA_017628165.1 Kiritimatiellia bacterium | reverse complement strand
CGTGCCGCGATAAGGATGGACGATCTTGCCGATATCGTGGCTGGCTGTTTCACCCGTGATGCAGAAGCCAATAATGCGACGGCGTCTGAAGTGGGTGTGGCTCCGGAGCGTGTTTATGCCGACTGGCAGAGCCTGATTGCCGCCGAAAAGGGGCGCATCGATTTCATTGCGGTTTGCACTCCGAACGACTCTCACTATGCAATCGCAAAAGCCGCCCTTGAGGCGGGCATGAACGTGATGTGCGAGAAGCCGCTTTCCGTCACCGCGGCTGAGGCTATCGATCTTGAAAGGCTTGCCCGCAGAAAGAGACGGATCCTTGGCGTGCCGTTCACATATTCTGGATATCCGATGGTAAAGCTTGCCCGCGATCTTGTTAAGAGCGGAGAGCTGGGGCGTATCTGCAAGGTGGTCATGGAATATCAGCAGGGCAGTTTCCGCAAGATAGATTTTACTAAGCCTTTAGATAAACGCAATGCATGGAAAATGGATCCGAAACGCTCCGGCAAGAGCTGTGTTGTGGCGGATATCGGGGTGCATGGTGCTCATCTCATCGAGTATGTTACGGGGCTCTAGATAAAGCGCATTGCCGCCGAACTTTCATCTTTTGCGCCAGGCAACACTCTTGATGACGATGCATCAATCCTGATAAGGCTTTCAAAGGGTGCGAAAGCCGTTATGGTTACGTCAAAGATCGCAACCGGCGAGGAGAACGGGATCCGTCTTCGCGTCTATGGCGAAAAAGCTTCGCTTGTGTGGAATGTGGAGGAAGGAAACTATCTCCATGTGAAGCCGGCGTTCGGTCCTGAACGGATATACAAGCGCAACGCGCCGTATGTCGAAGGGCTTTCTGCTGTCGCGAAACGCTGCTCGCGCATACCGGCAGGGCATCATGAGGGATTCATCGAGGCGTTCGCAAACCACTACCGTGAATTCTGCGCGGCAATCAACGGCGCAAAAGGCTGTGATTTTCCGCAGGCTCGCGATGGCCGCCGGACGATTCAGTTTGTGGATGCCGCATTGGAATCGAGCAAGGCCAACGGCAAGTGGGTCAATGTGGGTTGACTGCGTACGGCACAGTTAAAGGTATGATGATCATCAAGTCCAACGGCAGGTGAAAGAGATATGGCTTTAGTCAGTTTAAGGGATGTTTCTATAGCGTTTGGAGGTCCGGCGATTCTTGATTCCGTATCGCTCTCGATAGAGAAGGGCGAGCGAAGCTGTGTCACCGGCAGGAACGGCGAAGGAAAATCCACGCTCCTTAAAATCCTCGCCGGTGTCATAGAGCCGGATGACGGTGAGGTAATACGCGAAAAGGGATGCCGTATCGCGTATGTTGGTCAGGAGGTCTCCGCCACGGAAGAGGGACTTTCCGGCGGTCAGCTCAAGCGTCGCCAGCTGGAGGAGGCTCTTCTGCAGCAACCGGACCTGCTTCTTTTGGACGAGCCGACAAACCATCTCGATGTGGAGGCGATTGAATGGCTTGAGCGCTCTCTCAGGCGTATTCATGCGGCGGTTCTTTTCGTGACGCATGACCGCGCG
>JAGBZQ010000007.1 GCA_017628165.1 Kiritimatiellia bacterium | reverse complement strand
TTCCTGCTGGTTAGTCTGAAATTACTTTGTATTTGGCGAGCTCTTCGTGGGCAAGGGTTACAGCGCGCCTCCATCTGACATTTTCAAGGGTAAGCGCAAGAATCTCTTCGCGGATTTCAAGATATTCTAAAGGAGTCACCTCTCCTGCCTCAAGAAGGCCTGCTGCGTCAGTTTCTTCGCTCGCAGGGGCTGCCGGATGCGCCAAGAGTGTTGCAAGACGCTCCTCAGAGGCTTTCGCCTCCACGGTGATGCTCTTCCATACTCCAAGCGCTTCCGCGCGTTTTACGGCGCGGTCCTTGCGCGCCTCCGCTATTGCTTTTCGGTTGCGATTCCAAAGAGGAACAGACATTCCCGCGAACAATCCAGCCTTGTCGTTTCCTTTTTCAATGCTGATGTCCGTCCCGATCTTGAGGTCTGGATATTGCTTTCGGATTTCTGTTTCAAGCTCGCTCTCCTTTAGATCTAGTTCGGCAAGTGCCGCCTTTACTGCAGGGTGGCGGGCGAGATCTGCCGGGGAGGGGGCCTTCAGGGAAGTCGTTTGGGGTTCTTTGAGAGTGAAGGCGATTTCGATTTCTGTGCAGGAGAGAAGTCCTGCTATTGCGCGAAATTCGCGCTCGGTTGATATTCGCTCGTCATCTAACTCCATAAGCGCATGGTCGCGTTCGTGCTTGCGGCGCTTGACGCTGTTGAGATCGCTCAATGTGTATTCGCGGGCGAGGAAGAGCTTTTCGGAGTCAGCGATGGCCTTTGCAATTGAAGCATCGCTCTCAAATGCTTTAAGGACGCGCTTCTTTTCATCTATGAAGAAGAGTGCGGCGGCGATCTTTCGCGCTTCAGCTGCGATGGTGTTTTCGGCGGATAGGATTTTTGAGCGTTCGCTTGCCGCATACGCGCGGGCTGCTTTCTTTTCAAGCTTGTAAACCTGCGAGATCGGGATGGTGAACGTTGCGCTCACGCCTCCCTGAAAAGGATTTGCAGCGGGGTCTACGATGCGGGAGAGGTCAAGTCCTATCTCCGGGTCTTCCCACCAGCCCGTCTCCTTGATTACTTCGTCCGCGCCCGCGGCTTCGCAACGCATTTGGTTGAGTGTCGTGTTGCCTATGAGGGCAAGCTTTTCTGCGTCTTCGAGCGAGGATATCCTCACTTTGATTTTTGCGCTTTTCACTCTCTCGTCCCAGTCAATTCTCTCAAGGGGTTTGTACGCTTTGCATCCCCCGAGAATGGCTACAAGAGCCGCAGAAAGAATGAGCGCTGTGATGCTTTTCATTTGCTGCCTCCTTCGTTTCCGATGCCGAAAGTTTTTGCCGCCGCAGGGATTACCAGAAGGTTGAGGAACGTAGCCCCGAGAAGTCCGCCGAATTGAACCACGGCAAGCGGGGATAAAAGCTCTCCTCCAGGCTTCGTGCCCGAAACGACAATCGGGATGAGCCCGAGGACTGTAGTCAGCGATGTGAGGATGATAGGGGCCATGCGTTCCTCCGACCCGTGTAGTACGGCATCTGCAAGGCTTTCGCCTTCGGCCATGCGGGATCTGTAGCAGTTGAGAAGAAGTATTCCGTTTCTGAGGAGGAATCCTGCCACCGTTACGAATCCCACAAGAGAAGAGACGGAGAGAACGGGATGCGCGGCCGCCACCGCCGCCACGGCGCCGATAAGCCCGAGCGGGATGTTGAGCAGCGCGATGAGTGCCGCCTTCGGCGAGCCAAGCGCAAAGATAAGAAGGGCGAAGATAACTGCGCCAAGCCCAGCGCTGATAACGACGAGGCTTTCCGCGGCGCTTTCGCGAGCTTTGAAACTGCCGCCGAATTCGATGGAGACTCCATATTCCGCCGCTATAGGCTCAAGGACACGGCTGAGCTCTTTGACGATTCCGCCGATGTTCGCTCCGCTTGCCGGGTTGCAGGTGACAAGCGCCTTGCGCCTTGCTCCTTCACGCAGAAGGAGGTTGGGCGCTTCTATGGGAATTATTTCCGCCACTTCATCAAGCCTTACCCTGCGATTGCTCTTTCCGGAGAGGAGGAGCGATTTCAAGGTGTCTGTGTCGTATTGGATGTCGTCGCCGGCAAGTCGGATTGTGACTTGGCGTTTTCTTAGTCCGTTTCGGACTTCTCCCACGACGGCTCCGTTAAACGCCGCCGAAACTTGTTCGCCGGCCTCTTTCAGGGTAATCCCCGCTTCTCCCAATGAATCAAGATCGTAGATGACGCGCAGCGTGCGTACCGTGATTTCTCGGTTGGCGCGTACGTCAGTCACGGAATTCATGGACATGAGAGAGTCTTTGATTTTTGCGGCGGCCTTGCGCAAGGTGGCAAGGTCTTCTGTGTAGATGTTGATGGCTATTTCCGCTTCCGATCCAGAGAGGACGGCGCTTATGCGATGTGCGATGGGATAGCTTACTGCGAGGGCGCATCCAGGGAAAGAGCCGAGTTCTTTGCGGATCTGCTCCTTGATAAGCTCAGTATCGCTGTTGAGGTCGATGCGGACCACAAACTCTGAGCTTGAGACCGGCTCTGCGTGCTGATCGCGCTCGGCTCGTCCCGTGCGGCGCGTAACGGAAAGAACTCCGGGGATTGCCCTGAGCGCAGGAACGGCGGCTTCGCTTATGCGCTCTGTTTCGGCGAGCGATGCGCCAGGGGGGAGCGCAAGAATGACATTGTAGGAGTCTTCGCGGAATGGAGGCAGGAAGCTGGAGCCAAAAGTTTTGGCTACGCACGCGGCGAGGATCGTTGCGGCTGCCGCCAAGAGAAGCGTCGTCTTTGGGAATTTAAGGACAAGAGAGAGAAGCGGGCGGTAGATCGCTCTCATGGCCCGTATGCCTGGAGATAGGCGAGATTTGGTTTTGCAAGAGCCTTCACCAGATCTGCCGACGCCAAAGATGATTGTAAGCGCAGGGACGATGGCCATGGCGGCTATGAGTGAGGCGAAGAATACGCTTATGTATGAAAGTGCGAGAGGTCTGAAGAATTTCCCTTCAAGCCCCGAGAGCATTAAAAGCGGAACGAATACAATGGCCACCAAAAGAGTGGAGAAGATAACAGACGGAGCTACGGAAGATGCAGCCTCGGCGATTGTGGCCTGAATGCTTTTCCTTTCGCTTTCGGGGAGGGCCGCGCGTTCGCGGAGACGGCGCCTTGTCACTTCCGTGAAGATGATCGCGGCATCCACTATGTCTCCTGCGGCTACGGCGAACCCGCCAAGCGTCATCACGTCGATGCCGATTCCGAATACGGGAAAAAGTATGAGCCCTGCAAGAATAGAGAAGGGAAGCGTGGCGAGGACGATGAGAATTGTCCTTAGCTCGAGGAGAGTCACCAGCAGGACGATCGCCACGACGATTGCGGCGTCTATCGCGACGCTGCCTGCGCCCTTGATGGATTTGTCTATGAAGTCCGCCTGGCGATATGCGTCTGAATGCACTTCGATGCGCCTTCCTGCGGGAGAGATCGCAAAGTCGGCAAGAGCCTTTTCGATTTGTGCCGTAAGCTCGGGCGTGTTGCCTCCGGGCGCTTTCTGGACGGAGAGGACTACGGCTTCGCGTCCGTTAAAGGAGGCGCTGCCGCGGCGGTATTCGCCTTTGACGGACACCTCAGCGATTTCGGAGAGCTTTAGCGAACCTCCAATGGATAGCGGGACAGGCGCGTTTCTGATTTCTTCGAGAGTGTCTGCGCGGGCGATTTGGTTGATGGGGATTTCGTCTCCGCCGACATTCTGCAGGTAGCCAGCGCTTGAGTAGGTGCGTGTGGCGCGTGCGGCTTCCATTATCTCAAAGATGCTGAGATCGCGCTCGGCGGCTTTAAGGGGATCTACTTCAATTCGAAATTCCGGGAGCCGCGCGCCGATGACCGCCACCTCTCCGATTCCGGGAATGCTCATGATCCGCAGCCTGAGATCGTATTCTGCGATTTCGCGCATCTCAAGCGGAGAGATGGAATCGTCCTTGGGGGTAAGGGCGACAAGCATGATTTCGCCGGTGACGGAAACGAGAGGCGAGATTTCGGAGTGCGCTTCTTCGGGAAGGGAATCTTGGATGCGCGAGAGACGCTCGAAAATATCAAAGCGGGCTTTCGTGAGATCGGCTTTCCAGTCGAAATCCACCCATACGAATGAAAGACCTCCGCTTGAACTTGAGCGGATTTTTTTGACGCCTGGCGCACCGTTTACTGCAGATTCGATTGGAATCGTGACAAACTGCTCAACTTCTTCTGCGGTAAGCCCGCCCGCTTCGCTCTGAATTGTGATGCGAGGAACAGAGATGTCCGGGAAGATGTCGACAGGCAGGGACTTGAATAGTTTGAATCCTGCGAAAGCGATAAGCAGAAAGGCCGCAATCACAGTTTTGGGGTTGTCCGTTACGAAGCGGAATATCTTTTTCATAGCAGAAAAGTATACACAATCTGGACGCAGAATGCAATTGCAGAAACTTCCCCTATAAATAGGGAGGGATATTTGGTATAATGAACGAAAATTTAGAGGATTTTTTTTATGACTCTGGCAGAACTTGAGATTGCCAAGGCTCAGAGCCTTGAGGAAGTGGTGGCCGCAGCGGACGCGGCCGCCGTAGAAGCATTGCGCGTTAAGTATGTAGGGCGCAACGGATCGATCCCCGCGCTTATCAAAGCCATGAAGGATGTTCCGAAAGAGGAGCGGCCCATGTTCGGCAAGGCTGTGCAGGCATGGCGCGCAGAAGTTGAGGCTGCTCTTCAGGCCAAAGGCTTCGCCGCGGCCGAGAAGCCTGTGGATGCCGATTTGACTATGGCCGGACGCTGGTGGGGGCTTGGCGTCAAGCATCCGCTTTCGCGAGTGATAGAGGAGAGCGCCGCCATTTTCGGGCGCCTCGGATTTACCGTGGCCGATGGTCCCGAGCTTGAGAATAAGTTCAACAACTTCACGGCTCTCAATACGCCGCAGCACCATCCTTCGATGGACAGGAGCGATACCTTCTGGTTCGGAGAGGATTGTCTTCTCCGTACGCAGACTTCGCCTGTGCAGATTCGCGCCATGATGGCCAACAAGCCGCCTGTCCGCGTGATTTGTCCCGGCCGTACATACCGCCGTGATACGACGGATGCCACGCATTCGGCGAACTTCCATCAGATTGAAGGTCTTTATGTGGACACCAAGAGCGTTTCGCTTGCGGATCTTAAGAGCGTTCTTGCGTATTTCGCCAAGGAGATGATGGGTGACGGTGTAACCGTCCGCTTCAGGCCTCACTTCTTCCCGTTCACGGAGCCTTCCGTGGAGGTGGATTTCACTTGCCATGTCTGCAAGGGCAAGGGCTGCAATGTCTGCAAGCAGTCTGGTTGGATCGAGGTGGCAGGCGCCGGCATGGTGGATCCGCGTGTCTTCGAGCACGTCGGCTATGATCCCGCTGAGGTCTCCGGTTATGCGTTCGGCTTTGGAGTGGAGCGTATCGCCATGATCAAGTACGGCATTCAGGATATTCGCTGGCTTTACGAGAACGATGTAAGGTTCCTCGATCAGTTGGCTTAAAGCGCTTGTGGTGCGTTTGCGCAATGGAGGGCGGTCATGATTTCAATATACAAGTGGGAGAACGGAGGCCTCAAGGAAACGCTTGACTTTGCGTCTTCGTGCTGGATTAATCTTGTTGAGCCCACTACGACCGAGCTTGAGAGGGTTCTTTCCTTCTCGCAGGTTCCTCGCGATTTTTTGACAGACCCTCTTGACTCCGAAGAACGTCCGCGTTTCGATTATGACGACGATTCGTCGATGCTCATTATTCATGTTCCCTGTCCCATCGACGGGGATGACGAGGTCGTTCCCTATCGCACCGTTCCGCTCGGTATCATTCTTTTCGGCAGTTCCGTCATCACCGTCTGCAGTGCGCGCACGCCGGTTTCCTCGGCGTTTCTCGATCAGATTCGCCGCGTCTGTCCGCCGAGTGACCAGTATCGCTTCGCGTTTCGCCTTTTGTGGCATGGAGGTGTTCTTTTTCTGCGCTATATTCAGGACTTGCATCAGCGCACAATCGCCCTTGAGGAGGAGCTTCATCAGTCGATTTCCAACGAGGTGCTTTTGAAGCTCCTCACGATTGAAAAGACGTTCGTATATTTCACCACATCTCTCAAGGCGGATTCCATCGCTCTTGCCCGCGCCAATACGGCACGTCAGCTTTCACTTTCTGAAGATGACCGCGATCAGCTTGAAGACGCCATGGTCGAGTATCAGCAGGCGCTTGAGACGGCGACGATTCACGCGAACATCCTGAACGGTACGCTTGATACCTTTGCCTCTCTTATTAACAACAATCTTAACAACGTCATGAAGTATCTGACGGTTGTTACGATTTTTCTTGCTGTTCCCACCTTGATTACCTCCGCATACGGCATGAACATCAAGTTGCCTTTTGTCGAGGGCGCAGGGGATTCCAAGGTCTTCTGGATACTCGCCGCGATATCAGCGTGTTCGACCGGGTTTATCGGGTTTGTCCTTTATCTTCTTTCGAAACGCCGCAGATTCTGATTTGAGCGCAGTGGAACAGGCTTCTCAAAAACGAGGCACAAGCTACAGCGGCATCTTAAAGCTTGTCTGGCCGCTTGCCTTGGGGATGGTGAACAATGCCCTCATGCAGTTTGTCGACAGGGCATTCCTGTCCACATATTCCATGGCGGCATTGGAGGCTGTCCTTCCGGCATCCATGCTTGCTTTCGTCGCGCTAGGGTTTTTCCAGTCGATTGTTGGTTATTCGGGGACGTTTGTAGCGCAGTATCACGGAGCGAGAAACGCCAAAATGGAGGTTTTGAGTTATCGCTCGGGCGTTTTTATTGCCATCGTCTCTGGGCTTTTGATGTTTGCCTTCATACCGATAGGTGATTTTATCTTCCGGTTTTCCGGTCATAGCCCGGAGGTGTGTGCTCTTGAGAATGAGTATTATAGGATATCGGTGGGCGGCGGAATTTTCCTTTTTCTTCAGATGGCAGCTTCATCATATTTTACGGGGCGTGGGCATACTCGGCTCGTTTTTTTCGTCAATGTGCTAGGGAATGTCTTGAATATCGCGATAGATCCTATTTTCATATTCGGTTGGCGTTTCATTCCTGAAATGGGTGTGGCCGGCGCTGCGTACGCAACTGTTGCCTCTATGGCTGTGCAGTGGATTGTGCTCGCGTCTTTTTCCGCGTTCCAGCGGATTAAAGAGCGTGGGCGGTTGCGCGAGCGGACTTCATCTGTGGAATTTTTCTCCCTTGTGTGGCGCATTCTAAGGTTTGGCATCCCGAGCGGAGGATATTCCGTTCTCAACATTCTTTCGTTTACGGTATTCGTTTTTGTGACGGGCAGGGTGAGCGACGTGGCTCTTGCAGTCTCAAACGCTTGTTTTACCGTAAATTATCTTCTCTTTGCCCCGATGGAGGGGTTTGCTCTCGGCGCGGCAACCCTTGTGGGGCAGGCTCAGGGGCGCCGCGATTCGGTCGCCGCCAAGCGCGATGGCATGCGTACGGTTTTTCTTGGCGTGCTGACGGTCGTCGTACCTTCGCTTTTGACTGTTATCTTCTATCGCCCGATTCTTTCGGTTTTTGCGCCGGAGGATCCTCTCTTTGCGGCCGAGTTTATCTCCATGGGTTTTATTCTTCTCGTGCTGATGGCGGTATGGCAGGTTTTTGATGCGGCGGACGTGATTCTTTCCGGCGCATTGAAAGGGGCGGGGGATACCGGGTTTGTGATGTGCTGGATTCTTGTGGCTGCGTTTGGCATTTGGCTTCCGCTTGTTTTTGCCGTAGTCAAGTTCTGCAACACAATGCCGGCTCTTTGGGCCACGATGGTGGTATACGTTGTGATTATGTTTGTCGGCTCCATGATCCGCTGGCACCGCGGCAAATGGATGTCTATCAATGTGCTCAAGACTCATCGTGCCAAAATTTCGGCAGGGAAACACAGCGAATAGATTTTTTGATATAATTTCTTGAACAAAATTTCTCAAGGAGATTTAAGATGTCTGTAATGGAAGAACTGGTAGTTAAGCTAAATGAAAGCGCCGCGAACAAGGATTTCGAGGGCGCGTTTAAGCTTGTTCGCGACAATCAGGTTGAGCTTGCAAAAAACCTCTCCGCAGATGGAATCAAGGATGTATTGAAGAAGACGACTTCCGATCGTCTTCTTCTTTCGTTTTTGGACAGTGCCGGTTTCGGTGTGAAGCCTTTGGACAAGGCTCTTGTGGCCGTGGAGAAGCTTGTCAGTTTTACGGTGGGATCCTTGGTTCTTTGTGAGGCATGGGGGCTTGGTACGGTCAAGCGAGTGGATTACTTCTACCGCCGCGTGACGGTGGATTTCAAGACCCGCAAGGGTCATCAGTTCTCGTACGATGCCGCCGTGGATATGCTTGAAATCCCCTCCGAGGATCACATTCTCGTTCTTCGCCAGGCCGATCCGGCCGCATTTGAGGCGATGCTCAAGGAGAGGCCTGCCGATTTCGTGAAGGCCGTTCTCAAGAGTTATGGCGATATGCCGGTTGTGCGCCTTGAGTCTATCTGCGTCTCCAATGGTTTTGTGAAGGCCGTGAATTGGAAGAAGTTCTGGGATGGCGCTCGTGAAGCCCTGAAGAAGGATAAGCTCGTTGAGATTCCCGTCCGCCGTACCGATCCTATTCGCGTAAGAGCCTCCGCCAACAATTATGGTGATGTTTGGCTTATGGCGTTTTCGCATGAGACGGATCCGAGGCTCATTCTCTCTGGTGCGCGCGAATTTGTTCAGCAGGGGAAATTCAAGGAAGCTTCTGACGATGTGAAAGCGCAGATAGCCAGCCGTTTCCAGTTTGCTGTTACGGCTGCGCGCGGCGTTGACGATGCGCTTTATGCTCGCCTTGCCATTGCCGTTCGCGAAATGGGGCTTGGCGCACCTTCGCTTGATGAGATGCGCGAGTATCTCATGGACCGCAAGCGCTATGTTAAGGCGGCAGTGGATCTTCCCGCGCGTGAGGTTGGCGCAATGATCGATTTCCTCGCCAACGACGAGACTAATCGCATCAAGCTCTACAAGTCGTTTGACGAATTTTGCTTTACGGCCGTTGCCGAGCTCGTTCAGCGCTATGGCAAGGATGATTCCGCCTGTCGTGAAGCTGTGGGTGAGCTTATGCGCAGCCCCAATGCGCCAGCTACGCTCACGACGCTGATCGTCGGCAAGTATGAGGCGTTCATGGATTGGGCCGAGCTTCCGCCGCTCGTAACTCTTCTCAATCACGCGATTGCGCTTGGCGAAGGGCGTCAAAGCGGCGAGACGCTCAAGATGCAGAACATGGTGCGTCGCCTTTTTGCGGACGAAAAGTGGCTTAAGAAGGTTGTCGGCTGGTTGGGCGAGGCAGATCGGGTTCGTCTCTTCGAGCGTTTCCAGGCATCGGTTGCATGGGACCATTCGACCCACCACACGATTGTCGTAAGAATGGCGCGAATCGCTCCCGAGCTTGAGGCTTATGTGGTAAAGGCAGAGAAGAAGCGCGAGTATGGCCGCTACACGAGCTACCGTAGCTTTGCCGTGCGCAAAGCTGAGTATCTTAAGCTTATCAATGAAGATATGCCTGCGAACGTCAAGCGTATTGAGTTTGCCAAGAGCTATGGTGATTTGAGCGAGAATGCCGAGTACCAGTATGCCAAGGACGAGCAGCGCGCTCTTATGCAGAAGCAGTCCGTCATGCAAGCCGAGCTTGAGGTGGTTAAGCCCTGGGATTTTGCCGATGCTACGACGGACGAGGTTATGCCGGGTGTTACCGTGGTTATCGCAGCGCCGGATGGTGAGCGTACTTACCATATTCTCGGCGAGTGGGATAACAATACCGATATGGGCATTATTTCCTCCAAGGCGAAGCTTGCGGAGAATATGCTCGGCAAGAAGGTGGGCGACCAGTTTGAGCTTCCTGGAGTAGAGGGCGTCAGCAAGTTTGCAAGCATTGTGCGCATTGAGGAATTGCCGGCGGAAGTTCGCGAGTGGATAAAACTTCCATCTGAGCTTCAGATATGATAGAATAAACGCATATACAAAAGGCATCGTATTCAAAAGATATCGTATTGAAGCAGAAAGGAGGCCTCCAATGGCAGTAAAAGTTGAATCTTCAAGTTCGAAAAAGACCGCCAAGAAGCCTGTGTCAAAAGCAGCGCCGAAAAAGGCCGTCAAAGCCGAGGTCGTTGCCCCCAAGGCCAAGGATGTGGAGAAGACGGAGATCAAGCGCGTTCCTCCGCGCATAATCCGCAAGCCTCCGGCAATCTCTAAGCCGGCATCAAAGCCCGTTGAGTTCGGCGGCAATTCCAAGGCAATCGCTTTTGCGATGTCCATTGCCGAGGAGATGAAGCGCTCGGCCCGCAGTGAGGACGAATCCCGCCGCGGGCAGGAGATTCGCCTCTCTACCCGTCCCACTACGCGTGCGCGCGGCCAGAACACGGATCAGTTTCCCGCGGCGGATCTGAAGGAGTTCCGCAAGCGCCTTCTTGCGGCCCGCGAGGAGGCCTTGAGCGGCATTGACGCCATGAAGGCTACCGGTTTTAACGAATCAGGAGACCACGAGGCCGATGGTGGCGACGGCACAAACCAGACGCTGCGTCTTCAGGCTCTCGGGCAGATGGGCAATATCCACCGCACCATTCAGCAAATCGAGGAGGCTCTTCATAGGATTGAAGACGGCACCTATGGCGTATGCACGGTGTGCGGGCAGCTTATTCGCAAGCCACGTCTTCTGAATCAGCCGTTTGTCCTTACGTGCATGGAATGCCAGTGCGAGATGGAGCGTAATCGCGGCTGATGTTCGGGATATTCAGACTTTTTCTCGCGTCAATTCATCTTGTTGTTATTGACGCTATAACCAAGGAGCTTGCCGTTCATTATTTGAAGGGGGCTCCTTCGGTTTCGCTGATTCCCGGATTTTTTGATCTTGCGTATGTAGAGAATAGGGGATGCGCATGGGGGATGTTTCAGGGGCATGTTTGGCCCTTGGCTCTCTTCGCCGTGCTTGCGCTTGTTGTGGTTGCCTGGAGGAGAAGGGACTTCTTTTTCTTAGAGGGGCCTTTGTGGGTCAGGCGCACGAGCGCTGTGGCAGAGTGTCTTCTCTACGCCGGGATTGTCGGCAATATGATCGATAGGGTTTTTCGAGGCGCAGTGGTGGATTTCCTGAGTTTTCACTGGCGTGAGACGTGGTATTTTCCGTGCTTCAACGTGGCTGATGTCGCGATTTCTTCTGCGGCGATTCTCCTTGTGTTTCTTTCGTTCGCAGCGCCTGGGCGCAAGGGCAAGTGCTGATGGCCTCGCGCTTTGCATATTTGCTTGCGGGGCCCACGGCAAGCGGCAAGAGCGCGATTGCATCTGCGCTTGCGCGTGAGATGGGGGCGAAGATATTAAGCGCCGATTCGATGCTTGTTTACAAGGGGATGGACATAGGGACCGCCAAGCCGTCCAAATCCGAGATCTCGGAGTTTTCGATGGGGGGCGTAGACGTTGTCACTCCGGCGGAGGAGTTTTCCTCCGGTGCGTGGCTTAGGGCTGCGGCTGACTGGCTTAAGGCAAGGCCCGAGAGCGAGCCTATTATAATAGTCGGCGGGACGGGTCTTTATTTTTCTGCTCTATTGCGCGGTCTTGATCGCAAATGGGAGCAGCCTCCGCCAGAGTATCCGGTGATCCGCATCGATCGCGCAGTTGTCCGCCGGCGCATCGCTGATCGTTTGGATGAAATGTTCATGCAGGGGCTTGAGGCCGAGAAGGCTGCGCTTCACGAGCTTTATCCTGTTTGGTCGCGAACTGCGTCGCTTGCAATCGGCTATCGCGAGGGCGATACCCGCGAAAAAATTTTTGTGCGCACCTGCCAGCTTGCAAAGCGGCAGGATACATGGTTTCGCCATCAGGCGTCTGCCATCTATGTGGAGCCTACCGTTGAGGCTGTTCGTCGATGCTGGCGCGAGAATGGACCTTGGCGTATTGAGATACCTGAAATATGAGGTTTTAACATGAATGCAGATATTCCATTTTGGCTTTCCATATTTTTTATCGCAGGCGGTCTTGCGCTGCTGTCTTATTCGAGTAACATCTTCATTGACGCATCTGCGAGCATCGCAAGGCGCTTCGGGATTTCTCCTTTTATCGTGGGAATGGTGATTATCGGTTTCGGTACGAGCGCGCCTGAGCTTTGCGTCAGTGCGATGTCGGGTATGGCCGGACATTCAAATCTCTCTCTCGGCAACGCCTATGGAAGTTGTATCTTCAACATCGCAGGGATTCTCGGCGTCGCGGCAATCATCCGCCCTATTGTCGCGAAGCCCGCAACAACCTTTGTGGCTTCTCCCGTTCTTGCTGTTATAGCCGGTGTCTCGTATTTTCTTTTGCGCGACAATGTCTGTTCGCGTGCTGATGCTTTTGCTCTTCTCGGCGGCTTTGTCGTATTGTTGCCGCTTTACTGCTGGTTTGACCAGAAGAATAATTCCGGCGGCAGCGTTTCTGCCGTGCCAGAGCAGAAAGATCAAAAAGTCTGCACATCCGTGTGGTGTGATGCCGTGAAACTCGTCTTGGGCCTTGCTCTTCTTATAGGCTCCTCGCATTTCCTTGTCTGGGGCGCCGTTGATACAGCCCGTGCGCTTGGCGTGAGCGAGCTCATGATAGGCCTTACGATTGTTGCCATCGGCACGTCTCTGCCGGAGCTCGCGAGTGCGATCGCCGCCGCGCGCAAGGGTGAGCATGATTTTGTGCTCGGCAATATCGTAGGCTCTAATTTTTTCAACACCCTCGCTGTAGTGGGGCTTTCATCTTCTATTTCATCGGCAGAAGGCTTTTCGGGCGGAATCCTCACCCGTGATTTGCCGGCAACGATAATTCTTTCGCTTTTGATAGCTCTTATGGGGGTCAATTTCCGGTCGCCGTGCAAAGAGGGGCTTATAGGACGCCGTAAGGGGCTTGTTTTCTGCCTGCTCTTTATTGCATATTCCGTTTGGGTGGTGTATGGGGAAATGAGATAAGGCGGCGCGATAGAATGCGCTGAAAGTGGCGGTCCTGGCGGGGCTCGAACCCACTACCCTCGGCTTAGAAGGCCGATGCTCTGTCCAAATGAGCTACAGGACCGTTTGCAAAAGTGAAAACGGATGTAGTATATCAAAAAAAATGCTTTTTGGGGGGGCGATTTTACTCTGAAATGAATTCGCCGCTGATTGACTTGAATGGGGTTGTTTTTGTATACTAATTTAAAAATGTTAAACATGCCATACTAAGAGGTGCTATGAATAAACTTAAAATTCTTGGCGCGATTGCGCTTTTCTGGTCCACTTGTGGATGCGTTAGTTTCGCAGACGAGTGTTGCTATCCTGCTACGATTGATGAGGGCTTCGTTTCTCTTATTGACGATACGCTTTCACAGTGGGACGGTGCTCTTCCCATGTATTCCGTAAAGAACGGAACGCTTGAGTGTCATCCAGAGCGCAAGCTTCCCCATGGTGTCCGCGGAGATCTCTACACCAAGCGCAGCTATACGAACTTCGTTCTCCGCTTTGAGTTCAATATGCCCGTCAACGGCAACAACGGTCTTGGTATCCGCATGGTTCCCGGTAAGGACGCCGCGTATTACGGAATGTGCGAGCTTCAGCTTCTCGATGACGGCGGCAGCAGCTACTATGACGCCAAGGAGAAGAAGGACAAGCTTCAGCCTTACCAGTACACTGGTTCCGTCTACGGTGTCTTCCCGTCTCTTCGTGACAATGTGAACAAGCAGATCTGGGGCAAGGATAAGAAATTCACCGGCGGCGGCAGCTATGTCCGCAAGCCTGGAATGTGGAACTTCGCCGAGGTCAAGGTTATTGGCAGCGAAATCGAGTTTTATCTGAACGGCTACCTTATCACCAAGGGCGATGTCTCCAAGTTCAAGGGCGATGGCGACACGCCTGACGGCAGGAAGCATCCCGGCCTTCACAATGTGGCAGGTCCCATTGGCTGGCTTGGGCACGGTTCGAACGTCAAATGGAAGAATATCCGCATTAAAGAGCTTCCCGCTTCCGCCAAGATGGGTGATGTCTGCCCTAACCAGACGATGGCGTGCCCCAAGGGCTTCGAGACTTACTTCGCTGGCAAGGAGAGCGACTTCGCCATGTGGAAGGGCGTGACGACCAAGGAAGGATTCGATAATCCCCTCAAGCGCTATGCCGCTACTCCCGAAAAGCGCGCCGCCATCCAGAAGTTTGCCGACGATGAGATGCGCAAGTTCTGGAGCGTCAGGAACGGAAATCTATACTTCAATGGCTTTAGAGGCGGATATTCGCTCGCCACCAAGCGTGATTACGCCGACTTTGAAATGTGGGCCGACTGGCGCATTCTCTCCATCACTGGCGATTCCGGCCTTTATCTGCGCGGTGCGCCTCAGGTTCAGATCTGGGACGCCCACAACCAGTGGCACATTGGATCGGGTGGTCTTTACAACAACAAGTGGAATCCCTCAAGGGCGCTCAAGATTGCCGATAAGCAGGTGGGTGACTGGAACCGCTTCCATGTCATCATGAAGGGCGAGAAGGTCACCGTGTGGCTTAACGGTGAGAAGGTCGTTGACAATGTGACGCTTGAGAACTACTGGGACCGCAGCCGTCCGATTTTCCCCAAGGATCAGATCGAGCTTCAGTGTCACGGCGATCCTCTTGAATGGAGAAACATCTTCATCCGTGAGATTCCCACGGAGAACATCGAGCCAGAGCGCGTGGGAGTCTGCAGCTGGAGTTTCCGCAAGCCTCTTAAGGAGGTCGCCGCTGAGATGGAAAAAATGGGTGTTAAGGGCGTTCACCTCGCTCTTGGACCGTTCATCCACGCCGACGGCCGTCACGGCGATGCGGAAAGCGCCGAGACGCTTGATTTTGTTAAGGGCAAAATCAAGCGCGGCGAGTGGAAGATTATGGGTACGATGATCGGAACTGTCGGAGAGGATTATTCCACGCTTGAGACAATCAAGGCTACCGGCGGAATCGTTCCCGATCAGCACTGGGATGCAAACAAGGAAATCGTTTCCAAGGGTGCGAAGCTTTCCAAGGAGCTTGGAGCCAAGTATATGTCGCTTCACGCAGGCTTCCTTGACGAGTCCGATAAGGCCGCTTATGAAAAGTATGTAAGCCGCATTAAGTGGATGCGTGATGAGTGCGCTAAGCATGACGTTAAGCTCATTCTTGAGTCTGGGCAGGAGACGGCTGAGGATTTGGCCAAGTTCCTCAAGGATGTTCCCGGTGTCGGGATTAATTTCGATCCTGCCAACATGATCCTCTACGCCAAGGGAAAGCCTCTTGATGCGCTCAAGACACTTTATCCTTGGATTGTGCAGGTTCATGTGAAGGACGCGCTTCAGACGAAGAAGCCCGGCACATGGGGTAAGGAAGTGCCTTGGGGTGACGGCCAGGTGGGCGGCAAGACGTTCCTTGAAGAGCTTGAGAATCTCGGCTACAAGGGCTTTTACGTCATCGAGCGTGAAGATGGCAATAGCCGCATCAATGACATCAATCTTGCCGTAGAAAGGCTTCAGAAGTAAATTTACTGCGATTGATGAAGCTGTCCGAGATTACAGAATGGATAGACGGGGAGCTTGAGGTCGGGAAGTTTGATGACGTATCAAACAACTCCCTCCAGATCTCGCGCAGAGGCGATGCGATTTCTCGCGTCGCCTTTGGTGTTGATGCTTCCGTTGATTTTATAGCCAAGGCCGCTTCTGCCGGCGCTGAGCTTTGCGTGGTTCATCACGGCATTTCATGGGGCGGAGGAATCAAGCGGATTACGGGCGGTGTCTATGAGGTGATTAAGACCGCGATGGATGCCAATGTGGCGCTCTATGCAGTGCATCTTCCTCTTGATGCGAATGAAAAGTGGGGTAACAACTGGGAGATTGCCCGTCATTTAGAGCTTAAGGATATTGCGAAGGCGTTTTCTTATCATGGCAACATTATTGGCGTGACGGGGAAGGCTTCTAAAGATGGAGTTTACCGTATCGGGGAAGCGGAGATTTTTCTTTCTGCTGGCGAGAAGGTGGGCGTATGTTCGGGCGGCGCAGGAGACTTTGCTGAAGAGGCGAAGAATCTTGGCTGTAGCCTTTTCATCACCGGCGAGGCTTCTTGGGCGGATGTCATAGCGGCCGAAAATGTGGGCATGCGTATGATTCAGGCAGGGCATTACGAGACGGAGACATTCGGCATTAAAGCCCTTCAGCGGGCAATGGCTGAATCGATTGGAGCAGAAACTTTTTTCATCCCGATCCTGCCGGCGCGAGAATTGCGTAGAAGGCCGCAGAATTTGGTATAATACAGAATTAAGGTTTAAAAGGTACAAATATGCAAGAGTTCAAGCTTACAGACCCATACGGAACGGCTCCGCGTAAGGCTCCGTTCGTTCAGAGTGTTTCACAAGGCGTTGCCTGGCACAATCTGCCGGTTATGCGCGAGTATACGCTTGGACAGCTTCTTGATCAAACGATTGCTCGCTGCGGAGAGAATGATGCCGTTGTTTATGCGGATCGTGATTTCAGGCTTACGTGGTATCAGTTCGGCGAGGAGGTAGATCGCCTTGCCCGCGGCCTTATGGCGCTTGGAGTCAAGAAGGGCGAGAAGATCGCTCTTTGGGCCACGAACGTTCCGCACTGGGTGGTGCTTATGTTCGCGGCCGCCAAGATCGGCGCCGTGCTTCTGCCGCTCAATACGAACTACAAGGAGCGTGAGATGGACTTCGCGCTCAAACAGTCTGACGCGGAGAATCTCTTCATCATATCCGGCTATCGCGATTGCGACTATGTCCAAGTGATCAACACGCTTCTTCCAGAGCTCAAGACGCGCCCGCGCGGCGATCTTAAGAGTGAGAAGTATCCTTGTCTTAAGCGTGTCATGTTCCTCGGCGGGGAGAAGCACCGCGGGATGTATTCGCTCAACGAGGTAATGCAGCTTGCCGTTGAAACCCCGTGGGAGGATTATGTATCTCGCCAGTCCGAGTGCCATGTCGACGATATCGTGAACATGCAGTATACGAGCGGCACGACGGGTTTCCCAAAAGGCGTTCAGCTCACGCATCGCAATATTGCCAATGACGGTTTCTGGATCGGCGCGTGCCAGAATCTCTCTTCGCGTGACCGCGTTTGCATTCCTGTGCCGCTGTTCCATTGTTTTGGATGCGTTCTCGGCGTGATGAGCTGCGTAAATCATGGCTCGACGATGGTGTTTCTCGAGAAATTCGATCCCGTGCAGGTCATGACTTCTATCGAGCGTGAAAAGTGCACCGCCACATACGGCGTTCCCACGATGTACATCGCGATGCTTGATCATCCGCTTTTCCCGAAGTTCGATTTCAGTTCGCTCAGGACGGGCATCATGTCGGGTTCTGCTTGCCCGGTGCACAGAATGCAGCAGGTCTTCGACAGAATGTATATGCGCGAAGTCACCAATCCCTATGGCCTTACAGAGGCTGGCCCCGTGATGACGATGACGCGCTATTTTGAGAAGTCCATCGAGCGTAAGTGCCAGACGATCGGTCAGGCGCTTCCCGGCATTGAGGTTGCGATTATCAATCCTGACACGGGCGATATCGCGCCCATCGGGACTGACGGTGAAATTTGCTGCCGTGGCTATAACACGATGAAGGGATATTACAAGATGCCTGAGCAGACGGCCGCCTGCATCGATAAGAACGGTTGGCTCCACTCTGGTGATATCGGCCGCATGGATGCTGACGGCTACTACTACATTACAGGGCGCCTTAAGGATCTCATCATTCGCGGCGGCGAGAATATTTCTCCCAAAGAGGTTGAGGATTTTCTCGGGACGATGCCTGGTGTGCGTGACGTTGCGGTTGTGGGATGCCCGTCCAAGAAGTACGGCGAGCAGCCTGCCGCGTTCATCATCCGCTCTGAAGGGGCGGAGATTTCCGAGCATGACGTGGCAACGTTCTGCAAAGACAAGATATCATGGTTCAAGATTCCAAAGTATGTCCATTTCTTGGATGTATTTCCGATGACCGCGTCACAGAAGATTCAGAAGTACAAACTTCGCGAGCTCGCCCACGATCTTTGGCCGGAGGCGTAAGTGGAGCGCGCGAGCATTACCATGGATCGCCGCGAGCCTTCGTGCGAGGCTTTGCGGCGCTATCTTGCCGAGATATTCGCTTCGCTTGATGAGTGCCCACGGAGACTTCTTTTGACTCTTGATGTCCGCAATGATGCAGGGGTAAGGTTTTCAATTGATTTTCTGCGCGGCGAGCTTTTTCTTCGTGCAGGTGCGGCAGGCGTTTCTGTGCCGCTTAGGAACCGCTACATTCCCGAGCATCCTGTGCCGCTTGAGCTTCCGGTGTCGGGAGTGGAGAAATTCGTCATGACGCCTACGTCCGGTAATCGTGTGCGCGTCAGGCGCGCTAATCTTTTTGAGAGGATTTTTCGATGAAGTGCAGAGGATTTTCGCTGATGAGCGGCGGATTGGACAGTCAGCTTGCCGTTCGCGTTCTTGAGCGTGCAGGTGCTGAAGTGGAGGCAATTTGCTTTTCAAGTCCATTCTTTTCTCCTGATACCGCAATTCAATCGGCTAAGGCGCTCGGCATAAAGCTGAATGTCATCGATTTTACGGACGATGTGATTTCTCTCATTGAAAGCCCGAAGCACGGTTTTGGCGGCGCGATGAATCCCTGCATAGATTGTCACTCTATGATGATACGCCGCGCTGGCGAGTTGATGGTGGAACGCGGATTTGATTTTATTGCCACAGGGGAGGTGATGGGGCAGCGTCCGATGAGCCAGAACAAGCAGTCGCTTGGGATTGTAGAGCGCGATTCCGGTCTTAAAGGGCGTCTTGTAAGGCCGCTTTCCGCTAAGCTTTTAGAGCCTACGATTCCCGAAGAGGATGGGCTTTTAGATCGTGAGAAGCTTCTTGATATCCAGGGGCGCGGTCGCGACAGGCAAATCCAGCTTGCTGAAGAGTTCGGCATTGTAGAGTACCCCTCTCCTGCAGGCGGATGCAAGCTTACAGAGGAGGGCTTCTGCCGCAAGCTCAAGGACTTGAAGGATCATGAAACTCTTGCAGAGCGGCGGCTTGTGGAGCTTCTTGCCATAGGGCGGCGCTTCCGCCTTCCTGGAGGCTCGAGCGTTATTCTCGGGCGTGACCGCTGTGACAATGCTCTTCTTAAAGGCGAAAAGGGCGATGTGATTCTCGCGCCGGTGAATTGCCCAGGGCCTACGGCTCTCGTGCCGTCGCTCAAGTGCGAGGCGGATCTTGAGCTTGCCGCAGAGCTCGTATGCTCGTATTCCAAGTATGATAGGCTTATTGGCGATATAGTCGTTCAGATTTTCCCGGAGGGTGCTGCAAAGGCTGTTCCTCGTCCGTATGTCCGTGAGAAATTCAAGGAGTTTCAGATATGTTAGAGTATATTGCTTCCAATATAGATGCGGTTGTTGGTTCTGCGGCCACGTGGGGGTTCGTGCTGATATTCGTATTTATGGCGATAGAGTCAAGCCTAATCCCATTCCCCAGCGAAGTTGTGATGATCCCGGCCGGTTTTTTGGCTGCAAGAGGAGAGATGGGGGTTTCCTCGCCGTATCTTGCGCTTGCACTCGCCGTTTTGATCGGAACGGCCGGTGCGCTTGCAGGTGCGTATTTCAATTATGCTATTGCACTCTGGGCGGGCAAGCCGTTTCTTGAAAAATACGGCAAATATTTCTTTTTGAAGAAGGAGGCCTTGGACAGGGCTTGCGAGGTTTTCAACCGTTATGGTGCGGCAACCACATTCGTTTGCCGCCTCATTCCGGCGATAAGGCAGATAATTTCCATTCCGGCTGGCGTGTCAAGAATGCCACTTGGAGTCTTCTCGCTCTTTACGTTTCTCGGGGCGGGGATATGGTCGGCAATTCTTGCGCTTGTGGGTTTTGTGCTTGCCCGCTCGGCCGGAGAGATGAGCTACAAGGAGCTTGTAGTGCGCGGAGCGGAGCTTTCCAAAGAGCATCTGCCGTGGGTGATTGCCGCTGTCGTGGCGCTTGTCGCTGTGTATTATTTCATCAGTCGCCTTGTAATGTCCCGCAAAGGGGGATGTAAAATTCTTTTTTTTGTTTTGTCGGTATCATTGACGGCGGCCTATTCTGACGAGGTTGCAAACCTTGGAACTGTCGAAGTGGAGGGTACGGCAATCTCCAAGTATCGTCCTGAGACGGTAAGCGGCGGAACGTTCACGGATATCCCGCCCGAGAAGCTTCCGTGCGTCGTGGATACGCTTACTTCTGATTTCATCCAGGAGCGCAATCCTACAGATCTTCACGATCTTTTGCGTTATGTCCCAGGGATTGAGACGGGCGGAAAATCGCTTTTAATCCGTCAGCCGGGAACATTTTCGGTCCGTGGCATGGGCGGCACCGAGCCGATGTTTGATGGTGTTGTGCCGCTTGGTCGCGGGTCTGGGCTTTTTATGGATTCCTTTCTCATGGATCGTGTTGAAATCGTAAAGGGGCCGATTGCGGGTCTAAGCGGCGGCTCCGGATCCGTTCAGAACGCTTCAGGCGGCGGGGGAAGTGTGAATCTTTATCTGAAGAGCGCGCAGCTTGAAGATGAAAAGACTGTTCTTCAGGGTAATTCTTCTGTCGGTAAGCACACGCAGCGCTATCGCGGGATGTTTGACCGCAACAGTATTTTTCTTGACGGCAAGGCGGCGTTTCGTCTTTTGGGAACGGCAGATTATTACGAGCCGACTTATATTAACCAAGGTGTGCAGAAGGGGGCTCGCGCACGTGAATCTTTTACGCTTGCGCCAAGCTTTGTTTTTGAGCCGAATGACGATGTCCGCTTTGGCTTAAAGACGATGTTTCAGTATACGGATCAGCCGAGTTATATCGGCGTACCCGTTTGGAGGGGGCGTCCTGCGGGCGGATTCGAATGGTATGAATCTTCCTGTCGCCGTGGCGACCGCTCGGTCTACGAGAGCTTCATGGTAAATCCGTGGGTTGACTGGCAGGTTTCAGAGGATTGGCTTTTGAAGTTTGGCGCGTCAATTCTTGTTTCAAGCTGGGAGCAGTCTACGCGCGAGCCGTATTCCGGACGTGGCGCGGAGCTTGAGAGTTTTTTTGCGACAGGTGAGTGGTATTCAGGTAATCAGTATCAGATTTCTAACTTTTCAAATTCATCGTCTGTCAACCGCAATTACAATCTCTATCTGCGTTCTGTCTATGACACGGAGATTTTCAGAGGTGTTCGCAGTGCGCTCGTAATTCAGCCGGACTATAACTACCGTGAATCTTCGGGCGGTTTCGGTACGCCTACTTCGCGTTACGGCCTTACGCTTCAGGATTCTCTTTCATGGGGATGGGTCACTCTTCTGGGTGGAGCGCGGTATGATCATTTCGAGAGTGAAGCATACACATCTGGTGCGAATCGTTTTTTTCATTCGTCGGCCGATGCCGTCTCTCCGCGCGGAGGAGTTACTGTGCAGCCGCTTGATTGGCTTGTTTTCTTCGGTAATGTTTCTCAGACGCGCACGCCTATGCTGGGCTTGAGAACCGTGGATGGAGTTCGTCCCGAAACTGATCCGTGGGAGTCCACGCAGTTTGAGGGAGGCTTAAGGCTTAAGATGGCCAAGAAGCTCTGGTTGTCGCTTTCAGCTTATCGCATAGAGCAGGAGAATGTGCCGCAGATAGACAATACTGGGCTTGTTGAAAGTTATGAAGGTCATAGCGTCTCCCGCGGATATGAGGCTTCGCTTACTGGAGAGGTGACGGACAACTGGACCTTTCTTGGCATGTATGCGTACAATCGGTACACGGATAGAGATAAGCCGCACGACAGCGAGGCGCGCGATTTTGAGCGCTATCCGCGCCATACGTTCTCGCTCAACACGTCCTATCGTTTTTCGTCGGGCATTTTTAAGAATATCGTGTTCGGTGGCGGGTATCGTTTCCGCTCGATGAACTATGCGTGTATGCGCGGAACATTCCAGAACAAGAATTTGCGTTTTGATCCGTCGCACGTGTTAGATGTTAATATGGCGATACCATTCTCAAAATTCGGCGGCAGTGACAACTGGACTCTTACGCTCGGTGTGCGTAATTTGCTGGGGGAGAAGTATTTTGAATCTACTCGTCATTACTACGAATGTCTTGTTGGCGAGCCGAGAACTTTTGAGGTTGGCATACGCGCGGAATTTTGATATACTACATCCATAATGATTTTTACATCATTAGGGCGATTAGCTCAGTTGGTTAGAGCACTACCTTCACACGGTAGGGGTCTTGGGTTCGAATCCCGAATCGCCCACCATCCTTGTTTTCTCCGCCTTGAAACGGCGAAATATGGTAAAATACCCCTATGCTTTTGGAAATAAAAAATCTTAGCGTATCTTATCGCAATGACGAGGGCGAGGTGACGCCTGCTGCAATGGATGTTTCGCTCACTTTGGACAGGGGGCAGGTGCTTGGTATAGTAGGAGAATCCGGCAGCGGAAAGAGCACCGTCGCTATGAGTGTGGCGCGGCTTTTGCCGAGTCCTCCGGCGTTTTATCCCGATGGGCGCATTCTCCTTGACGGTGTGGATACCCTTGCAATGCCGCTTGCCCAGCTGCGGAGCATTCGCGGTAAGCGTATAGGCGTGATTTTCCAGGATCCGATGGGTTCTTTATCTCCCTTGCACAGAATTGGTGCGCAGCTTGTGGAGACCATCCTTCTTCACGAGAGGATGTCTAAGAAAGCTGCCGAGGCGATGGCTTTAGAGTGGCTCGGCAAAGTAGGCATACCTGATCCTCTTACGCGTTCGCTCGCCTATCCGCACGAGCTTTCCGGCGGAATGCAGCAGCGCGTAATGATTGCGATGGGTCTTATGCTTGGTCCGGATCTCGTCATTGCCGACGAGCCCACGACTGCGCTTGATGTGACCATTCAAGCACAGGTATTGCGCCTTATGCGTGATCTCCACCAGTCCAACTCCGGCGTTCTTCTTATTACACATGATCTTGGAGTGGTCTCGCAGATGGCCACGAAGCTTGCGGTTATGAAGGACGGGAGAGTCGTTGAGACTTCGGATGATCCCGCGGAATTTTTTGCAGAGCCGGTTCATCCATATTCACAGGGGCTTGTCCGCGAGGCCAAGCGAATGGAGCTTAAATGAAAAAACGTGTCGGTATTATAGGCGCAGGGCGCTTCGGGATTGCGCTTGCAGAGAGTCTTTCCAATGCGGGGATGGAGGTTTTGCTCATAGATCGCAATCGCCCAGCCGTGCAGAGCGCAAGCGAGTTTGTGACCGCCATTCAGGGTGATGCCACGCTGCCGCATATCCTGGAAGAGGCTGGTTTCGGCGAGTGTGATATTGTGGTGGTGGCTATAGGAAGCAACATTGAAGCTTCAATGATGGCCACGGCCAATTGCAAGGAGCTTGGCATTCTTGATGTTGTCTCCAAAGCATCAAGTGAGCTTCACGGCAAGATTCTTCGCCGCATCGGAGCTGATTCCGTAATTTATCCAGATAGAGATAGCGCCCATCGTCTGGCGCGCGCGATTGTAAATCACAACGCGGTGGATTTTCTTGAGGTCGCAGAAGGCTTTTCCATCGCGGAGGTGGATGTGCCTGCTCAGCTCGTGGGCAAGTCTCTCGCGCAGAGCGATTTCCGTAAGACCACGGCTCTTACTATTCTCTGCATCCGGCGAAGCGGTGAAGGCCATGCGAAGATGTCCGATGTGATTATGCCTCAGCCTTCTGAGGTGCTTCGTGCAGATGATAGGCTTGTCGTTTTCGGTGAGACGAAAAAGATCGACGGTATCACCAAGGCCTGATGGAGTTTATTTACGAATGCAGTTGAAAATTCAGGGCGGGCGTACAATCGGCGGAGTCCATGCCATTTCAGGCAACAAGAATGCAGCATTGCCCATGATCGCCGCTGCGCTTCTGACGCCTGAGCGCGTAGTAATAGAGAATGTCCCCGCGATTTCCGATGTCTCTGCCATGCTTGAGGCCGCGCGCGATTTCGGGGCCAAGATTACGCGGGATATGAAGGCGGGAACGGTCTCCATAGAGACGCCGAAGCTCAAAACGGCGCGAATCTCCGCCGAGCTTGCTCAGCGCATCAGGACGAGTTTTCTTTTCGCGGGGCCGCTTCTTGCTCGCGCGGGCCGCGCTTCTTTGCCGCCTCCAGGCGGTGATGCGATAGGCCACAGGCGGCTGGATACGCATTTTTCGGGCTTCAGGGCGCTTGGGGCGAAGGCCGTTGCAGGCCGCAAGACATTGCGTTTCAAAGGAGAGCTTAAAGGCGCGCGGATTCTTCTTGACGAGGCGAGCGTCATGGCCACGGAGAATATTCTGATGGCTTCCGTTCTTGCAAAGGGGAGAACCATTATTTATAACGCCGCCTGTGAGCCGCATGTCGTTGATCTTGCGAATATGCTCAACGCTATGGGCGCCAGCATATCCGGCGCAGGAACGAATCTGATTACGGTTGAAGGTGTGGAATCTCTTCACGGCTGTACGGTGCGCGTAGGGTGCGATTATATCGAGGCGGGATCCTATATCGTGGCCGCAGCCGTCACCGGAGGCGAGTTGCTGCTTACGGGAATAGATCCAGAGCCGTTTGCCGTGATGGAGGCGGCTTTCAAGCGCTTCGGCGTCACATGGATTATTGATTCTCGCGAGCGGACGCTCAAGTATGTCCCTAAAAAGAAACGCCTTAAAATGCGCTACGATCTCGGTGATGTGATACCGTCGGTTTCTGACGGTCCGTGGCCGCAGTTTCCCTCGGATTTGATGTCGATTTTGATTGTTCTTGCTACGCAGACGCGCGGGACGTGCCTTTTCTTTGAAAAGATGTTTGAATCGCGTCTTTATTTTGTGGATAATCTCCGGCAGATGGGCGCAAAGATTGTTCAGTGCGATCCGCACCGTGTGGTTGTTACGGGGCCTTCGCAGCTTTATGCGGGTGAGTTTACCTCTCCGGATATTCGTGCAGGTATTGCGCTTGTGATCGCTGCGCTTGCGGCCAAGGGTGTCTCAGTGATTCACAATGCCAAAGTTATTGACCGTGGATATGTGGCTGTGGAAACGAGCCTTTCTGCTCTTGGCGCAAATATCGAGCGCAGGAAGTGATATCCATATAACCGCTTTGTTCGGAACATCCCTCTTGTATTATTGGCATTGTGGATTCTTAACTTAAACTGCTTCCTACTGAGCTTCGCATTTGGGAGACCCCTGAAAATGTGTGGCTTTGGTGGGTTAACGGAGGAATGAAAAGTGATCGGTAATTTTGCTAAAATATCAGCATGCTTGATTTGGGTTGTTTAGAATCTGCATTGCTTCTCTTGAGCGCGGTGCTACTCACCGCGTTTTGTGTGCTTGTATGGTGGAAGGCGGTAGGCGGCAGAGTTAAAGAGCTCATAAGCGAATGGCGGCGGTTACCTGTTTTTTGGAAGGTTGTTCTTCCTCTTGTCTTTGGCGCATTTTGTTTGCACGGATCAACGAAGAATGGGAATGTTGCCAATGTGCAAGTGTTGCCAGTGGTCAAATCCAATTACCAATCAGGGAACGGGGAAAATCACTCTAATCTTGTAAATCCTGTTAATCCTGTCCAAAAAAAATTCATCGCGTCATCTACCGTTCGTCAGAATAAAGGGCGTAAGCCGACTACTCGAACGGATTTGTATGTGAGGAGTTGGAATACTACTGGCGTTTGGGAGGAGTCGTTCTGGTTTGAGTTTGAAAATGATTTTGTGTTTCCGTTTGGAACAAATCATCTTAAAGGCGTGGAACTTCTTTCGTGGGGTGAAATTTGGTCAACACATCGAAAGGATGCTGTTCTTGCGGAGTTAGGCGAAAAAGTGGCAATCGGGCGCGGTGTTTCGCGCTTTGAGTGGGAATATATTGCCGCTTCGGAAACGAACGAGTCAAAGTACGTCTATTCGTGGTATAATGGTCTTGTGAATCGTGAAACGAATAGCGTTATAAATGGTCGTATTGAGCTAATGCGTAGCGGTGATATTCTCGTTGCTACGAGTGGCGTTGAGCGGATTATTCCACGCGAGCTTTCGTTTGAGTATGATGGCTTTGGGCAAGATAACGAATGGGTAAGAGCGAACTTCACGAATGCAAACGAGATACTTTCGATAGGATATGCTCAGTGGGTCAATGACCAAGTTGGCGTTGATCTTACAAATGGGCTTTATAAACTCATCGTTACCGTACCCGAAAAACCGCTCGAAATAACCGAGCTTAATGTTGGCGATTATTCTGTTGCTATTACTAATGCAGGCGAATATGTGTTTCTCTTGGAGAAGGGCGTTGAGTATCCGCTTTCCGTGTTCCCTGAAACGGCAACGAATTTTATCTATTCGGCTGTCGATGATGTTAGTAATATGTATTCGCGGCAGGCTTTCAATGGGTATTGGACGCGAGATCATGGACGCCTTGAATTAGTGGTGCCGATTTCGCCTTTGTCGTTTATTTTTCCTCGTATAAGATGGAATCCTGAATTATATGTTACTCCTGAAACATGGC
>JAGBZQ010000047.1 GCA_017628165.1 Kiritimatiellia bacterium | reverse complement strand
TCGCCAAACAATTTCGTCTTCTCTTCGCCGTCCGAGGGTTATTATATCGGGCTTTACGCGGCGGTGGCCGGGTTCGACGGTTTTCTCCGCTGGGCTTATAACTCCTGGCCGCCAAATCCGATGGAGTGCGCCGACTACGGCGGTCTTTTTGCGGGAGATACGTTCCTCGTCTATCCAGACGGCTCGCCTTCAATTCGCATTCTGATGTTGCAGAACGGCTTGGAGGCGGCCGAGAAGTATCGCCAGCTGCGCAAGATTCCCGCCATGGCGGGCGAGATGGACAAGCTTGACGCTCTCTTCAACATGAAAGAGTCTCTATGGAAGAAGGCGTCTTATTTCAATGCCGTTTTTGAGAAGGCAAATGCGATATTGAATTCAGAGCACTGACGGTGTATTGTTGACTTGAGGGCGGAAATAAGAGTAAAATATGCGTTTGCATTAGAAAGAAGGTAGATATGAAACAAGTTGGAGTTGGAATTCTCGGTTTCGGAACCGTCGGCGCAGGAGTCGCCGAGGGGCTTTTGAAGCATCGCTGCGTCATGGCCAAGCGCCTTGACGTTGATATCGTTTTGAAGAAAATTGCCGATCTTGACATTGTCACAGATCGCGGCGTCGCTGTTGAGCCCGGCATGCTGACCGTGGATGCAAAGAGTATCTGCTCAGATCCTTCTATCCAGATTGTCGTGGAAACAATCGGAGGCACAGGAATCGCCAAGACGCTCGTCCTTGAAGCGCTTAACAATGGCAAGTGCGTCGTTACCGCCAACAAGAAGCTTCTTGCAGAGAACGGTAAAGAAATTTTTGACGCTGCCGCAAAGAATAATGTGGACATCTACTTCGGTGCGGCGGTTGGCGGCGGCATTCCGATTATCCGCGTTCTCCGCGAGGGCCTTGCGGGCAATGATATCGAGACCATCCACGGCATTCTCAACGGCACCTGCAATTACATCCTCACACGTATGGAGAATGAGGGGCTTCCTTTTGATGTTGTTCTCAAGGATGCGCAGCGCCTTGGATACGCGGAGGCTAATCCTTCGCTTGACGTGGACGGCTTCGATACGGCGCACAAGGCCTGCATTCTCGCTTCGCTCGCCTTTGGTTTCCAGCCCAAGGTGGATGAGGTTCAGGTCAAGGGCATCCGCGATCTCGCGGGGGAGGATGTGAAGTACGCTGCCGATTTCGGCTATCGCATCAAGCTTTTGGCGAGCATAGCGCGCCATGGCGAAGAGGTGGCGATATCCGTATCTCCCACGCTCGTTCCCTTTACGCACATGCTCTCAAACGTTAACGACGCGTTCAACGCCGTTATGGTCAAGGGCGATATGAGCGACAACACAATGTATTATGGACGCGGCGCCGGGCGTGCGCCTACGGCTTCAACCGTGGTGGGTGATATCGGTGATATCGCACGCAACCTTGCCAAGGGCGAGACGCGCTATAGGCGCGGCGCCCCCGACTATGCCGAGGGCAGTGTGGCGCTTCGGTCTGCAGGTGATATCGTCTCGAAGTTCTATATCCGCCTTCTCGTTGCCGATAAGCCCGGCGCATTCGGCACGATCGCCTCGATTCTCGGCAAATACTCCGTTTCCATTTCGGCGGCTTCGCAGAAGGCCGGCGGCAATGGCAAAGACGCCGTCCCGGTTGTGGCGATTACACATGCGGCCAAAGCTTCTGATCTTGAGAGCGCGCTTGCAGACATCAAGGCGAGCGGTGTTATCGCAGGCGAGCCTGTGGCGCTCAGTATCCTCTGATTTTTTTAACAAGGCATACGATAAATATGAAAGTTTGCAAATTCGGTGGCAGTTCTCTCGCGAACGCCGCGCAGCTCAATAAGGTGATGGATATTGTCCTTGCGGATCCCGCAAGGCGCATCGTTGTCGTTTCCGCCCCCGGCAAGAGGCATTCGCAGGATACAAAGGTTACGGATCTCCTTATTGCGCTTGCAGAGGCGGCTCTTAAGGGTGAGAACACCGATCGTGAGTTTGGCGCAGTCGTAGAGCGCTATGCGGAAATCGCGCAGGAGCTTAAACTCGGCGATGAAATCGTCCAGACTATCGAGAAAGATCTTAAATCTCGCCTTGCCAAGGTGAAGGATCTTGAGGGTGCGGAATTTATTGATCTCATGAAGGCGTCTGGCGAGGACAACAGCGCTAAGATCGTAGCCGTTGCGTTTGCGGCCCGCGGCCGCAAGGCGCGCTATGTAAGCCCCAAGGAAACGGGAATGGTCCTTACAGGAGCCTTTGGCGATGCAACGCTTGACCCTTCCAGCTACGCCACGCTTTCGCGCGCGTTCTCGAATTTCGAAGGGATTGCTGTCTATCCCGGTTTCTTCGGCTACACGAAGGAGGGTAAGGTGGCCACGTTCCCGCGCGGCGGAAGTGACATTACGGGCTCAATTCTCGCTGCGGCCGTCTGTGCCGATGTGTATGAGAATTTCACGGATGTGGATTCCGTCTATCCCGTGGATCCGCGTCTTGTGCCGGAAGTTTCCGAGGGTATATCCACGATGACATATCGTGAAATGCGTGAGCTTGCTTACGCGGGATTCGGCGTTTTTGCCGATGAGGCCGTCATCCCGGCAGTCCGAGCGCGCATTCCGATCAATATCCGCAATACGAATCATCCTTCGGAGCCTGGCACGATGATTCAGCAGTCGCGCCGCGTTGTTCCCGGGACGATCGTCGGCGTTGCGGCCGCCGAGGATTTCTGCAACATCGTCGTTGAGAAGTATCTCATGAACCGCGAGGTCGGCTTTGGTCGCCGTCTTCTTACTGTGCTTGAGAACGAGGGCATCGCCTATGAGCACATGCCTTCGGGGGTCGACTCGCAGTGTATCGTGGTCAAGGGGCAATGCCTTCCCAAGAGCAAGGAGCTTAAGGTGATTCAGGCCATCAAGAAGGAGCTCAATCCTGATTATGTGGCCGTAGAGCGCGATATCACGATCCTTATGATCGTCGGCGAGGGAATGTGCTATACGCCTGGAATGCTTGCCAAGGCGTGTCTGGCGCTTGCGTCGGTGGGCATATCCGTCTCGATGGTGAATCAGGGCTCGAGCGAGGTGAGCTTCATGATAGCCATTCGCAAGCAGGATCGTGAGGCGGCGGTTCGCGCACTTTACAAGGCGTTTTTCAACAAGTGATGCCGCAGCCCTTGGAAGAGATTGATTTCGTGAGCGATTCTTTCGCCGACATCGTGGCGAAGGATTCGCGCTACGATGCGCGCGCGTATGCGCTTTTGATGGATGTCATCCATTATCTCTGCCGTGATGGTGGGCGGATTCGCGCAGGAGAAATCCTCGAGGAGTTCAAGGAGCGTGCGCTTGAGCAGTACGGGCCTATGACGTACACAGTCTTGTCGGAGTGGGGGCTTTCGCGCACGGAAGACATCGGTGAGATGATGTTCAATCTCGTCGAAGGCCGCCGCATCGGCAAGGATGAAGAGGATACCCCTGAGGGTTTCGCGTGCGGATATGATTTTACTGAAGTCTTCAAGGCACCATACGAGGCGTAGAGGAGAATGACGCGCCTTGAGAGATTTGGGTGGAGGGGGGCTTGCGAGCCTGGAATCGCCCGTATAGTGAGCGCGCAGGGGGATTATTATCATTTGGTCTGCAACGAAGCAGGCGGCGAGATTATAGCTCGCAAGAAAAAAAGTGTGTTTTCCAAGCGCGTGAAGACGGAGAGTGAATCCGCAGGGATGAAGCGTGTCAAGCGTGCGGAGATAGGTGACGAAGTCTTAAAGCCCATCACGGGCGATTTTGTTCGCTTCCGCTACAATTCCCAGGGCGAATCTATGATTACGGCGATTTTGCCGCGCTTTTCGCATTTCGAGCGCAAGGATCCGACGGCTCGCCGCAAATCGCAAACGCTTGCGGTGAACTTTGATACGCTTTTCATTATGATGTCGCTCAACGAGGATTTTTCGACGGCGCGCATCGATCGTTATCTGACGCTCGCCGAGGACATGGGCGAAGCAGAAGCTGTGATAGTCCTTTCCAAGATGGATCTTTATCAAAAAGGCGATGAGGAGTTTATCGACGAACTTGTGGAGACGATAGGCGGCCGCGCGAAACTTCTCAAGATTTCCGCGCTTACTGGTGAGGGAATGGAGGGTGTTCTTGAATATGCCAAGGAAGGGCGGACTCTTGCGTTTATCGGAAGTTCGGGTGTCGGGAAGTCGACGCTTCTCAATACTTTGGCCGGCGAAGAGTGGGCCGCTACGGGTGAGATTCAGGAGTGGAGCGGCAAGGGGCGCCATACTACAACTTCGCGCGAGCTTGTGATTCTGCCCTCGGGCGCCATGATTATTGACACTCCCGGCATTCATGAAATCGGCATCATCGGGGAAGTGGAGGATATTCGCATTAAAGGCGAATCTTCGCACCGCTATCGCTGAGGGGGTCTCATGTTTGATTTTTCAGACGTATTTTCGGTATAATTATAGGGTATGACACAAAATATAAAGTTGCGCCTTGCGCTGGCGGGGATAATCCTTGTGGCGATTGTAGCGGGTTTTTCAGAGATGATTTTCAGTCATCTTCCTAATGTTTTCTGCGCGCCCGAAGAGGATATGGATTATGCATGGTTCGTGCCGCTTTTTTCGCTTTTTGTTCTTTGGCGCGAGCGCAAGGGCATCGCATCTTCGATTGGTTCTCCAAGTCTTCTCGGCGCTTTTATGATTTTGCCGTTTTTGCTCGTCGGATATCTTGGCGTGCGCGGATTGCAGGTGCGCTTCGAGCTTCTGGCGTTCGTGGGGCTTTTACTTACCGTGTCTTGGGCGCTTTTCGGCGCTTGCTGCGCCAAGCGGCTCCTGTTTCCGTTCGGGTGCCTTCTTTTTTGCATGCCGCTTGCCTCCTCGCTTTCGCTCCTGACGGTTTCGCTCCGGCTATTTGTGAGTGCAGCGGCAAGTGAAGCCCTCTCGGCGCTCGGTGTTGAGATAGTGCGCTACGGCAATATGATAACGATGCCGGGCGTTGTCATGAACGGAGAAGTGTTTGGCGTTGACATCGCAAATCCTTGCAGCGGTCTCAGGTCTATCTGCGCACTTCTGGCCATTTTCGTGGGATACGGCTATTTTTGTCAGCCGACATGGCTGAGAAGAGGGCTTTTCGTTCTTTTTGCGATTCCGTTTGCCGTCATAGGAAATGTAGTGCGCATAATGTCGATTTGCCTTGTGGCCCAATGGTCGCCGTCTTTTGCGATAGGCTTTCACCATGATTTTTCGCCGTTCATCGTCTTCGGCATCGCAATCGCCATGATGATCATGCTTGAAACGGTTTTCGCCCGCGTATTCCCGAAGCAGGAGCGTGCAGATCTTTTTGGCGGATGCGTCTCTGAAAATGCGCGCGGCTTTTCCATGGCAGGCGCATGCCTCGCGCTTCTTTTCGTGCTGCCCGTGATGGTCGCGCAGCTTTTTGCTCCGTCTGCCGAGGTGGCTCTGCCGCCTAAAGTCAATGTTGTTTCGTTTGACGGATTTGTGCGCGACGAGGTGGAGCCTTCTGTGGCCGAAACGAATCTTCTGCGCGGCGCTGAAATTTTAAAGAGCCGATATAAATATCATAACGGGTTCTACTTCGACGTTTCTGCTGTTGTAAGCGGGGCAAACAAGAATTCGCTTCACCGTCCCGAGCTTTGTTTGCCTTCGCAGGGTTTTACTGTTCTTTCGTCGCAGACCGTGGCGGCGGCCGGCAGAGATTGGACGATTATCAGACTCCTTTTGAACGGATCGTCTGCCGAGGGATATTTTGCGTACACCTTCGCGAATCAGGAAGGATACTCAACATCTTCGCATATGGCGCGCATTTTCCGTGATATCATAGACAGAGCATTCCTTGCCCGCATTGACAGATGGGCGATGATCACGGTGATGTCTCCTGTTGCGGACGAGCGCTTTTTTGTGGACTTCATTCTTTCAAACTTGGGAGGGATGATAGAATGACAGAGCTCTTTCTGCGAAAATTTACTCCTTATGCCGTAGCGTTTCTGAGTGCGTTTGCGCTTACGCTTTTGCTTGTTCCGCTTGTACGAATTCTAAACATGCGCCTTGGGATGGTGGACAAGCCCGATCCGCGCCGCATCAACAAGGTGCCGGTTCCGCGCGGCGGCGGCATTGCGCTTATCGCAGGATTGCTCATTACGTATTCTCTGCTCGTCGTTTTTTACGATGCTATCCCATGCGGGATTGGAGTGGGCGGCGGAGTCTACTGGAAGTATGTGGTGATATCTCTTTTCGTGGGGCTTGTGGGGTTTTGCGACGATCTTTATGGGATGAAGCCGCACATCAAGCTTTTAGGACAGGTTGTTGCGGGCGTTCTCGTCTGGTGGTGGGCTGATCTTGGATTCCATCGTCTGTGTCCGTCGATACCTGGTGCTCTTGACGGCTTTTTGACCGTTTTCTGGATCGTCGGCGCGATCAACGCGTTCAATCTGATAGACGGCCTTGATGGCCTTGCCTCTGGGCTTGCCCTTATCGCCGCGGTCGGCATGGGGGGCGCCCTTCTTTTGACAAACGCTTCCGTGTCGGTGTTTTTCTATTTTGCTTTAGCCGGCGCTCTTCTGGCGTTTTTGCGCTACAACTACAATCCTGCGACTATTTTTCTCGGGGATTCGGGGTCAATGTTTATCGGCTTTACTCTTGCGTTTCTTCCCCTCGCTTCGCAGGCTTCAAATTCTTTTCTCGTTTCCGTGGGAGTGCCTCTGCTGTCTATGGGCGTTCCGATTTTCGACGTGTTTCTTGCGATCCTTCGCCGTTCGGTTCGCTATGTGCTCAGCAAGCGCGATGCTAAAAGCGCAGGAAACGGCAAGATAATGACAGCCGACATAGATCATCTTCACCATCGAATCCTCCGGTCTGTTGATCTGAGCCAGAAGAAGGCCGCATGGATTCTTTATGTCATCGCCGCTTTTCTCGTGTCCTTTGGATTGTTGGGTGTGTTTGTGGAGTCTCGCGCAGCGGGGGTTTGGATCGCAGCTTTCTCTGTGGCGGTTGTCGTGGCGGTTCGCGATATGGCCCGCATCGAATTATTCGATCTCGGGCGCCTCGCAAAGGCGTTTGCCCATGATAGAAGCGTTGGGCACAGGCGCAAAATCGCCAATCTGCGCATTCCGATAACCCTTGCGGCCGATGTGACGCTTCTTGTGATCATATTCTTTTTTTCAGTCTGGATGCTCAGGGTAAACATAGGCAAGATCACATTCAGGGTGGGGATGCCCATTATGGTTTCCTCCGTGTTCGTGATGCTTGTCGTCTGCAAGACTTATGTGACCGCCTGGGCGCGTGCGATGTCATCAAACTACTTGCGGCTTCTCTTCGCCTGCGTAGGCGGTTCTGTCATGGGCGGCGTAGCGATTTATTATTCGCCTTTCTACAATTACCAGCTCAAGGCTCTTGTGGTCAATTACGCTGCTCTTACATTTATCGCGCTAAGCATCATCAGGCTTCTGCGCAGTGTTGTTCGCGATGTTCTGTATGTCCTTGACCGCTCGCGTCTTAAGAACAGGACGGATGTTTCGCGTGTTCTCGTTTACGGCTCGGGGCTTAGATATCGCGCCTTCCGCCGTGAGCTTGTGAGATCGGCATCTTCCAACAGCCGCGTCATTGTGGGTATCGTGGATGACGATCTTCTGCTTAAGGGCCTTTACATCGGCGGCATTAAAATCATCGGACCTCTTTCCGCCGCGCCGGGCGCAATCAGGGAGTTGAATGCAGATTCGTTTGTCGTTGCCTGCGATATCACCGAAGAGCGCATGGAGGTCGTGCGTTCGATGCTTCGCGATTCTGGCGTAAAGATCAGTAAGTTTTATCTTAACGAAATACCGGTGGAAAATCCGAAAAAAGAAAATCAAGGAGAAGCAAAATGAGTTCCTATGACAAATCTTCCGTAATGAAGTTTCACAAGGGCGGCAAAGTCTCGGTTTGCCTGCCGAAGCCTCTCAAGACCAAGGACGATCTCTGCCTCGCGTATACACCTGGCGTCGCCCATGCGGTGAAAGCCGTTGCGGAAGATCCTGCGGCCGCATACGATTGCACCGCAAAGCCGAATCTTGTGGCTGTCGTTTCCGACGGCTCTGCGATTCTTGGCCTCGGCGATCTTGGCGCGCTCGCTTCGATTCCCGTCATGGAAGGAAAGGCTGTTCTCTTTAAGTCGTTCGGCGATGTGGATGCGTGGAGCGTTCCTCTTGATTGCTGCCGTCAGGGCGGCGCTTCCACTGGAAAAACCGATCCTCAGCGTGTCATTGCCGCGGTAAAGGCGCTAGCTCCGCAGTATGGCGGCGTCAACCTTGAGGATATCGCGGCTCCCGCCTGCTTTGAGATTGAGGATACTCTCGACCGCGAGCTTGATATTCCCGTATTTCACGATGACCAGTGGGGCACGGCGGTCATTTCTCTTTCCGGCGTGATGAATTACGCCAAGCTTGCCGGCAAGGAGCTTAAGGATTTGAAGGTGGTCATGAACGGCGCTGGAGCAGCAGGCATTCGTATTTGCGAGATGTGCAAGGCGGCTGGCGTGGTTAATGTCACAATGTGCGACTCCAAGGGTACGATCCGCACCGACCGCACCGATCTCAATGCATATAAGGCGCGCCATGCGGTGGAGACATCGGCGAAGACGCTCAAGGAAGCGCTCGTCGGAGCGGATGTCTTCATCGGAGTTTCTGCAGCAAACGTTCTTGATGGCGAGGATGTGAAGAAGATGGGCGAGTTTCCCGCTATTTTTGCGATGGCCAATCCCGATCCGGAAATTTCGCCGCTCGCGGTGGCGGAAGCGCTGAAGGGTCGCAGGTATATTATGGTGACGGGCCGCAGCGATTATCCCAATCAGATCAACAACGTTCTCGGCTTCCCGTATCTCTTCCGTGGCGCACTCGATGTTCGCGCGACGACAATCAACAAGGAGATGAAAGTGGCCGCGGCGAATGCTCTCGCGGAGCTCGCTCGCAAGGAGGTTCCTGCCGACGTAGCATCTCTATATCCTGACGAGAATCTTGTCTTCGGCGACGGCTACATTATTCCCAAGCCGTTTGACCGCCGCCTTTTCGTGGAGGTCAGCTTTGCTGTGGCGAAGGCTGCCGTGGAGACGGGAGTTGCGCGCCTTAAGGTTGATCTTGCGGAATATCGTGCAGATCTCGAGCGCCGCAATCTCGAGCGCGCGTAAATTCCACCAGGGGGGGCGAGAATATGGAAAAGCACTCGTGGCGATGGTTTAATGCCGGCGGCTCTTGGCAGGTTGATCTCAGAAGCGGTGAAGATATAGCAAATCTTTGCCGCCTTGACCGCAAGCATTTTCTTGTCATGTCTATGCCAGTCGGCAATCTGCGCTTTGACGACCGCACTTTAAAGTTTCTCGACGCGGACAGGGACGGGCGCATTAAGATAGACGAAGTTCTGGGCGCGATAGAATTTCTCAAGGCACGCGATGTTGATCTCGGGGCGCTTTTCGCTCCGTCGGAGGCTGATCGCGTACGCCTTAAGGAGGTGATGGATAAGGAGGAAAATCTCGCTTCGCAGGAGCCAGGCGAATCCGATCGCAAGGCCTTGGCCGAATGGGAGGATCGCATTTCCTCTAAGGATGTTTCTTTTCTCGGAGATGATACGGCGCAGGCATACAAGGCGTTTATTGCCGTGCAGGATGTGGCGGAGAAGTATTTTACTCCAGCTGAGGACGCTCCTATTGTGATGGAGGCGCCGGAGAAGCCGCTTCCTCTAGATGAGCGCATCAATCCTAAATTCCGTGAGGCGGTGCTTGAGTTTCGTGCAAAGTGCGTTGCTCCGGTTTTGGGCGATATGGTGGAGATGGACCGTCTCTCCTGGAAGAAGCTCGCGGGAATGTTTTTGGCGTACGGCAAGGTTCTCGATTCGAAGCCCGTAATGAATGCTGATCTTCTCTCACGTCTCGAGGATGAGGAGAAGGTTCTCCGTTACAAGCTTTACCTTCTTGAGTTTCTGGAAAATTTCGTCAATATGAAGCGTCTTTATTCAGAAAAGGACGCTGCGATTTTTCAGATGGGCGCTCTCCGCATTGACGCGAAGGAGCTTGAGCTTTGCTTTGCGGTCGATGGTGATGCCGCGCATCAGGCGCTGTCCGGCAGATCAAACTGCTGTGTCCTTTATGTGAAGCTCACTCGCCCTGCGGATAAGGCTCAGCGTTCTATTTGCGCTGTTGTGACGGCAGGGACGATAGCCGGGCTTTACGCAGGGCGTAACGGCGTCTTCACCGATTGCTCCGGATCTGAGTGGGAGGCTTGCATTACAAAGGTTGTCGAGGCGCAGGTTTCGCTTGCCGAGGCGTTTTGGATGCCGTGGAGGAAGCTTGGCGAGGGTGTGGGCGCGATGATCAAAAAGTTTTTCGGAGATCGTGAGAGCGCCGGTGCAAAGAGTCTTCAGGGGGCTTCGCGCGGAGTCGAGGCCGGTGGGGCCGCGCTTGCTTCGAGCGTCGCCGCTATCGGCATCGGCATCGGCATGGTGGGAGCGGCGGCGGCTTCTGTGATGGCGGCCGTCTCAAAAATGGACGCATGGAGGTTTTCGCTTTCGCTTGCAGCACTTGTGCTTGTGGTTTCGCTTCCGAGCGTTGTCCTTACGTGGTTTAAGCTTAGGAGGCGCGATCTCGGTGCGATTCTAAATGCGGGCGGCTGGGCCGTGAACAGGACGATGGGCTTTTCGATGGCGCGTGCTCGTTTGTTTACGAAGTGCGCCAAGCGTCCTGCATGCAAGCTCTGTATTGCGCTTGTTGTTGCGGTAATTCTGGCGGTTGCGTCTTATGTATGCTGGATGCGATATTTCTCCTGTCCCGCATTATGTAAAAACACGGCGGTAGAAGTTTCTGCGGAAGGGATTGAAAAATGACAAAAGTGATTGCCGTAGACGGGCCCAGCGGAGCTGGAAAGTCGAGCGTCTCGCGCATTGTCGGCGAGAAGATGGGGTTCCTCCATGTTGATTCAGGCGCGCTCTATCGTATAATTACATGGCAGTGCCTTGAGAACGGTGTGGATATGGAGTCTCCCGATGCTATCTGCGCCTTTTCCGAAACTGTTGCTATTGAGTGTCGCCCTGAAGGCGGGCGCATTGCGTATTATGTAGGCGGGGAGGCTCCTGGCGAGCGCATCAGAACCCCGGAGATAAACTTGAACGCCTCCAAGGTCGCCCGGGAAAAGCCTGTGCGCGATCGCGTTACCGCGCTTTTGAGGGGAATGACGCAGTATGGCGATCTTGTCGTGGAGGGCCGCGATATTACCACCGCCGTTTTCCCCGATTCGCCTGCACGTTTCTATCTCACGGCCTCTGCCGAAGCGCGTGCGCGTCGCCGTCAGAAGGAGGAGGTGGATAAAGGCATCGCCAATCAGACGACGGAGGCCGTAAAGGCTTCGCTTTTAGCGCGTGACGAGATCGATTCCACTCGCAAGTATGCGCCGCTCAAGAAGGCCGATGGAGCAGTGGAAATCGATTCAAGCGATTTGTCTCTCGATGAAGTTGTAGGGATTGTGATGGATGCGCTTCCCTCCGAATGGAAGGCGTTAAGTTGAAGCTTTCCGTTAAACTCGCGCTTGGCATCCTGGCCGTTTATCTGGCGGCCGCAATCTACGGTGAGGTGCAATATCACGTCGCCAAGGCGGCCGATGTTACCGCGTCATACAACGAAGTGAATCTTTCGGCGCGCTATATGCCGCCGATGAGTACGGTGACGCTTAAGGACGGACGCCGCGAAGTTTTCATCCTTGGAACGGACAATCTGGGGCGCTCTGTGGCGGAGCGCCTTGTGCAAGGGACCCGCATTGCTTTTCATGTCGGCGTGATGACTTCGCTCATTGCTATTCCGCTTGGGGTCCTTCTTGGTCTTCTTGGCGGATATTTTCGCGGATGGGTGGATTCGTTCGTCGTGTGGCTTTCGGCCACGGTGGCCTCGATGCCGGGGCTTCTTTTTATTCTTGCCATATCCTTGGTGGTGGGGCAGGGGTTGCTCGGGATATATCTCGGAATCGGCCTTACGACATGGGTGGGCGTCTCACGAACGATTCGCGCGGAGGTTATGAAGCAGTCTTCGCGCGCGTACGTCCAGGCGGCGCGTACGCTCGGCTATTCGCATGCGCGGATCATGTTCCGGCACATTCTTCCGAATGTCGCGCACATAATCCTCATTCAGTTTTCGATTCGATTCCCCTCGGCGATTTCCACGGAAGTGTTTATTTCTTTTCTTGGCATCGGCGTTCAGGGTGAGCCGAGTTGGGGTGTTATGATAGACAACGCACGCCGCAGACTCTGTCAGGGCGTATGGTGGGAGATGACCTTTACCACAATTGCGATATTCGTTCTTGTTCTTGTTTTCAATCATCTGGCCGACTATTTGCGCGACCGCCTCGATCCTGCTCTCAGGAACGAAGCTAAGTAAAATTTGTCGGCAGAAAATGGTATAATTCTACAAAAAGGCATCGATTTGAAAAAGAAAAACGTCAAAGCGCTTAAAAGAGTTCTTCGCCGGCCGTTTGAATGGTTGGGGGTAGGGCTGGGGGTTGTTGTCTTTTCAAATCTTCCGCGCAAATGGATGATAGGGGTGTGTGATTTCGTTTCGGCGGTGATGTACCGTTTTGACGATAAGGGCAGGCGGCGCTCGCTCGCCAATCTGCGGGTGATTTACGGCAAGATTAAGACCGAGGGGATTGTGCGTCCTGTCGAAGTATACAACCCGTCAAAGGCAGAGGAGAAAATAGTACGCCGCTCATACCGCAACATGGCGCGCACGGTTGGGCACGCTTTCTGGACTTGCCGCAATGCGCTTGCGCGGGTGAAAGCGGCGGGGGAGATGTCGGAAGCAGGCAAAAATTTTCTTGCGGAGAATAAACCGGCCGTTACGGTTTCCGGGCATATCGGATGCTGGGAAATTCTCTCGCAGCTCGCTTTTTTGGAAGGCCATAAGATGATGTCGGTTGCGAAAGATATCGGAACTTCCGGCATGACCAAACTGCTTATGAAGGCCCGCACTTCCATCGGACAGGAAATTGTTCATGCCAATGGAGCGTTTCGTCCCCTTATGCAAGGGCTGAAAGACGGCAAATCATTGGGGCTTTTGGTAGATCAAGTTGTAGATACGAAAGACGGTGGGATTTGGGTGAAGTTTTTCGGTCATCCGATTCCCGTTTCGGCAGCGCCTGCGTTCTTTAGCGCGAAGGGTAAAGCTCCTGTAGTTGTGGCTTGGTCGCGTCCTCTAAAAGACGGGCGCTATCGTTGTGAGGTTGTTGCGGCCTATAAGATCGAAGACGCCCGCGACATACGCGGCATGACTCAGCGGTGCATTTTCGATCTTGAGCGCGTCATTCGCCGCCATCCGTCATGTTGGGTTTTGAACTACAATTTTTTCCGTAACCTTCCGGATGAAAAAGCCAAGGCAGTTTTGAATTGAGGATTTTAACAGATGAGTGAATATAAAAAAGAGTTTTTTGATCGAGATTACTCCGCCAAGGAAGCTTATGGTCGCGTTTGGGAGTACGCTAAAAAGTATAAGATGAGAATTTTTCTCGGCATATTCTGCGGTATGCTCACGGCCGGTACGTTTTTGCCGCTCTTTCAGGTGATTCAGCCTACGCTTGAAAAGGTGAGTGAGAACGAAGCGAGGATCGTGGCAAATCAAGAAGAGATGAAGTCTCAAAAATCAGAGAGTTCTGCTTCTTCAAAGAATAAGTTTGAGCGCCAGATCGAAAAAAACTCTAAATTGCCCTCGTGGTATCCGCAGGTCGAACGTTTGGCTTCAAAGGTCGGGATAGAGCTTCAGGATGAATCGGGCGCAATGGGCGGCGCGATGGTACTTATCGTCGTTTTTGTCGTTCCGCTGGTTGCGCTGGCGCGTTTGGCTACGCTGTTTCTTTCCAATTACTGCTTAACCTGGGCGGGATCACATGTCGTTGCCGATTTAAGAGTTGATATGCTTCGCCATATTCAAAAGCAGTCTATGCAGTTTCACGGACGAATCGATGTAGGTCAGTTGATGTCGCGCGCGACGGGTGATCCGGCAATGGTGCAGATGATAATCCAGACGATGCTGATGGAGCTGGCCCAGGCGCCGTTTGAGATCTTGATTTCAGTCGGTTTTATCATCTGGTTTGCGATTACGAATCAGATGCTCCCGACGTTGGCGATTATCGTTGTGGGTTTCCCGCTGTTTATGGTGCCGGTGGTGATGCTTTCAAAGGCTATCCGCAAGTGGTCTCGCAAATCGTTGGAGCGCAGTTCCGTTGTCGGCTCAAGGATTCATGAGATTTTGACCTGCATCAAAGCGGTCAAGGCTTATAACTGCGAGGAGTTTGAAAACGGGAAATACTTCGACACCAATAAGAATCTTTTGAAATCGACGCTTCGCGCCGTCAGGCTCGGTCTTTTCGTGGGGCCATCGGTCGAAACGGTCGGGATATTCCTTATTTGTGCGTTTATAGTGTGGTGTTTTTTTGCCAATGTCACACTGGCGAATATTCTTCCCATGCTGGCACCGCTTCTTTTGATCTACAAGCCGTTAAAGCAGCTTTCCAAGCTGCAGGTACAGATAGAGCAGGGCCGCGCCTCATTGCAGCGAATTTGGTCGTTGATGGATGTGGATATGGCTCTTCCAGAAAAACAGGATGCGGCGGCGAAGAATACCTTCGATGAAAAAATCGTTTTTGACAACGTGTCTTTCAAATACGATACGGCCGAACACGATGCGGTAAGCAAGGCAAGTTTTGAAATTCGTAAAGGTAGTTTCGTGGCGGTAGTCGGTACGACTGGCAGCGGCAAATCGACAATGAG
>JAGBZQ010000046.1 GCA_017628165.1 Kiritimatiellia bacterium | reverse complement strand
GTCCGGCACCACCGGCAAGCCTAAGGGTGCGATGCTTACGCACTCCAACTTCCTTCATGATATCGTGGGGGCGCTTCAGTGTTTCGGCGCGAAGATTACTGACAAGGATTCGTTCTTTGTGGTTCTTCCGCTCTTCCATGCGTTCTCCTTTACGGCCAACTTCATCTGCCCTATGGTTACCGGTTCGCAGATTTGCTTCATGCAGTCTTTGAGGACGGTAGTCCAGGATATCAAGTATTTGAAGCCGTCCATTCTTATGGCCGTCCCGCTTCTTGCGGAGAAGATATATGCTCGTATTGAAGAGGCTCTCGCAAGTTCCAAGGCGGCTAAGCTCCTCTTTAAGATCGGGCTTCGCGGTCCCATCATGCACATGGTAAAGCTTCGTCTTGGCGGCAAGCTCCGCTTTATCATTACTGGCGGTGCACCCTGCCCCCATCATGTCCTAAAGGGCTTCAATCGTATGCACATCCGCTTCCTTGAGGGCTATGGTCTTACCGAATGTTCGCCTGTAGTCAGCGTATGCGGCCCTGAGATCGATGCGATCGGTTCGATCGGCAAGGCAATCAGCGGCATTGAGGTGCGCATTGCCGACCCGAACGAGGCGGGTGTCGGAGAGCTTCAGGTGAAGGGCAAAATCGTCATGAAGGGCTATTGGCACAACGAGGCTGCGACTGCGGAATCGTTTGACGGTGAGTGGCTTAAAACTGGCGATTTGGCATCTATTGACGCGAATGGCGTCATCTTTATTCGCGGCCGTAAGAAAGCGCTTATCGTCAACCGCGAGGGTAAGAACATTTATCCGGAGGAGGTTGAGAACTGCATCGCCAAGGAGCTTTGCGCCGCGGATATTCTCGTTCTTGGATATACCGAGGGCGGCGTTCCTGGTGAGCGCGTGGGCGCGATCATCTACCCGAGCGAAGAGTACTTTAGAGGTCGGGATGGCAAGCTTCCTGCTTGGGAGGAAATGGAGAAGGTTACGATGAAAGCCGTTCAGCGCCGCTGTGCAGATCTTGCAGACTACAAGCGTCCGCGCAAGGTGGTTATCTCCAAGGAGCCGCTTGAGCGCACGTCCGTCGGAAAGATTCGCCGCGTCACCTACAAGGGTAAGCTTGACGAGTGATGACTGTTGCGTTAGTTTGGCTTGAATGGCCAGAGAAGTGCTTCCGCGTAGACGCGGAGGCACTTCTCGCATTGCGAAAACTTTTGCCAGAAGGGGCAGAGCTTTTGCGTGCGAGGACAGAGACGGCGTTTCTTCGTCTTTTGCCGCGCGCTACTCATGTCATTACATGGCATTTCAAGGCTGAGTGGTATGCGAGGGCAAAGGCGCTTAAAGTTCTTGCTACTCCCGGTGCGGGGCGAGAACTTGTGGATGCCTCTGCCGCCCCCCAGGGAGTGCGCGTTCATTTCGGCGGATATCACGGGGCGATAATTTCCGAGACGGTTGCGGGATTCATTCTTGCATGGGCACGCGGATTTTTTCGCCCGGAGCTTGCTGCCGCCGATTCGGATGGAAGGGCGTGGGCTCAATCGTGGCCCAGAAGTGCAATTGGCGGCGAATGCTATCGCGTAGCCGGTACGAAGGCAGTGATTGTGGGGTATGGGAAGATCGGACGGGCGATCGGGGCAAAGCTTGAGGCGCTTGGTGTTGGCGTGGAGGGGTTTTCGCGCGGGAATATCGCCGAGCTTCCGAAGGTGCTTGATGGTGCCAGCTGGTTTATCCTTGCTTTGCCGAGCGATACTGGCACTGACAATTTTCTTGATGCAAAGCTTATTGCAAAGCTGCCGCGAAAGTGCGTGGTCGTCAATATTGGAAGAGGCAATGCGATTGACGAGGAGGCTCTTCTTAAGGCGCTTGAAAGTGGGCGCATCGCGGGGGCGTACTTAGATGTTTTCCATAACGAGCCCGGACCTATTGCCAAGGTGGGGGGCAATTCTAAAGGTATTCTCAGCCGTCCAAAGGCACATCTTCCGCAGAATCTTGTCAGAATGCCGCATTCGTCTGCATTTTCCGGCGATTATTTAAAAATCTGCTTCAAGGAGTTGAAGGATGACGGGCTTATTTAACGTAAAGAGTGTTGAGGAGACGTGGGAAGTTGCAAAGGCTTTTGCGAAAGATTTAAAGCCGGGCGATGTCGTATGTCTGGAGGGTGATCTTGGGGCCGGTAAAACTACCTTTACTCAAGGACTTGCCGCCGCTCTTGGCGTTTCTGGGCGAGTTACTTCTCCTACATTCTGCATTGTGCAGGAGCATCAGGGTGAGAAGCTTCTCGTTCACATGGATCTTTATCGCCTGCATAGCGAGGAAGACGTGGAAGCAATCGGCTGGGAGGATTATCTCTCTCGTGGTGCTGTGATGGTGGTTGAATGGCCAGAGCGTGCAGGAAGCCTAATTCCGCCAGAGGCCTATCATGTCGTTTTCCGCTACGGCGAAGGTGAAGAAGGGCGCCATATTACGGTGTTTAATTAGATGAATAGTGGAAGAGTCGATATCGAGCAGCAAACCTTTACAGGTGAACTTTAACAAAAATATGGTATAATAAATAAAGATTTATCCATGTTAGACGGAGAAAAAATGTACCCTATTTTACCTCACGATGTAAATTCACCGGTCCATCCAGTGTCTGCTATAGATTACATGCCTGTCGAGCAGTTGCGGGCCTTGCAGCTACATCGTCTTCAGTGGACTGTCAAGTATGCATATGAACGAGTGCCGCTTTTTCGTAAGCGCTGCGATGAAAAGGGCGTAAAGCCCGAGCATATCAAAACTCTTGCCGATATCAAGATTCTGCCTTTCATGATGAAGACTGATCTTCGTGACGAATATCCCATGGGGCTTCGCGCGGCGAGCATGGATGAGGTGGTGCGTTTCCACTGCTCGAGCGGCACTACAGGTAAGCCGATTTGCATTCCTAATTCGATGGATGATGTTGCCGTTTGGAAGAACGGAGTCATGCGATGTCTCGCGATGTACGGTTTAAGAGCGGGAGATGTTCTCCAGGTGGCCTACGGTTACGGCCTCTTCACTGGCGGGCTTGGCCTTCACTATGGCGGAGAAGGGCTTGGCTGCGCCGTTCTCCCGATTTCAGGCGGCAACACGGAGCGCCAGATTATGCTTATGCGCGACCTTGGCGTGACGACGATTGCCTGCACCCCAAGCTATTTCCTTCGCATTATCGATGAAGCCAAGCGTCAAGGCGTCGACTTCCGCCGCGACACGAAACTCAGGCACGGTATTTTCGGCGCAGAGCCTTGGACGCAGGAGATGCGCACGGTTATCGAGCGCGAGACAGGTATCGAGGCGCATGATATATACGGCCTTACCGAAATTGCGGGGCCTGGAGTGGCGGGCGACTGCTCCTGTCATGACGGGCTTCATATTTGGGAGGATCACTTTTATCCTGAAATCATCGATCCCGACACGCTTGAGCCCCTGCCTGACGGCGAGGTGGGAGAGCTTGTCTTCACCACTATATCCCGCTGCGGCACGCCCATGCTCCGCTACCGGACGCGTGATTTGACGCGCCTTAGGGCGCAGAAGTGTCCGTGCGGGCGCACAATGCGTGTTATGGAGCGCATCTCCGCGCGCTCCGACGATATGCTTATCATTCATGGAGTGAACGTGTTCCCCGGGCAGATTGAGGCCGCGCTTCTTCGCGTTCCCGAGGTGGCTCCGCATTATCAGATCGTTCTCTCCTCGTCCGATACGCTCGATATCTTTGAGATCAAGGTCGAGGTTGCCGAGGAGG
>JAGBZQ010000045.1 GCA_017628165.1 Kiritimatiellia bacterium | reverse complement strand
GGCGACGATCATCTTCTTGCGCCCGAAGAAGTCACAGAGCCAGCCGGAGGTGATTGACGAAAGAAGCCCTCCGAGAAGCACCGCTCCTACGATATGGCTTATCTGGGAGCCGCTGTAGACTCCAAGCGCCTTCATATACGGCTCGGCGGCGGCAATAACACCGAAGTCCACACCGTAGAGAAGGCCTCCCAATCCAGCAATCGCAAGGAGCCGGTATACAGAAAATTTTTCACTCACTTTCATGCGCAATATTATAGTAAACGCACTCTCTAAAGCAAATATCTTTTACGCCAAAATATTATATCTTTTTCGCCAAGCGCTTCCTCCTTGGCGCACTCTTTTGATATAATGAGTGCATGGCGGCACTACGAACAAAAACAAGACATAACGAACCAATGCGTCGCGTAGTCGTGGCGCTAAGAATGGCAGGCATCGCTGGGCAGGATAAACTCAACGGCGTTTTCGAATATTTAAGCGCAGGACACCGCTGGCAGCTTGTAATCTATAGAACAAGACACGAATTTACCGCCGAAACCGTGCAGCATGTATTAGAACGTGGAGCCAACGGCTTCATCGTCGGCATACCAGGAGCTGATGATGCTCTCAGAGTCCTCGCCGAAACCGACATTCCCACAGTAGTAATGAACGTCTCGGGCGGCAACATATCTGAAAGAAAGAAAAATATCGCCTTTGTAAAAAGCGATTCAGCATCCGTTGGGCGAGAAGCCGCACAAGCTCTTCTCAGGCAAGGCGTATACAAAAGCTATGCCTACACCGGCTATCGCACTGATGACGATTGGAGCCGCGAACGCGGCATATCCTTCCGCGATACTCTTGACGCTGCTGGGTTCGTTGGCAGGATGTTTGACTTCACTCACTTTCAAGATAAAGTAGAAGATAAAGAAACGCTGATAAAATGGCTCAAGGATCTTCCAAAACCATGCGGCATTCTTGCGGCATGCGATGATCGTGCGTTCGAGATTGTAGACTTGTGCCATGAAATCGGCATAAAAATTCCTGCGGAGATCGGCATCCTCGGTGTCAACAACGATCCCCTTCTTTGTGAAAACTCAGAGCCCAAACTTTCCAGCGTTCAGCCCGACTTCATTGGCGAAGGACGGCTTGCGGCAGAACTCCTTAAAATAATAATGTCTGGCGGTAAGATTCCGCCGGACAAGTGCTTTAGACTTGTAGGAATACGCACTATCATCCATAGGGAATCAACAGTTCCGCAATCGGAAGCAGGCAAATTTGTCCAAAAAGTGCTCGCCTATATAAGCAAGGAAGCCACAAAAGGAATTGGAGTCGAAGATGTGGCGCGGCGCTTCAAAGTCTCGCGCTCGCTCCTTGAACTTCGGTTCCGCGAACTGCAAGGCGAAAGCGTATACGAAGCTATGCTACGCATTCGGCTCGAAGAAGTCAAGCGTCGCCTCAGGCATACAGACGAATCCATCTCGGAAATAACGCTTGCCTGCGGCTGGGATAATCCCGCGCCTCCTAAGATTCTCTTTAAGCGCCGGTTCGGCATC
>JAGBZQ010000006.1 GCA_017628165.1 Kiritimatiellia bacterium | reverse complement strand
TGGAAGAGAAGATTGTTGAGAAGGTGGTTGAGAAGATTGTCGAGATTCCTGTGGAAAAGATCGTCTACAAGGAAGTCCCTGTGGAAAAGATCGTTGAAAAGATTGTCGAGCGCGAAGTCCCCGTTGAGGTCGAGAAGATAATTGAAAAGCGCGTCGAGGTACCTGTCGAGGTTGAGAAGATCGTCGAAAAAATCGTCGTCCAGACGGTCGTAGACGAAACGCGCGTCAAGGAGCTTGAGGCGATTCTCGACGAGGAGCGTCGTCATACGCAGGAGCTGCAGGCCAAGATGGATGATGCGGCAAGGAATTTCGCCCAGCGCGACGAGGAAATGCAGGCGAAGCTTATGACGCTTGCCAAGGAATCGTCTCAGCGTGAATCGTCTCTGCGAGAGCGCATTCTCGGGCTTGAGGAGGAGTTGAGGCGTCTTCCTGAAAGCGCAAGCGAAATTGCCGATATCCAGAGCGCCGTCTATTATCTTATGACGAATGAGGTCGAGGAGATAAGTGCGGTTCTTGAGTCAGAGCGCAAAGAGGCAGAGGATTTCCGCCGCCGCCATGAGGAGCGCATCGACAAGCTCCTTCATCGCCGCCGTGAGCTTTTGAGGCGGGCCGGAGCCGATATTACCGAAATGACGCGCAAGGCGCTTGTGAACCGTCCCGAGGATCCGCGCACGGTTCAGCTGCGCAAGGAGCTTGAAGAGCTCCGCCGCACGGAGGCTAAGAAGGCTGCGGAATCTGCCGCGAAGATTACCGAGCTTACCGATAAGCTTCGCCTTGCAGAAGTGGACGCTTCGCGTAGGGAGGAGAACTTGAAGGATGTTACGCAGCTTCGCTTAGAGGTTCAAGATTTGCGTGAAAAGCTGCAGTTGCGCGAGAAAGAGCTTGTTTCGGAGCGTCAGCATGCCGAGGCTGTAAGGCAGCGCGATGCGATGAGCCAGCAGACGCTTCTGGCGCGTCTTTCCCAGCTTGAGTCGCCGTCGATAGGCACGTCCCAGTCTCTCGCCACCAACCAAAGCCGGGAGGCCAAGATGGTCAAGCTTCCGAAGTGGATGAGGTTCGGTTCATGAGTTTTTTCCCCGCTGTCATTTTGGCGGCCGTTTCCGTTCTTGATTATCCATCTCTTCAGCCGAAGCATGAGGAGTTGAAAGCCCAGCTTCTTCAGACGATTCGCGATGACGATGCGTTCCAGATGCGGAAGGTTTGCCGTAGAGCCACGGATATTTTTCCGGAGGAGCCCGTTTGGCGCTACAATCTCGCCTGTTCGTATGCAAAGGCCGGCAAGACCGATGAAGCTCTTGATGCGTTAGAGAAGGCGATCCGTCTCGGCTATAGAAACTCCACGGCCATTTCGGCCGATTCCGATATGAAGAGCGTTTCACGGGAAAAGCGCTTTCATGATCTTCTGGAACTTGCAGACAGGTTAGAAAATTCCCCTATTTTTGCGGGTCCTTTGCAGCCTCTCCCGGCCATAGGCTCTTATTCCAATCGCGTAGTTCTCTCCGAGAACAATCTTTCGTGGGATTTTGATTCAGGCGCCTTTGTGGCTCATCTTAAGCTTGACGGTAAATGGATTGACGGCAACACGGGCGATTTGTATGTGAATCGCGACGGAAACCATTCCGTTCTTGCGCGTAAGGGATTTCCCGGCATAACGCCCGTATCTTTCGATGCTGCGTGTGCCGCAAAAGGAATTGGGCTTGATTTTCCGAATATGTTTTTCTCGCATCCTGTTTTCGGGAATTGCAGCCGCGCTCTCGTGGCCGGGCCTATGTGGCGCTCCTTGCCGCGCGCTCTCATGACGAGCGAGCGATATAGGCTCAGGCATATCGAGAAGTTCTATTTTTCCAATCAGGTATGGGTTTTTCCGGCTGTTTTCGACTGTTCTCCTGCAGGGACTAACGGCGATGTCTTTGCTTCCGTAGCGCCGTACTGGATAGTCACCCAGGGTAAGAGCTGGTCTGATCAGTATTATCTCAGGGCGGCTCTTGAAATCAGCCGATCGCTCAAGAGAGACGTGAAAAAGGCGATTGTGGCGAAGGGGCTTCTTGCGCCGACTGTGCAGATGATTTTGCGGAAATCTCTTTTGACGGTCAAGACGCCTGAGGATTATCTTTCCGCGCTTGCTCATCCGACGGCATTCCCTGCGAACGGCCTTGATGTGGCGAGACTCAAAAAGATGGCGCAGGAGATGACGGCGGAGGATATTCCGCCTGCCGCGAAAATTGAATCCGTGGCATTCAGCTCTCTTCTTTCCGGCGATTCCATAAAAGGCGAGTTGACTTACGCGACCTCCGCTGCGTGGGGAATCGTCCTCAGGCGTCCCGATTCAGAGCGTTCGTTCATCATCAGGGCAAAAGGCGCCGACGAGTATGCGTTTAAGGTAGTCCATGGCGCGGAGGGAGCGGCGAAAATCGGCGGTACGCACAAGAACGCGGCAATCGTGTCCGTTTCCAAGAATCTTATTTCGCCTACCAACCGCGTGGATCTGGCTGTATTCGGAAGGAATTCTGGCGGTGAATGGGGTGCTCCTGCATTTATTTCGTTTGCTGTTGTAGATCCAGCGAGCGGCTACGCCGATCCAGTTCTCGTCAGAACTGAGCAGAATGAGGAGAAGGGCGGCAAATGAAGTTTATTCTCGCTCCCATGGCGGATTTTACCGACGCTCCTTTCAGGAAGATGTGTTTCGAGGGTGGTGCTGACCTGTCGTACTGCGAGATGGTCTCCGCCGCCGCGCTTGCGCATGGCAATTCGCCTACTCGTCATCTGATGGAGGTGATGCCTGGCGAGGGTCCAGTGGCATGCCAGATTTTTGGTGCGCGTGAAGAGGATGTGGCAAAAGCGGCGCGAGAGATAGATCTGATCAAAGATCGGTTCACGGAGCTCAACTTAAACGCGGGCTGTCCCATGCAGCGCATAATGCGTGCAGGAGCAGGTGCGAAGCTTATAGAAGATCCAGAGAAAGTCTATCGCCTTTTGAAGGTGATGGCCGAGAATACATCCCTGCCTATAACTCTCAAGACCCGCTTGGGGCCGCGCCCTGGTGAGGATAGGATTTTTGAGCTTGCCGATGCCGCCGAGAAGGCCGGAGCGAAAGGTCTTGCCGTTCATGCGCGTTATACGAGCCAGATGCATGGCGGCGAAGTTCATTACGGCAAGCTTGCGGAAGTGGTGGCTAATACGCGTCTTCCAGTCATAGGCAACGGTAGCGTTAAAACGCTTAAAGATGTTGCAAACATGGCTGCGGCAGGCGTTCAAGGCGTCATGATCGGACGGGCGTCTTTGGCCGATCCGCTTATTTTCGCCAGGCTCAAGAATCCGGACGAGGAAACATCTTCTCCTTGGGGTGATATATCGCCCGCAAAAATCCACCTTAAGTATCTTCTTGAGTTTCGCGAGATCCTTATTCGCAATTTCCCGTACGATCGCATCCCGAGTGTTGACGGCTTTGCGTCAGTCAAGATGCATGTTCATCTGTTCAGATATTTCAATTCGCGTCCCGGGGCTGCGGCATTGCGCGCAAGGCTCAATTCGGTTCGCACTCTTGCCGAGATAGAAAACATTATAAAATAAAAGCCAATGGAATTTTTTGATACACATGCTCATTTTGAGCCGTCTGTAGAGTATGTTCGAGCCGTGCTTGCACGAGCGCGAGAGGCTGGAGTCTCAAGGGTTCTTGCCGTGGGCGGAAGCGATGAGCTCTCCGCAGGCGCTTCCATGGCGGTGGAGGTGGCGGCAGAGGATCTTGGCAAGTATCCAATCGTGTGTAAATCTGCAGGATGGGATCGCGATCAGTTGGACAGATCTCCGGAGAGTCTTAATCTTAACGGGGCGGTGGCGATAGGAGAAATCGTCCTTGATTACCACTATTCTCCGGAAACGCGCAAGGCTCAGATGGATCTTTTTGCGCGTCAGCTTGAAATTGCCCGAAAAAAAAGTTTGCCGGTCATTGTTCATACGCGTGAAGCGGATGATGATACTCTCGGGATTTTGCGTGAAATACCTGTGCATGGCGTAATTCATTCGTTTACCGGCAACCCTGTTTTTTGCCGGCAGCTTCTTGATCTCGGCTTTTCAATTTCCATGTCCGGCATAGTGACGTTCCGCGCTGCTGAGAATGTGCGCGAATCTGCGCGGTTTATTCCGCTTGACCGTCTTCTTGTCGAGACCGATACGCCCTACCTTGCGCCGGTGCCGATGCGTGGAAATCCTAACGAGCCAGCTTTTGTGGTGCATACGGCTAAGTTTCTCGCCGACTTCTATTCGATGGATCTTGAGCGGATCGCCGAAGTTACTACGGGGAATGCTCTTGAACTGTTCCGCTTGGGCGGCAAGGAGGGCGCATGATTCTTGCGCCTTTGAGAGGCGTTACGGTGCGCTCCTTTCGCAAGGTCTTTTCCGGACCTCTTGCCGAATATGGCTTTACGGAAGCCTTTACTCCGTTCATCGCGGCAAATTCTGGCGTGGATCCTCTCAAGGATCGTGAGCTTAAGCCAGCGGTAGATGACGTTTCAAGCGGACGCCTTCTGGTAACCCCGCAGTTTATCGGCAAGGATCCTGCGGCTCTTAAGTTTTGCCTTCAGCGGATAAAGGCGCACGGCTATAAGACGGCGGATCTTAATTGCGGCTGCCCTTATCCGATGGTGCGCAACAAATTTCGCGGAAGTGGTCTTCTCAAGACGCGTGATGTTCTTATGCGGATGATCGAGACAGGGTGCGATGTAATGGGTGCGGGGGCGTTCTCCATTAAAACGCGTCTTGGCGTAGAGCGCACCGATGAACTTCTTGGGCTCATGCAGGAGATAAATCGCTTTCCGCTTCGCTTTCTTACGGTTCACGCCAGGACTGCGCGGCAGATGTACGATGGCGAGTGCGATATGCAGGCGTTTAGCCTCGTGGCATCACAATCTGCGATTCCCCTTGTTTTCAATGGCGATGCGGCGATTGAAGGGGGGAGGGTGAGGTTTCCGCAGGAGGGGATCGGGGATGTTCAGCTTGCCGATGTCATGATCGGCCGCGCTTTCGTGCGGGAGCTTTCAAAGCGCAACGACATTGGAGATCTTCTTGAAAGGTATATCTTGGAATCGATTGCGGAGTTTGGCTCGGATAGGGCTGTTCTTGGGCGTATGAAGGAGCTTTTGGCGTATTGGGCGGTTTTCCCCGCCTGGGCGCGTACATGGCGAATCGTTAAAATGGCGAGAAGCGTTGAAGAGCTGCGGATGATTATCGCACATCGAATCTCCCCCTCTGATTGATATAGATGAAAAAATCCCACAAAGTTTGATAAAAGATGTTTAGATATATTATTTTCTTTTGTGCAATATTAGCGGCTTCGTTTTCAGCGTCAGCCCTTAATGTTTATTATCATAAAGATACGCCTCAAAATTTGCGTGAATGGGCCGAAAGAAATTATCTGCGTGAGCAGATGGATGTGGTGGCGCAGAAAATATGCAAGGCTCTCTATGGTGAAACGGGCCGCAGTGAGCTGCATGAGAATTTTAATCTCGAGCTTTTTCTCAATCCTGTAAAAGGAGGCAATCCCGCTTTTGCGACCGGCAGGCGCATAGTCTGGAAAGTCGGAACGAACCCTGGCGACAATCCCGGCATGGGGCTGTTGTGTCATGAGATGACGCACGTTCTCGACATGGGCAGCGATAGTGTTTTTACGGAGGCGATGGCTGATTGGACGCGTAATTATGCGGTTTGGTACCGCGGGTGCACTGATCCGAGTGCAGTACTCAACAAGCGATATAATGCCTTGCGCGGCGGCCGGCATTACGGAAAATACGTGCCGGGAGCGAATTTCGTCGATTTCATGACTCAGAATTACGGCGAAG
>JAGBZQ010000044.1 GCA_017628165.1 Kiritimatiellia bacterium | reverse complement strand
GGGTCGCTCATGGACGAGAGGACTCCAACGGGCTTATAGAGGATGATTGTGCGCTTTTTCTCTTCTGCGGCGATCGTTTTGCCGTCAACGGCCACCGTTACTGCGGTGGGATCAAAGCGCGCTCCGGCCTCCTTGACGATAATGCCGTCAACCGTGACGCGCCCCGATTCGATGATTTCTGCGGCGTGTCTGCGCGATGCGATGCCTGCGTGAGAGAGTATATTCTGTAGTCTTTCTTCTGCCATGGTGAAAATTATACCATTTTTTTGGGGAGTATCCCCAGATTAGCCATTGTTTATATTCGCATTTTAGAGTATAATATTTGCCAATTTCTACAAGGAGTGAAATGATATGAAACTTGAAGATCTCAAAGGTAAGACCGTTGGCGTGTGCGTGTCTGGCGGTTTGGATTCTAAGACCATTTGCTGCGTCCTTCTCGACGCAGGCGTTAAGGTGAAGGCGTTTTCCGCCAATGTCGGTCAGGCTGACGAAAAGGATATCAACGATATCAAGAAGCGTATGGCTCCCACGGGTGTCGATACCGAGATTGTGGACGTCACGAAGGAAATGGCAGAAATTTGCTTTGAGACGGTTAAGTGCCAGGCTATGTATGACGGCGGCTACTGGAACTCCACGGGTATCGCCCGCGCGGTCACCGTCCAGAAGCTTCTTCCCGCTATGAAGAAGGCCGGATGCCAGGTTCTCGTTCACGGCGCCACCGGCCGCGGCAACGATCAGATGCGTTTTGAGCGTTATACGAATGTTCTCGATCCCGATTTTGGCGTTTATGCCCCTTGGCGCGATAGCGATCTTCTCAAGGAGTTCCCTGGCCGCACGGAGATGGTGAAGTTCCTCAAGAAGCGCGGCATCGAGGCTTTCGTGGGCACGAAGAAGAAGTATTCCACTGACGCAAATCTCGCCGGCCTCTCGCACGAGGCGGAGGATCTTGAGTCTATGGAGACTTCCATGCGCATTGTCAAGCCTACGATGGGCGTATGGCCCGACAAGGCTCCTAATAAGGTGGAGAAGATTGTTCTTAAGTTTGAAAAGGGGCGTTGCGTGGCCGTTAACGGCAAGAAGATGACGCCTTATGAGGTAATGCTTGAGGTTAATCGCGTTGGCGGCAAGAACGGCATTGGAATGAAGCACGCTCTTGAGAACCGCATCATCGGAACGAAGAGCCGCGGCGTTTACGAGGCTCCCGGCATGGAGGTTCTTTCTTGGGGCCTTAAGTACATCTACGAAGGCCTTATGGATCGCCGCAGCTACCTTCTCTTTACGCAGCTTTCAAAGTTTGTCGCCGATCAGATTTATGACGGCCGCTGGTTCGATCCCGCCACCCGTGCGGCGCGCGCCGCCATTCAGGTTTGGGCGGATAAGGCTACGGCCGAGGTTACGCTCGGGCTTTTCAAGGGCAACATTTTCTTTGAGTCGCTCAAGGGCCTTAAGGCTACGATTTACAATGAGGCTGACAGCTCCATGGAAGCTTCTGACGGTCTTAATCCTCACAGCTCGCAGGGCTTTGCGGAGATTCAGTCCGTTGAGGCCAAGATGCTTGCAAAATCTGGGCAGATCAAGGCCTAAAGATGCAATTCGGCAGAGATAGAAAACGCAGAAGGTATACCAAGTTGGATACGGAAAAAGAGATTGAAGAGGTAAAGGAGGATTCCTCTGCCGCAGAGACGCCTGCCGCACAGACGCCTGCAGTAGAGGCTTCGGAGATAGAGTCCTCAGAAGTCGAGGCCGCCACCTCCGTCAAGGAGGAGAAGGCGCCCGACTGGAAGGATTTGTACGCGCGCCTTTTGGCGGACTTCGACAATTACAAGAAGCGTGCCGCTCATGACAGGGAGGATTTCTTGCGTTATGCGGAGTCTGAAGTTTTGAAGGCGTTTCTTCCTGTGATGGACAATCTTGCGCTTGCGCTCGGATCTGCCCCGGATAAGGATGACGCTTTTGTCAAGGGCGTTCAGCTTGTCTATGATAAGTTTCTTTCTGCGTTCAAAGAGCGCGGAGCGGAGCCCTTTGATTCTGTCGGTCTTGAGCTTGATGTGGAGAAGATGGAGGCGATTGCCCAGCTCCCGAGCGAGACTGTGGAAGAGGGCAAGGTTTCCAATGAGGCCAAGTGCGGCTGGATGCTCAAGGGCAAAGTCCTTCGCGCGGCACAGGTCGTCGTCAGTGCCGGCAAGGGCGCTTAAACGAAGTGGGGTGCAGCCATGGCGGAGAAGAGAGATTACTACGAGGTGCTGGGCGTATCCAAGACGGCCACGGCCGATGAAATCAAGAGCGCCTATCGCAAGCTTGCGATGAAATACCACCCAGACCGCAATCCTGGCGATAAGGAAGCCGAGGAGAAGTTTAAGGAAGCGGCTGAGGCGTATGATGTTCTGCATGATGCTGAAAAGCGTCAGCGCTACGATCAGTTTGGGCATCAGGGCATGGGCGGTCAGGGTTTCGGCGGCTTTGGCGGTGGCGGCATGAACATGGAGGATATCTTCTCTGCGTTTGGCGATATCTTTGGCGGCGGCGGCGGTTTTTCAAGTTTCTTCGGCGGCGGTTCGCGTCATACAGTCGATCCGAATGCTCCTCAGGCCGGCGACGATATGACCTTCAGGCTTGATATCGATTTTGACGAAGCCATCTTCGGAAGCGAGCGCACGATAGATATCACTCTTCCCTGTTCGTGTGACGAATGCAACGGAACTGGCGCGGCGCCTGGCTCTAAGCGCGTAAAGTGTAGCCGTTGCGGCGGAAGCGGAGTGGTTATCGGCGGCGGCGGATTATTTCGGATTCAGCAGACTTGCCCTGTTTGTCATGGCGAGGGGACCGTTATTGAAAAGCCCTGTCGCAAGTGCAGGGGCACTGGGCATATCACAAAGCCGAGTAAGATTTCGCTCAAGATTCCGGCAGGCGTGGATAATGGCTCGCGCCTTAAGCTGGCAGGCAAGGGCGGCGGAGGGTTGCGTGGCGGCCCGAACGGCGATCTTTATGTGGTTCTCGCGGTTCGCCCGAGCGATATCTTCGAGCGCGAAGGGCAGGATCTTTTTGTTGAGATTCCAGTCTCTCCATTTACGGCGGCGCTTGGTGGTGAGGTGGATATCCCCACTCCGCAGGGCATCGCGCAGCTTAAGATTCCCGCAGGCACTCCAAACGGAAAGGTGTTTCGTCTTAGGGGCAAGGGCGTTCCTTCCTTGAGAGGCGGTTTTTCCGGCGATCTTGATGCGCGGATAGTGTTTGAAGTTCCTGCGAATCTCGACCGCAAGCAGCGCGAACTTCTTGAAGAATTCGTAAAGGAATCCTCCGAGAAGACGTATCCTCAGGCGCAGTCGTTTGCAAACAAGATGCGTATCTTCTTCGCCCACAAGGAGAAGCTCGCAAAGAAGTGATTTTTTTGCACCCGTGGTGAAATGGCAGACACGGTGGATTTAGGTTCCACTGCTTCGGCGTGGGGGTTCGAGTCCCTCCGGGTGCACCATCTGGAAAACTGTGATATACTGTGGCTGTATGGAAATAGACAGATCAGAATTTTGCGCTGTGTTAGCGGATGTTCTTGAGGTTGCGTCCATTGCGCCTGAAGATGATTACCGCGCCACACCTCTTTGGGGATCGCTCACCTGCTTTGCGCTTAAGGTCACGATTGCGCAGCGTTTTGGTGTAGATATTCCCTTGAAGGAGCTTAATTCGTTTGATTCGGCTCTCGCCCTTGAGAAGAGGGTCTTCGGATGAAGCGGCTTGTCATCGTGGGCGCGGGCGGGTTTGGGCGTGAGATGTTCGCTGCCGCGCGGGAGGCCTTCGGGTACGGCGAGGATTTTATCGTGGCAGGGTTTTTGGACGACAATCCTCATGCGCTCGACGGTTTTTCGGGATATCCGCAGATACTTGGATCTCTTTCAGACTACGAGTTTTGTGAAGACGATGTTTTTATTACTGCCGTAGGTTCGATTCCCGTGCGTAGAAAGATTGTTGCGCAAATAGAAGCGCGCGGCGGATCTTTCGCCACGATTATACATCGTTCGGCTGTGATAGGCCCGAATGTTGCCGTAGGGGAGGGATCCTTCATCGCTCCCAATGTTTCGCTTACGGCGGATGTGGTGGTGGGTAAGCATACGTCGGTGTTTCACAATACCTCAATCGGGCATGACACGATAGTGGGAGATTTTGCTCATATTTATGCGCAGTGTTCTGTGGGCGGATCGGTAAGAATCGCCTCTGGCGTGAATATCTATCCCGGGTCAGTTGTCACACCACGGCGCAAAGTCTGTGAAGATGCGGTTGTAGGGGCTCTCTCTGCCGTTTTTGCCGATGTCCCGCCGCGTGTTACCGTCCTTGGCAATCCTGCTGCTCCTCTCAGCTGATTGTGGGTTTTTTAGGGTGAGTTTTATCCGTGCCGCGTGTCGCTTGTCTGCGCATTTTGGCCGTCGACTTTCCCGAGGATCAATGTTAATTCCCATGGATGTGAATATTTATGCTAAAATATACGCAATTTAACTCTAAAAGGAATATATGAGAACATCGGCGGTTGAACGCAACACAAAGGAAACAAAAATTACGCTTGAGCTGAATCTTGATGGCTCTGGCGAAGGTACGGTGGAAACAGGCATAGGGTTTTTCAACCACATGCTTGAGCTTTTCAAGAAGCATGCACTTGTGGATCTTTCCGTTAAGGCGGAGGGTGACATTGATGTGGATTATCACCATACCGTGGAGGATGTCGGTCTTGTTTTGGGGCAGGCGCTTAACAAGGCGTTGGGCACCCGGAGCGGCATCGTTCGCTACGGCTTTGCGTCTATCCCGATGGATGAGGCGCTCTGCGAGGCTTCGCTCGATCTCGGAGGCCGCCCGTTTGTTGTGATGCTCTCTGCCATGAAGCACATGATGGTGCGCGATTTTGAAGTGAAACTCGTGGAGGAGTTTTTCAGAGCGCTCAGTGTAGAAGGGCGTATGAACATCCATCTTCGCCAGGTATATGGCGATGAGGCGCATCATGTTTGCGAGGGCTTCTTCAAGGCGTTTGCCCGTGCATTGAGGGCGGCCAAGGCCATCGATCCTCTGGAGAAGGGTGTTCCGTCCTCAAAGGGGGTTATATGATAATTTTGCCGGCAATCGATCTGAAGGGTGGGATGTGCGTTCGCCTTCGCCAGGGGCGTGCTGATGACATGACTGTCTATGGCAGCGATCCCGCTGCGCAGGCGCGCGATTGGGCGGAGCAGGGTGGACGCGAGCTGCATGTCGTGGATCTTGACGGCGCATTTGACGGTGAGCCTCGCCATGCGGAAGTAATCGCCCGTATTATCGAGGCGTTCGGCGGCCCAGTTGAAGTGGGCGGCGGGTTGCGCACGCCTGAGGCGTTGAGAGCTGTGATCGAAGCTGGCGCTGCGCGCGCCATCATCGGCTCCGCTGCGCTTGAGGATCCTGAGTTCCTTCTTTCGGCAGTCGAGTGCTATGGTGATAAAATCGCTGTAGGAATTGATGCTCGCAACGGTCTTGTACAGACGAAGGGCTGGGTGACGACGACGGATGTCAAGGCTGTCGATCTCGCTTCGGCAGTAGCCAAGATGGGCGTTAAGACGATTATTTATACCGACACCGCGACAGACGGAATGTTGGGCGGCCCAAATCTCACGCAGATGGCGGCCATCTGTGATGCAGCCCCCACTTGTCAGATTACGGCTTCCGGCGGCGTAAGTTCGCCGTATGATATTGTGAACCTCAAGGCGCTTGAGCGTCCGAATCTTCGTGCTGCCATTGTGGGCAAGGCGCTTTATGATGAGCGCACCACGCTCAAAGAGATGAATATTGCAGCTCTATGAGTAGACCGTCATTTCTTACTCTTGATAACGGCTTGCGCATAATTCTCGTTCCGTGTGAAGCGGAGAGCGTGGCGTTCGGTGTCTTTGTGGCGTCGGGTTCGCGCCACGAGAGCGCCAAGACCGCTGGGATATCCCACTTCATCGAGCACATGCTGTTCAAGGGGACTCCGTCCCGCAGGCCTATAGACATAACGCGCGCAATTGAGGGGCGGGGAGGCAACTTTAACGCCTACACCTCCGAGGAATGCACGTGCTATTATTCGCATTTGCCTCACGAGTATCTGGCGGAGGCCATCGACATCATCCTTGATATGTATCAAAACGCCACCATTCCTGATGAAGAGTTTCATCGTGAAAAGCAGGTGGTGCTTGAAGAAATCAAAATGTATGCCGACGAGCCTGATGCAGTGGCGATGGAGAATCTTCAGCGTTCGCTCTTCATGCGCAACAGGCTCGGCGCGCCTGTTGCAGGATCGCCCGAGTCGCTTGGGCCGATGACGCCGGAGGATCTGCGCAAATACATGGCATCGCACTATACGCCGCGCAATACACTTGCAGTGGTGGCCGGGCGCTTCGATGCAGAAGTGGCGAAGCGTGAGATCTCTTCGCGCCTTGGCAAGGCGTTCTCTTCCCGCAGGGGATGCGTCCGCTCCGCGAAGGTGGATTTCGCTGAGCGCGTCCGTGCGGATGTCGTGGCGTCAAAGGATGTTCAGCAGACGCAGCTGGCGATCGGCTACAGGACGTTTGGTGTGTCCGACTCCCGCCGTTACGCGGCAAGTTTGATGGATGCTGTTCTTGGGCGCGGAATGTCGAGTCGCCTCTTTCAGGAGGTGCGCGAAAAGCGTGGTCTTAGCTATGATATTTCTTCACGGCTCCAGTTTTTTTCTGATGCGGGAATGTTTACCATCACCGCGGGCGTGGACGGCGCGAAGGCAGAGCTTGCATTGAAGACGATAGATAGGGAGATTGAGAAAATGCGCACGAGGAAGATTTCTCGTGCGGAGCTTGAAAGGACGAAGGAATTTGTTCTCGGCAACTTTAGGCTTGGCCACGAACGAGTAGTCTCCAAGATGTTTCACTATGGATCGTCAATGCTTGCTTTCGGCCGTATTTTTACGATAGATGAGCAGGTGGAGGCTGTAAAGTCTGTGACGGCGGAGGATGTTCTTGGTGTCGCCGCAACGATATTCGATCCGGCAAACCGCGCTGTCAGCAAGGTGGTTCCTGCAAAATCTCTTTCGATTTAATTTGTGCAGAGATGCGTAGGTGTTCAAAACGTTAAAATCTTTTGGTATAATAGTGACATATATGGATACAGTTGATATATCAAGTTTGGGCCTTGGCTCCTTTGACTTCACTCCTGACTGGGCGAAGAAGGATGCCGGGGTGGTCGTCGGGAAGTCAAACTTCGAGCGCTCTCAGGACGAAAGCCCGAGGCGCGATTTCAAGTCTGGCAAGGCCGATCGCAAACCTTTAGAGCGCAAGCCTTTCGGCAAGAAGGGCGGCGCACATAAACCGTTTGAGAGAAGCCAGCGCTTTGCCGAGCGTCCGAGGCCGCTTGATGTGGATGTGAAAATCCTTCCCGATCCGAAGGCTCTTGGGACGGTCATCAGAAAGCTTCAGCAGGACCATCACGCCTACAAGTTGAAGGATCTGGCGTATTTCTTCCTCGACAATCCGTCGTCTGTTCTTCTTAAGATCACGCCGAAGAGGCGGGCGGACGGTACGGTGTCCGAGCCTTTGAAGTTCTTCCAGTGTGGTGTGTGCGGATTTACCGCCGCGAGCGAGGCTGATGTCGCGTCGCATATTCTCGGCGCCCACCTTGGCGAATATTACGAATCCAAGGTTGTGGATTGTGAGCCTCCGAAGGGCAATTTCAACTGCGTGGCCAAGTGCGGCCTTTCCGGCGTTCTTCTTGGGCCGCCCAATATTCATGAGTTCAATTCCACCGTTCGGGAGATGATTCGTACGCGCTATCCCGATATGTCCGAGGAGGATTACCGTTCGCGCATAGTTATGGTCCGCGAGGCGGAAGTTATTGAAGAATGGCGCCAGGGTGCCGTTAAGAAAACGGTTTATACAGCCAAGAATGCCGGCGAGGGCGCCCGTGAAATGTCGCGCGCAGAGGCAGAGGGCGAGTTCCGCAGACAGATTCTCCCTTCGCTCGTGAGCGTTCCGAAGAATCTTATGATTTCTGCGGCGGTGGTTCCCTCTTGCCCCATGAAGTCGCTGCAGCGTGCCGTGGAGGAAGCTCTCAAGTCCGAGCGTCGCGCACCATACAGCATGTGCTTTGCGCTCCGCGGAGCGTTGCACCACCGCAAGATGCATTTCTTCCGCGCAAACGATTCGCGTGGCACGGAGTTCGTGACGGGCATTGAGCTTAAGCCGTTTGACTCCGCTCACGCGATTCCCGAGCTTGCCAAGATAGCAGATTTCATCGCGGCGAATCCTTGCCTTGAGAAGGCTGCAATTGTTGGCGACGCCGAGGGGGAAAAGCATCTGCAGTGGCTTGTTTCCACGGGTCATGTGGTGGCATTCACGAACGGAGTTTATTCCGCTGTCGAAAAATTCCCCAAGTACGGCCCTCAGTGGAGGAAAAAGAAGGCTGAAAATGCAGAAGTAGAAAAAAAAGAAGAAGAGTGAAAAAATGAAGCTTCCCTTAAGTTGGCTTAACGAATTCGTAAAGGTAGACGACATTGATCCGAAAGAGCTTGCCGAAAAGCTTACGCGCTCCGGATTGCAGGTGGAATCCATAGAGACGATGGGGCCCGAGCCGCTTTCCGATTTTTTTGTTGTCGGCGAAGTTCTTGAATCTCAAGCGCATCCGGATTCCGATCATTTGCACGTTTGCAAGATTTCGGATGGCAATGAAGTTTTTCAGGTTGTCTGCGGCGCGCCCAATATGCGTGCAGGAATCAAGACGGCCTTTTCGAAAATAGGCGCGGTTATCCCCAATGGGGGTTTTAAGATCAAGAAGGGTAAGCTTCGCGGGGTAGAGTCGTTTGGAATGTGCTGCAGCTCTGCTGAGCTTTTGCTTCCTGGCGGAGATCATGAAGGCATCATGGAGTTTCCTGCCGAGACGAAGACAGGTCAGTTTTTGCGCGACGTCCTTTCGCTTGAGAAGCCCGAGACGGTTTTCGAGATAGAAGTGACGTGGAATCGCCCCGATGCGCTTAGCGTCTACGGGCTTGCGCGCGAGTTTGCTGCTGTTCTCGGCCGCGAATGCAAGGCTCCCGCAGTCGATTTTGTCGAGAGCGAAAAGCCTGTAGAGTCCGAAGTGAGTGTCGTCGTTGAGGATTCGGTAAAATGCCCGCGCTATACTGCGCGCGTGGTTACTTCTGTTGAGGACGGCCCCTCGCCCGATTTCATTGCAAGGCGTCTTGAGCTTTGCGGCGTAAGGCCTATTAGTTTCGTCGTTGACGTTACGAACTATGTCATGCTTGAGCTTGGTCAGCCGATGCACGCTTTTGACTACACGAAGCTCGCCGGCGGCAAGGTGGTCGTCAGGACGGCTCGTGACGGCGAGTCGATCAAGACTCTTGATGGTGTGGATCGTAAGCTTGATCCTTCCATGCTCGTCATTTGCGATGCCGAGCGTCCGAACGCCGTGGCAGGCGTGATGGGTGGGGCCGAGAGCGAGGTTGCGTCTGGCACGAAGAGCGTCCTTTTGGAATCGGCTCTTTTCGAGTGCGCTTCCACTAAGTTTACGGCCACGAAGCTCGGCCTTTCTTCTGAGTCTGCGTATCGCTACATCCGCGGGGTAGACAAGGATCTTGCTGATTTTGCAAGCCGCCGTGCCGCGCATCTCCTTCAGAAATATGCCAAGGCGGAGATTGCAAAGGGTGTTATTGATGTGGATAATCGTAATACGCCGCTCAATGCGGATGTCACGCTGGATTTTGAAAGAGCCCGCAAGCTCATCGGCATTTCTGTTTCCAACGATGCGATGGTTTCCATTCTCAAATCGCTTGGTCTTAAGCCCCGTACGGATGCCGAGTCGTTCGCTGGGTTTGAGTCGGTGGCATTTGCGGTTCCGAGCTGGAGGTACGATCTCAGCCTTGAGGCGGATCTCGTTGAAGAGGTGGCGCGAATGTATGGGCTTGACAATATTCCCGATGCGATGCCGTCCGCCCCTTCGATTTCGAATCTCTCAGATGCTCCGTTCAAGGCTAAAGGGCGCGTTCGCGACCTCTGCCTTTCTCTCGGGTTTACCGAGGCGATGCATTATTCGTTCCTTTCCGCGCGCGAGCTTGATGATTTTGATACGCGTGGCCGTGATAAGCGCCTTGTGATTCCAGATCCGGTTTCTGCCGAATACGGGGTCATGCGTGATAGTCTTCTGCCGCAGATGATGGGTTCTCTTGGGCGCAATGCGTCGCGCCAGATTGAAAGTGCGATGCTTTTTGAGATGGGCAAGGTGTTTTCCAATGATGGCGGAGTTCCCTCTGAGAGTGAGCGCCTTGCGCTTGGTTTCTACGGCCCCGTCGGCCGTGAGCAGCTTCGCCGCAGAGCGGGCGTCACCGAGGAGGAGGCGGTTCTTTGGCTTAAGGGAGCTGTTGAGATTCTTCTCGCAAAGCTTCACGCTGGCAAGCTTGAGTTTGTCTCTTCGCAGCATCCCGCATTCGCGTCAGGCGCCGCGCTTGAGGTTAAGCTCAACGGCCGTGCGATCGGTGTGATGGGGGCGCTTTCCGCCAAGATGCGTCACCCTTTCCGGCTTACGACGCAGATGGCGCTTTGCGAAATCGACTTGAAGCCTCTTTTGAAGCGCGTTGATGCGGTAGGTCGAATCTCGCCTGTGCCGCAGTTCCCGCTTGTCAAGCGTGATGTTGCGATTGTTGCGGCGAACACGGTTTCCAATGCGGATATTGAGAATCTTATCAGGCGCAACGGAGGTAAGGCGCTTACGAAGATTACTCTCTTTGATATTTTCAAGTCCAAGGACATGAAGTCTGCGCGTTCACTTGCGTATGCGCTTGAGTTTCGGTCGGCGGAGAAGACGCTCACCGATGAGGAGGTAGGTGCTGCGTTCCGTCAGATTGTGGAAGCGCTTAAGGTGGCAGACGGTATAGAGGTGCGCGAGAGTTGACAAAAGAGCGTGGGTCCTGTGTTGCACGCGGATTAAGCAGATATTTCTTCGGCCGACATTTTGAAATGGGGCGTCAGCCCCGACTTGGAAGGGCGGGTCCCGGGGGTTCTGTGCTACGGCAATGTGGGATCTTTTATTAAACCTTTCGGAAAGGAGGTAATACCGGCATGAATAAAAATACAATTATAAGTGCGGCTTGCGCCGTTTTGCTTACTGGTTGTTTTACGGTTTCGGAAACGCCTTTCCCTGATGTTGTCCAATCTTCAGTTGGAGCAGGCAAGGATCTCTCCGTGCAGCTTTCGGGATTTGAGGCTTCTGTGACGTCTTATCTCCCGGTTTATGGTTACGAAACCATCCACATGCCGGTTTTTCGCGGTCGTCACAGAAGGTGTTATCATACGGCAACCATCGCCAGGGAAACTTATGTTCCGCAAGTTGAGAATACGACCATCTACATAGATCGCGCAGTAGACGTTCTCGAGAAATGCGGCTTTACGCTAAACAATGCAGCTCCGAAATACAGGATTGACGTTTCATTTTCAGGTCCGTTTGTTTCTAATTCCGAAAGTGCTGCGATGTTGGCGTGGACGCTGTTTTCGCTTTTTACGGCAGATTATGGTGTTCAAACCTGGTCTGCTCGGATGAAGATATATGATGTCGCCACAGGAAAGGTTGTTCTTTTTAAAGATTATACGCAGAAGTATGAATCATATGTATGGGGGCCGATTCCGATATTCTCTCCAGGCGGATCGGAGAAGAGCAATCACAATTTCATGCAAAACTGGTGTCTTTCGGCCCTGACTGAATTGGCGATGGCCGACGCAACGGCATTTTTGCATTCTCACGCCAAATAAGTCGGGCGGCCTATAAAAGAAATATACCGGGCGGATTGTTTTCAATGAATGAGAAGAAGGAGGCTCTTGTCAGCTGGTAAAGCGCAGAAGAGCTTCGAGTGTTGTGGCTGGATGCGGCGGGCATCCGGGAATGAAGAGTGCAGGTTCGGCTGGAAGATTTCCTTGCGTGTAGAGCCCTCCCGAGATCGCGCAGGCTCCTGCAGCGATAAGGAACTTCGGCTCGGGCATCGCGGCGTAAGTCTTGTCAAGCGCCGTTTGCATGTTTGCCGAAACAGGGCCGGTTAAATAAATTGCGTCAGCATGACGCGGAGAGGCAGCAAAACGGATGCCGAATCTCGCCATATCCCAGGCTGGCGTCCCGAGGACATTCGCATCAAGCTCACAAGCCGCGCATCCTCCAGCTGAGACTTCGCGCAAATGAAGAGAGCCCTTGAGCGCGCGCGCCTCTCTGTCTGTCTGCCGTGGCGGCGTGTAATCTTTTTCTCCCGCCTTGACGATGAGATCCTCGCGGCGAAACACACCGAGGCGGTATTCCTTCGTGAAGCGGATTTTTGGGGACGCTTCGGCGCATCTGCCGCAGAAAATGCATCGCCCCATGTCTATAGAGGCGATGCCGTTGGAAAAGGCAAGCGCATGCTCTACCGGGCAGACGGCTTTCATTTTCCTCACATCCTCCTCTGTGGTGTCTGCATCGATTACTGGGCGTCCGCGGAATTCAGGCGGAAGCGATGGTGCCGCAGGCGGAAACGCGCCTGTCCTGCAGCCTTCTTTGAGTCTTGCTAAAAGAGCTTTGATCATTTTATACCGCCTTATCTGTCTACTCCGCAATAGGAGAGATTGAAAGATTTGTTGCAAATCGGGAAGTTGGATATCTGCTCGCCCCTTAAGGCCCATGCAAGTCCATGCCAGTTGTGGGAAGACGGATCAATGATTTTGTATTTGATCATCTTTCCATCGCGTGTGAACGCCGCTGCATGGACAAGGGGTCCGCGCCAGGCGGGCACGGTGGAGGTGACGGCAAAGAACTCGCCGCTCTTTTCTTCATGCCGCGCCTCACCCCGACAGGGGTGCTCGCCCGCAAGGAGCGCTGCGATCTTTGCGTGGGCCTCCTCAATCTCAATTCTGCGCACAAGTGCGCGCGCCATGACATCGCCGTTGAAATCCTCCGACGCGCGCCGGGAGACTCCCACAAGGCCGATTGCGCGGGCTGTCTCTTTGGAGACGGTGCCTGTCCCGTCAAAGCGGTCGCAGACGGTGTGGTTGTCGAACATGAGCTTTAGAGCGCGATCTAACTCGGGCTTGATGCGCTTGATCCAGTTCTTGAGCTCTTGCGCCTTCTCTTCGCTGAGCGTGACGCGTAAGCCGCCGGGGACAATCGCACCGCGGCCGAATCTGTTGCCTGCGAGATGCGCAGTCATGTTGAGGTATTCGCCGCGGATTCTTCCGCAAAAAGCCTGGGTCTGGAGAAATGCCACATCGCCTGCAAGAGCGCCGAGATCACCTACATGGTTGGCCACGCGCTCAAGCTCTATAAGAAGGCTTCTCAGCGCGAGTTCTTTCGGCGCGGGCTCGGGAAAGCGAGCGGGGAATGCGCGCTCCATAATTTCGGAGAAGGCCGCTGCTGCCGCCGCTGAAGTGTCACCCGCGCAAGTTTCGGCAAGCGCGATTTGACGCGCAATCATGCCGTCGGCGCGGACGATCTCATCCTCCACCCCGCGGTGCTGGTAGCCTAGAAAAATCTGGAGGTTGTAAACGTTCTCGCCCATGCATTGGAAGCGAAAGTGTCCTGGCTCGATGACGCCCGCATGGACGGGGCCTACTGCAACTTCGTGTGCGCTTGCGCCTTTGAGCGGAACCACCTTTTCGGGATCTGTCCAGCCGCCAAGCGATGAGAAATATTCGCAGAGGGATTCCTCGTTGGGAAATGTTTTAAACTCTGTCATCTGATTCTCCTTTTGTTATGCAAAGAGCATCATGATAATCGCTGTGAAAAGAAGCGTGATCGCACATGCAGGCATTGCGCCGAGAGCCTTTGGGAGCTTCTCTGGCATTGCGAGGGGTTTTCCCATTGTCATCGAGAGTGCGGCCTTCATCATTGCGGCAAAGACGATGAAAAGAAAAATGAGAAGTCCTGATGCTACAGGGAGGGACGCGGCCATCACAAGCGCGTACTCAGTGAAGAAGAGCGGAGAGGGCGGCATTCCGCAGATAAGGAGGATTCCTGCGAGCCAAAGCCATGAGTGGCCCTTCATCGATACCTGAAGCCCATGGACTACGGAAATTGCGCGTGTGCGGAATGCGAGAAGAAGATTGCCTGCGATCGCAAAGAGAGCCGTCTTAATAAGCGAGTGTGACGCGATATGAACAAGGAACGCTATTGCCAAAAACTCCATATGAGGGACATTTGCAGGTGTCATGCAGAGAATGGCGTAAAAAATTATCGCCAGCCCCATGTGCTCAACTGATGAGTATGCAAGAAGACGCTTGAAGTCAGTCTGGCGAACCATGAAAACGGCGGCCGTGGCGACTGACAGAAGGCCGAGCGCAATCATTGCCGTATCGCAGAAGTGATTGGCCTCCGGCGGCATGATTTCTCGGAAGCGGACAATCGCGAAGAGCGAGCAGTTTAGGAGGGCGCCGGATAAAAGCGCGGATACGGGGGATGGCGCCTCGGAATGGGCGTCAGGGAGCCATGAGTGGAATGGCGCGAGGCCTGTCTTCGTGCCGTATCCGGCGAGGATGAATGCGAATCCTGCCATATACCAGCGAACGCTGCGGGTGGTTTCGGCGTGGAGAACGAGCATCGTGCCGAAGAGCGCAAGGCTGATTCCGATAGAGCAGATCAGAAGGTATTTCCACATTGCTTCAAGGCTGCCTTTTTCACGGCGATATGCGATGAGCGGTGCAGAGACGAGAGTTGTAAGCTCAACAGCCACCCACATCAGAGGCAAAGACGAGGCTGTAAGCGCAAACATCATCGCACCGAAAAACGCCGTCATCAGCGTGTAGTAGAGCCAGTGCGGAATATGGTGTGAGCCTTCCGTGCGGTCAGAATGCGGAAGGTAGAAAAAGCTGTGCACGAGGTTCAGAAGGAAGAGAACCGGCGTCAGAACAAGAAGGAGGTGTTTGAGATTCGTTTCCATGGCTTATGCGTGAGTGCGGTGGTGATGGCGCTGCGGATGCATGAGGTGCGTGTCCCCAAGATTGTTGAGTTTGTCGGTATCGGTGGATGAGAATGTTCTCTTGATCTGGAAGATTGTGATGCCGAGGATAAAGGCAAGCGCAAAGATATCAAGGAGGATTCCAAGCTCAACGATTATACCATGCTCGATGAGAAGTCCGGATCCGAACACGGAGATGCCGTTTTCAAGGACGAGAAATCCAAGAACTTGCGTGACGGCCTTTTTGCGCGCGGCAATGAGAAGAAGGCCTGTCCCCATAGTTGTGAATGCCACAGGGACTGCAAGCTCGGATGCAACCGTCTCATGGATGTGGAGTCGAGCTGCGATAGCGAAACTGCCGATGATCATTGCGAATACAATAAGTCGTGAGAGTGTGAACGAAATGATAGGCTCAAGCTCGCGCTTTGTGTTGATCTTGCGAACGGCATAGCCAAGGAGCATCGGCATGGCAACGCCTTTGACGAGTGCATTGACCGCTGCGATGATGAAGAGGCGGCATTCCGGAATGCCAGCGCTCTGCCAGTCCCAGAGAAGAAGCGGGAGGGCTCCCACCGCTATGCCCTGGGCGGCTACGAGTCGGATGGCGTGCGTAAGGCGCCCGGAGCCAGCCAATGCAAGATTCGCAAGGAGGAAGAGCGCAAGGATTATTTCAGAAAATGTCAGCATGATGTTTTACCTGTAGAGAGCGAAGAAGATGGCAAGAGAGGCGATGAGAGCCGCGCCGATTAGTGCGAGGGGAGATTTGAGAAAGCGCAAGCGCGCCATCGTGGATTCGACTATGCCGGTGATGATGGCGATTGCTGCAACTGCCCCGAAGACGGCGAGAAGACGGATTATCGAGGAGTCGAACCGAGGGAGAATCATCATCGCTAGGAATGCTGCCGTAAGTTCGAACTTCAGGGCAGAGCCGTAGAGAGCGAATGCAAGGTCGGCTCCGGCCGTATCGAGAAGCATCGCCTCATGGATCATCGTAAGCTCCAGATGTGTTTCGGGATCGTCGAACGGCACACGGCAGTTTTCGGAGAGAAACACCACATAGAAGGCAAGCGCGGCAAGCGCAATGGGAACCGCGTTGTCCGTCCATGCGGCCGTGCTTGCTCCAGAGAGAAGAGAGGCAAGCGAAGTGCCGCCGGAGAAAAGGACGAGAAATCCGATGACAATAAAAATGATCGGCTCAAGGAATGTGGAGAACTGCACTTCTCTCGATGATCCCATTCCTTCAAAGGCGCTTCCTGCGTCAAGCGAAGCGAGAAGCGTGAAGATGCGCCCTGTTCCGAGGAGATAAAAGAATAGGGCTGCAGATGCCGAGAGGGATAGCGATGATGATGCCGGGCCGTTCCATGGAAAGACGATTGCCGCTGTAAGAACTGAAGCGAGCGCTATTGGCTGTGCTGAAGCGAAGATCCAAGTGGAATGCTCGGGACGCGGGCAGGATTTTCTGATGAGCTTCGCTAAGTCTGCATAGAGGCGGAAAAGCCCAGGGCCTTTGCGGCCGGCGAAAAAGGCTTTCGTTTGGTTTGTGATTCCGATGAAGAGCGGGGCCAAAAGCGTCGCTGCGATTATGCTTATGATATTCATGATGCGAGAGCAAATGCGAGGAGAGTTAAAACCGCCAGAATGACGATGAGAATGTAAAGGTGGAGCGATCCGTTTTGCAGGAGGTGTGCGCGCTGGAAGAGGCGCGCGATATATGTGAATGCCGGCCTCCAGAATGATGAGAGCGCGATGTCGTCCGTTTCTGTGGCGATGGCAGCGTCAGTGGGGTCTTCAGGCGCGCCCTTGAACGGAATGATATATTTGCGTGTGCGAAGGAACTTGCGGAAGAAGTCCACCAGCGGTTGTGTGATGGCTGTTGCGGTATAGGTCATGCGGGCGGTGGGCGCATGATAGCCGCAGTCCCAAGTGGGAGACTTTGTGACGATGCCGCCGCGCGGACAGGTAAAGCGTCTTACGAGGATCAGAGCGACCGCAAGAGCCACGAGTGCGCCGCCTGCAATTGCTGCACCCGTGAGAGCGTCGGTGGCATAGGCGTTTGCATAGTAGCGGAGAAAGCAGATGGAAGCGGGAATCATTGCTACGGAAAGGATCGTGAGAATAGTCATCGCAATCCACATTCTGCGCGGTGTTTCAGCTGCTTCTGCCGCTTTAGCCGTGCGCGGTAATCCTAAAAATGCGCCGCCGATTGCCTTGGCGTAAGCCGCTACGGCAAGACCGCCTGAGAGGGCGAGCGCGATGGCGGCCACGAACCCCGCTACGACAAGAGTAGTGTCTCCTGTGGCGATCATGGCGAAGGCACTGATGTAGATGGCGAGCTCCCCGATAAAGCCATTGAAAGGCGGCATCCCCGCTAGGCCGATAGCGTTCAGTGTGAAGAGAGCCCCCGTAAACGGCATGCGGCGCATGAGCCCGCCCATTTTGTCGAGATCGAGCGTGCCTGTCTGGCGGAGGATTGAGCCTGCACCGAGGAATAGCGCACCCTTGAGAAACGCGTGGTTGAGAACATGGACGAGCGCTCCGCCGAAGCAGAGGCCGGCTATATGGATTTTTTCAGAGCAATTGGAGTCAGATAGAGTAAGAAAGCCGATTCCAAGTCCTATGGCAACGATGCCCATATTTTCGACGGATGAGAAGGCGAGGAGTTTTTTCAAGTTGGTCTGCGCGACGGCAAAGAGGATGCCGCCAACGGCTCCAACAGCTCCGATGGCAAGGAGCGTCCACCCCACGGTTTCAAAGTTTGGGGTGAGTGTCATGGGGTGGATGCTGAGGAATTTCAGGAGCCCGTAAAATCCAAGGGGGATCATCGCGCCCGACATTACGGCGGAGGCGGGCGCAGGTGCGGCTGGATGCGCTTCCGGGAGCCAGGAGTGGAATGGCGGAAATCCAATCTTAAGGCCAAATCCGATGACAGCGAGGAAGAAGGCCGCCGTCCATGTAGCGGAGCAGTTGAGCTTGAACGTCAGAAGAAGCGCGGCAACGCCCGCATGGCAGGCGAGGAGATAAATCCAGGTGGCCTTTCGAACGCTTTTTTTTGTGGAGTCAAAAGCTACAAGCCCTGCCGACGAGAGAGCCATCGCCTCCCAGGCTACAAGAAGCGGTAGTTCACATTCAGCAACGAAGATACCGGCTAATATGACGGCGGCCATCGAGAGGATCGTAGAAATGAAAAACCCCCAGAAACGGGGGAAGTGTCGGCGCTCTTCTCCATGAATATAGGCTGTGGCGTGGATAGCCGCCGCGAGCCCGACTGTTATAATAGGAATAGTGAAAATCGTTTCAAGAAGGAACATAAAATATGTCTAAATGGGTGTGGAAATTAAATTGGGCAATATTCTACTCTTTTGTTTCTGAAAAAACAATGAGAATATGCACGAACCGGGTTCATCAATCGCCGCGCTTTTATTTACTTGTCAATAAAATAAATATGCTATTGATGAGTAAATATGGTATAATGCGTGTATTAAAATGATAGGAGTGAGTATGACACGCACTGAAATAGAGTATGCAATAGATGAGCAGGCTAAAGAATCATTACTTGAGTTAGGTATGCCACGTGATGATTTAAAAGCATTGCCATTTCAAAAGCATTTTGCAACAATTGTGACGGGTGTGCGTCGCTCAGGTAAGTCTACATTGCTTAGACAATGGACGCATGGTCTTAAGGTTAAGGTTGTGTCTGTTTTATTTGATGATTTACGTTTGATGAATTTTAGTTCCCAAGACTTTCTTATTCTTGGAAAGATTTTATTGGAACGCAAAGCGGAGGCTGTGGTCCTGGACGAGATTCAGGATATTGATGGATGGGAGCTCTTTGTTAATGGGTTGCTAAATCAAGGTCTTCAAGTTTTTGTTACTGGATCAAATGCTAAGATGTTATCTCGAGAACTTGGTACAAAATTGACGGGTCGACATCTTGATTTTCATCTTAATCCGTTTAGTTATTCTGAATTTTTGAGATTTAAAAATTTTCCGAATACGGCTGCAAGTTTTATGGATTATTTGCGAGTTGGAGGGTTTCCGGCGTATGTTGAAAGTGAGAATAGGCAAGTGTTAACAGAACTTTTTAACGATATTATTTATAGAGACATTGTTGTTCGAT
>JAGBZQ010000043.1 GCA_017628165.1 Kiritimatiellia bacterium | reverse complement strand
TCGGGTCGATGCACTCGCCCGTTTCCCTGTTTCCAAGGACCTCCCCGGATAAGTTAAGCAATATCCGGCCGTATTTTATTTTTCGCGATGATTTTTTCACAATGGAAATTATAGCAAAACCCCCTCGGAAACGCAAATCCTCTTCGGGGGGATCCCGCAGAATTCAAGCCTCACATCTTGCGGCTCGTGACCTCTATGACATTCACCTGGTTGCGAAGCTGATGGATAATCTGCTCGACAACCTTGGCTGTACCGAGAATATCAATCTTCATCCTTGAAACCGAACCATCCTCGGTGGGCCCCACGTTCAGCGTCTGGATGTTGTATCCACGCCCTGAAATGAGGCCGACGATCCGCGCAAGAACTCCTGGCTTGTTCTCCACGTAGCAGTTGAGTCTGTGAATCTGTTCACTCATGATCGTAACTCCTTCGTCTCGGCTTTTTCTCAGCAGAAAACCATGTCGGAGACGGGCTTACCCGCCGGGATCATGGGATAAACGTTCGCGCGCGGCTCGACAATCACCTCAACAAGGGAAGTAACGCCGGACTTAACGGCTTTTGCGATAGTGGTCTCAAGCTTGGCCGGATCGATTACGCGGTATGCCTTCGCACCATGCGCTTCGGCGAGCTTCACAATATCAGGGAGATAATCGTATTTGAGATCGCCTTCGATATTTTCGTTTTTCGGACGGTTCTTTACGCTAAGAATTGAACCGGAGTAGTTCTTGGCATAGAAAAGCTCCTGCCACTGACGCACCATTCCGAGACAGCCGTTATTGATGACAATGAATGTGACGGGCAGTTTATGCTCAACGGCCACTACCACCTCCTCAAACGTCATCTGCGCTCCGCCGTCACCGCAGACTGCGACGGTGTGATGATCAGGACGAGCAAACGCCGCGCCTATCGCCGCGGGAATGCCAAATCCCATCGTCCCCATGCCGCCTGAAGTAAGGAAGTGACGCGGCAGGCGATGGCGGAAATACTGCGCCGCCCACATCTGGTTCTGCCCCACGTCAGTCACAACAACCGCCTTTCCGTCCGTGGCCTTGTCAATCGCCTCAACGACAGACTGCGGCATAATAACACCCTCATGCATCTTCTTGTATGCCACAGGATGGGACTTCTGCCACTTGACAATCGTATCCAGCCATTCAGTATGCTTGGCCGTCTTGATGCGCGAGCCTACCGTCGTAAGAACATCCTTGACATCAGCGACGATTCCGAGATCAACCTCGACGTTCTTGCCGATGGATGACGGGTCACAATCTACGTGGACAATCTTCGCCTTGGGCGCATATTTTGAAATCTTGCCGGTGACGCGATCCGAAAAGCGAACTCCAAGAGCGATGATGAGATCCGCTTCGTTGATCGCCCAGTTCGCGGCAGGTGTACCATGCATTCCGGCGAGCCTAAGAGACAGCGCATCGCGCTCGTCAAACGACCCGAGCCCCATGAGCGTCGTAGCCACGGGAATCTCGGCCTTGTGCGCGAGAATGGCAACATCCTTAGCCGCTCCAGACGCGATAACGCCGCCACCGGCATAAATCACCGGGCGCTTCGCCTCGTTGATCATCTTGGCGAGCTTGTTGAGCTGCGTCGTCGTGGCGGCCGATTCGGGATGGTAAGCGCGAAGCGAAACGCGCTCCGGATACTGCTGCGAAGTAAGAGCCTGCTGGCAGTTTTTCGGAATATCGATCACCACTGGGCCCGGCTTTCCGTGCGTAGCAATATAGAACGCCTGCGCGACCGTCTCGGGAATTTCATCAGCAGAATGAACGAGGAAGTTATGCTTGCACACCGCGCGCGTAATACCCGTCGTGTCGGCCTCCTGAAACGCATCCGTTCCGATGAGCGAGAGAGCCACCTGCCCGGTGATAAGAACAAGCGGGACACCGTCAATATTAGCCGTGGCGAGACCGGAAATCGTATTGGTGGCTCCGGGGCCTGACGTCACGAGACACACGCCGGGCTTGCCGGTGGAGCGCGCGTATCCGTCTGCCATGTGGATACACCCCTGCTCATGGCGGCCGAGCACAAACGGGAACTTGGCGTCTGTAAGACAATCAAATACATCAAGGACGGCACCTCCCGGATACCCGAAGAGAACATCAACGCCAGCCTTTTCAAGCGATTCTACCAACGCCTTCGCGCCAGATCTCATTTCACTTTTTTTCATATTTGAATATTATATCAAAATTTAAAACTACTCGCCCTTGCGGGTGCGAGCCTTAAGAAAGAGCCTCAAGGGTGCGCCCTCAAGACCAAAGCGCGCACGAATGTTCTTTTCGATGTAGCTCATGTACGCGGGCGTCACAAGCTTGGGATTGTTGACGAAAAGACGTATCGTCTGAGGATTCGTGGAAACCTGAAGCGCGTAATAAATTTTAAGGCGCTTACCGTTCATCATAGGCGAAAGCGTGCGCTTGGCGGCCTTGACGATGGCATTGTTGAGCATTCCGGTAGGAATCTTTTCGCAGGCAGACGCGGCGGCGCGGTCGATCGCCTCCACTGTACGGCGGATATTGTAGCCCGACTTGTTTGAACAGTAGACTACCGGAGCGAAATTCAAAAACGGCATCATTGAGCGAAGCGCCTCTGTGGCCTTCGTTTCCGTAATGCCCTGCTCCTGCGCAAGATCCCACTTGTTCATCAAAACCACGCAGCTTCTGTGTGCATCAAGAATCTTGCCTGCAATGCGCTTGTCCTGTAGAGTCGGCCCCATAACGGGATCCATAACCAGAAGAACAACATCCGCCTCTTCAATCGCCTGCTCGGCGCGGAAAAGCGAAAAGTTGTCCACAGATGTCTTGGACATTTTCGTATGAGGCTTCATACCCGCCGTATCCACAAGCATATAACGGCGCGCCTCCGGCCCTGTCCCTATGGTAAACGGCACCTCAATAGCGTCACGGGTAGTCCCGGGAATATCGGAAACAATTACGCGTGGCGCTTTGAGAAGACGATTCACGTACGAGCTCTTGCCCGCATTCGGACGCCCTACGATCGCAACGCGAAGCGGTTTTCTGGCGGCCATTTCCGCCTCGTCCACCTGCGGGAGCGCACCGACGATGCGAGTGACGAGCGCATCCACCCCGCGCGAATGCTCAGCCGAAAGAGGAAACACCTCAAGACCAAACCTGTCGAACTCGTGAGCTTTAAAATCCTCGTCGGGCGTATCGCACTTATTTGCCGCGATGACACATGGCACTCCAGACTCGCGCACGCGCTTGATGACCTCCGCGTCAAGCGGCGTGACACCCTCGCGGACATCCACAACAATCACGCATACAGCCGAATCCTCTACGGCGAGTGCCGCCTGAGAGCGGGTCTCGTCATCCAAAGGATCGCGCGTGACGCGCTTGTCAAAAGCTATTCCACCCGTGTCCACAAGCATGAAGCGCCGCCCGAGAGCCTCCACCTCGCGCGTGACCCGATCACGCGTGACGCCAGGCTGATCGAACACGATGGCTACACGCTTTTTCGCTATACGGTTAAAGAGCGCACTCTTGCCCGTATTCGGGCGACCAACAAGACTTACAACATTCATGGCGGCATTTCACCTCCTATCATCAATCAGCGCGCGCCATAACCGTCAACGCGCGAGCAAGCATATCTGTCCCTACGATACCTGCATCAAAATCAGCTTTTACACGGCTGTAACGGCGCACACATTCCTCACGACACGCGGCGCGCACAACCACATCGTTCACAATTCCGCTCGCTATGCGGTTGACGCCCATGTCCGTGGGCGACTTGTAGGGACACTCCCCGCCCATCATGCGCTCCCAAATCTCACGAAGAATGGGATAGCCCTCCACATCGCGATTATAGTTGACGCGAATCTCACCGTAGGCGAGGAAATGGTGAGGATCGATCTGATTCTCATCCCTGAGCTCAAGCGTAGCCGCTTCATACGCCACATTTAAAGGGTGCATGAGCGGAAGGTTCCAGACGGGGAACGTCTCGAACTTGGCGTAGCCCGCAGTTTTGCCGCGCTTGACCTCATGATAAAGCATCGTAAGACAGGTAGCGAACTTACCAGAACCGGGACCGGGACCAGTAACCACGACTATTGGCTTATCCGTGGGGATGTAGTCGTTGCGCCCGTAGCCGGAATCGCTCACGATGGTATCTAAATCATTCGGATAGCCCTGGATTGGATAATGGTAAAACACCGATATGCCGGCGTCCTCAAGAGTCTTGGCGAACGCCCTCGTGGCCGGATGGCCGTCAAAGCGCGTGATGGCAACCCCCCTTACGGAGATGCCGAACTCCTTCATCGCATTGATAAGATTGAGCGTCTCCTCCTCATAGGTAGTCCCGTAATCGGCACGGCGCTTCTTTTGCTCGATATCGCCTGCATAAATGCAAAGAACGAGCTCTGCCTGATCGCCAAGGCTCTGGAGAAGCCTAAGCTTAACATTTGGATCATATCCGGGAAGGCAACGCGCGGCGTGATTGTCATTCATCAGCTTGCCGCCGAATTCGAGATAAAGCTTGCCGTACTCTGCGGCACGCTTGCGGATCTCCTTTGTCTGCTCGCGGACGTATTTGTCGTTGTCAAACCCAAGTTTCATCTTATTAGGCATACTCCCTCAGCGCTTTACGATTTCATCGATAATCTTCTGAATCTCGCCCCTACAGCGCCCACACCCGCCGCCAGCTTTGGTGAAGTTCACCACTTCCTCGACGCTTGTGAGCTGATTTTCCGTAATGACGCGGCGAACTTCATTCTCAGAGACGTTATAGCAAGAGCAAAGGACGCTCTCCTCAAGATTGCGATCTGCATTCTCGCCCGTCTCATAATTCTTGATTGCGGCCTCCATCGCTTCACGCCCCATGACAGAGCAGTGCATCTTCTGCGGAGGAAGGCCACCTAAATAATCTGCTATCTCCTGATTGGTAATCATCTTGGCCTCTTCAAGAGTTTTTCCGATTACCATCTCCGTCAAAGCCGAACTCGAAGCAATGGCGCTTGCGCAGCCAAACGTCTGGAATTTTGCTTCGGCAATCCTGCCGTCTGAGCCGAGCTTAAACTGAAATTTGAGAGCATCCCCGCACGCAAGCGAGCCTACCGTAGCGCTGCCGTCGGGATTTTCTATTTTGCCAACATTCCGGGGATTCCGGAAGTGATCCATCATTTTGTCCGAATAGTTCCACATAAGTCATAATATTATACCAAATCTTCTTATTTGAAATATACCAAATCTTCTTATTTGAAACAACTTCTGATATCGAGCATAAAAGTATTTTAACATAATTCGCTCCGGCCGTTACCGGACATGTTGACTGAGCTTTCTAATGAAATTCGCATGGCTAAAAAGCGGGATAAGCGTCACAGCATTGCAAACAAGATCAGATATTGGCATTGAAAGCCATATCGCAAGCGCCTTATCCTCCATAAAATACGGCAAAATCCATATTACCGGCAAAAGGCATAACCCTTGACGGAGCATGGAAAGAAATATTGCTACTGCCGGCTTTCCGATGGACTGAAAATACGTAGTGGCCACAACATTGGCAAAAATGCACCATATCATGGAGTTTGATATCTGAAGATCGTTAGCGGCAATGGCAACGACATCAGCACGCTTAGCGGTAATGAATATCGACGCCATCCAAGTGTTAAACGGAGGAACCACCTGAATCACAAATGCAAAAAACGCAATCACGGCCGTAACTGCAAGGGCTGTCTTGAGCGTCTGAAGAACTCGCCCGAAATTCCTCGCTCCCCAGTTGTAGCCGAGAATCGGCTGGATACCCTGCTGGGCGCCGAGCATCGGCATAAAAACAAGAATAAGTGCGCTCTGAAAAACACCAAGCGATGCAAGGCGCGCCGTACGAGCACCCTCGTCAGGCATCCACTTCACAAAAGCGTACTGAAGCGAAAACGCGATGACAGAACTCATCAAATGTTGAAGAAAAGGCGAAAGACCAATGCCGAGCGCCCTGAATGCAAGCTTCGGATAAAACCCAAGACGCCTAATCCTCAAGCGAATTACGCTTTCACCTCGCCGATAATAACCAAGTGCCCAAAGAAAACTCAAGAACATGGCTATGTTCGTAGCCCATGCCGCGCCCTCTATGCCCATGCCGCAGCCGAAAATCAGAATCGGATCCAAGGCAAGATTAAGCCCAAAACCCACTATCATGCAATTCATTGAACGAATCGCTCCGCCCTCCGCACGCAGCATCGCAGAAAGTCCAAATGCGAGATGAGAAAAAAGATTCGAAAAAAGAACAAGCTTCAAATACTTTCTCGCGGCTTCAGCAGCACCTAAACTGAGACTCTCGGCACCGCACCACAAGAGAATCGTATCGAGATTCAAGTAAACAAGCGGCATTAGAAGCAAAAAAAGAAGAAGCTTGAAAGAAACGAGCTGCCCGAGAAGCTTTTCGCAGGAAACTCTATCTCCCGCACCCAACTTGATTGAAAGAACTGCCGCGTGCCCCGCCCCGACAAGCACTCCAAAGGCACCGAAAAGCATCATAAGCGGCATAGCAAGCGTAAGCCCAGCAGTAGCATCGACACCGCATCCGTGACCTATAAATGCACGGTCGACAACCGTATAAAGGGAATTAAGAGTCATGGCCACGAGTGCAGGCCATGAATATTTCAAAAGAAGCTTCGCCGGCTTTTCCGTAGAGAGCTCTTCAATCCGCTTTGAAACTGCAAATGGCGCGGCCATTAAAACACAACGGCCGTACGGGGAAGAGCCTTACGGATTCTTTCCATCTCGTCCTTTGCAAGGTCCTCAAGCTCGCCGAGCTGAAGCGTGCGAAGCGATGTCCACTTTGAAAGATCCTCAGGAAGAGACTTTATTTTTGTGCGTGAAAAGGAAAGATGCTCCAAGTTCTCCATTTGGGAGAGCCACTCGGGGATTTGTGATATAGGATTTCCGGAAAGGTCTATATCTGTAAGATTTTTAAGAACGCTGAGAGCCTCGGGAACTTCCGTAAAGCGGTTGCCGCTCAAATAGATTCTTTTGAGTGAGGCAGCCAACGCCGAAAGATCAGGAAGTTCAAAGAGGCGATTATTGTTGAGCCTAAGCCACTTGAGAGACTTGAACGCACCTATCTCAGAAACATTGGTAAGAATATTGTGATCAAGATTTAAATAATCCAACGATTCCGGCTTAAACTCGGAAACGATTGAAGAAAGGTTTGTCCATCCGCCGCCAAAAACCTTACCGTGCTCATAGACATCCTGAACTCTCAATGTCTCAAGACGTAGGTTCTTTAAATACACACGATGCTCCGGCGGAACGCTCTTTTCGGCGCTCACGGGCTCTTGATAGCAGCCGCCCAGCGCCAAGACGGCGCCGAGCGACATGAGTGTGATTACGTGCTTAATAGACATAACCCTACTGTTTATTAGTTGCCGGCAGCGATGATGCCTGCAAAGTCCTCGGCCTTGAGAGCCGCGCCGCCAATAAGGCCGCCGTCGATATCCTTCTTGGCAAGAAGCTCAGCAGCATTGGAAGGCTTCATGGAGCCGCCGTACTGGATACGGACGGTCTCGGCCGTCTCTGCGCCGACGAGCTTGGAGAGAATCTCACGGATGAGAGCATGGACTTCCTGTGCCTGATCAGGCGTAGCAGTCTTGCCGGTGCCGATCGCCCAAACAGGCTCATAAGCGATAACGAGCTTCTCGCAGTCAGCAGCGGTAACATCCTTAAGGCCAACGTTCATCTGGCGCTCGATAACCTCGTTGAGTTTGCCAGCTTCGCGCTCTTCAAGCGTCTCACCGACACAGACAATAGCGGTAAGGCCGGCGGCGATCACAGCGCGCGTACGCTTGTTGACAGTCTCATCCGTCTCGCCGAAATACTGGCGACGCTCGGAGTGGCCGATGATGACATACTTTGCACCAGCGTCAAGAAGCATACCTGTGGAGATTTCTCCTGTGAAAGCGCCCTTCTCCTCCCAGTGGGCGTTCTCTGCACCAATGCCAACGTGCGTACCCTCAGCTGCAGCAACAGCGGCGGGGATATCGATAGCGGGTGTGCAGCAGACGACCTCAACATTCGTGTAGGCCTTGGTAGCCTCGGCAACTGCCTTTACAAGAGCAGCCGTCTCAGAGGGCTTGATATTCAT